>DAHUZH010000016.1 GCA_027306695.1 Acidobacteriaceae bacterium
CATGTCGAACACGAATCGAACAATTTCGTACAGTGTTCGATTTCGTTCGAGTTCCGTTCGAGCCGCGTTCGCTATCGTCAATGGGTAGGAATGCGTAAAGACAATCAAGGAGTAAAATAATCGCATGGCTGAAAATCTGGTTACACTGGCGAAAAAGATCGCTCAGGCGGCACGCGCGAAGGTTGCGGAGGATCGCAAACGACTTGAGACCCTTCGTGTCCAGCGTCTTTCGCAGCAGGCCGAGCGCGTTTCTACTCCGTCCCATTGAACCAACCTACGCTCATCCTCATCGCCGGAGCCAATGGTGCAGGGAAGAGTACCCTCACCAGTGGCAATGCTGAAATGTTTGGGTCGATGTCCCTTCTCGATCCGGATGCAGCGGCCCGAACAATCAACTCAGAAATTGCTGGGGCTTCTGCAATCGCGGCGGGTCGGATGGTGCTTCAAATTGCGACAAGCAAGCTCCAGGAAGGCCAGAGCTTTGCGGTTGAGACGACTCTCTCAGGCAAAAACTATCTGCAAATGATGTTGAAAGCCCGCGACCATGGCTTTGAAATCATCCTCGTTTATATTGGAACGAAAAACGTTGAGACCAACCTTCTCCGTATTGCCAATCGTGTGCTTGCCGGTGGGCATAATGTTCCCGAAGCCGATGTTCGCCGCCGTTATGGGCGCAGCCTCCAAAATCTTCCCGTCGCCATTCACCGCGCCGATCATGTCATCCTCTTTGATAATTCCAGTGAAGACGGCTATCAGATCGTCGGCGTGATCGACCAAGGCCATGCTCAATGGTTCGATCCAATTCCGCAGTGGGCTGATGCCTTGCAACATTCGCAGTAATACTCACAAATTTATGGCTCATGGGCGCACACTTCCAGAATGCACAACATGACGTTTTGCGTTTTCCGGTGGATGTTTCGATATGTGCTTCGTAGCCGAGAGGCTTGCTCCCGGTCGAGGCGCAGAGCCAACTGTCTGCGAACTGTACACCGGAGCAGCAACGTCCGGTTTGTGAAAACGCTCAACCTCAATCCCGGCCCATAAACCAATGACAAATGCAGCCGTGGCCATTGTCGGTAGCCAAACTCGGACAACATGCCGACCGAGTTGGTTCAAGAGTTTGTCAATTTCGCGTGCCCGGCATTCCACGGAGTAAACGACCCGATCATTCGCTGTGCTGACCTGAGCAGCAAGGCCCATGTTGGGATGAGTCATACGCTGACATAGCTCAGTGAATTGCTTTTGCGCACTGGTCAATTCAGTAGCCGTCACCCGAAGCGATTGAGCGGTATCCGGCAAGCCAGATTTAAGGAAGTGCTGCCGCAAGCTTTCGCCCAACAGCTTTGCGATTCCTTGCGGGTCGAGACTGGCCTCCAGTTCGCTGGGCAAGTCTGCCAGACGCGATTCCAGCAAACGAACATATTCCAGCATCCGCTCGCGTGCAGTTTCCGTCTGCTCCAGGAAGCTTTCCAGCACTTCCTTCAATTGCATTCGCTCGTCAGCAATCGCGCTCGGCGTCTCGCGCGTCAGCAGCGCAAGCACACCCATTGCCTCAAGAATGCGAAGCATTTCATCATCGGGGTCCAGTGTCTTCGTATGGGCAAGGACGCGATAGTATTCCACTTGGCGCTCTGGCGGAACAAGCTGCGCAAGCCTGTCGAAGAGGGTACATTCTCCAGACTCGCCAGCGGCATCTTGTCGAAGTGGCCCGGTACTCATGGCAGCAACACCGGTTTTGCCTGGTCAAACTCTGCGAACAGTTTGCGGCGATAACTCTGCGCGCGGATCACCAAGGATGCCCGCCGCAATTCATCGACTGTGGTGCTGCGCTCGGCAATCTGGCCGAGCTTGACGCCATGCTGCCGTGCTGGATTTTCCATCTCTGCCAGACGAAAATCCATGTGAATGATTGTCGGCGCAAATACTTTTCGGAATTGCATGGCTTGCTCGGTCGAATGCCAATAGGCGAAGTCTGCCAGAGGACTGACGGCGTTTTCCACGATCATGTACTCGACACGATCTTGCAACCGGCTGGCCCAGGCCAGCACACTCTCCACACTGGCGGGGTCTGGAGTGATGACGCCGACGGCGGTGAAAACCACCCCACCAGCGGCAACGTCCACGTACATGGAGTCGAACCAGTCGGCGGCAATTTGCCCCGAACCCGCACCCATGTCCGCCAAGATGATCGGCGCACCGTTTTCCAAGTGGTCTACAAAAGTGTCGAGACCCGCAGGCGTGTTGATATTTACTTTGGCGGCAGAACCATTGAAGTAATGTTGCAACGATCCACGCGTTTTATTCTCGGTATCGAGGTCGAGCAACGTGCAGGGAATCTCATGGGCATCAAACCACTCGGCAAGTGTAGCCATGACGCCTGTCTTACCAACACCGCCTTTGCCGCCCATGGTGAAGACCACGCGTTTCGTGACAGCTGTCATCGCGCACCTCCATCACTTCGCAAGGTCAGAGGTTCATTCTCTCGAAAGACAAAGCGCGCACGCTTTGTTTGCTGCTCTGTGGGCTTTGCTTTGAATGCAGCAACGTGATTCCGCATGGATGACTGTGCTGCAGTCAGTTCCATGGACGGGAGTTCAAATTGCGTCTGCTTCCGATGTTTGGCACGGACTTTGATGAAGGAATGAATGGTGCTGTGTGCGACGTACAATCCAATGCGCTCATGGAGCAGGTAAGCGACTTCGCGATACGTCCGGCCCTTGCGTCGGAGTTCGCGGATCAATTCTCGGTGAGGCTCCAGTTTGGATCGCGGCGCCTTGGTTGGAAGATTGGAAAATTCATTACGAGAGGTTTGTTGTGCAACATCAGGGATGGAAAATGGAAGAGTCATAGCTATTCCCCGGAGGCGATTGGGATCGCACTCGGCTGACGACCATTGGTGATCGTTGGGGCGCTCACAAAGCGACTGAAAATTCAGTCTCCAATGGTAAATGCCTGAATCCATAGCCATATCGCTTGGGGGCCGATTTCTGCATCGGCCATTTTGCAGATTATTGGGTGGATCGTTGGGCAAACCATTGGGCAAATGAAAATCAGTCCCCATAAAGGCCCCGATAAGCGTTTCCAGCCGTTCCCAGGGGTGTTTCAGGGTAACCACTCGTGCCCTGTTGTCCTATACTTGCCGAAATCTCAGGTCGCTCATAACCCAAAGGTCGTAGGTTCAAATCCTACCCCCGCAACCAAAGAATCAATAACTTAGAGAGAATCGCAAAAACCGATTCACTCCCATTTACTCCCAATAAGAAAAATCGACACTTTAGGCGCTCGCCCGCAAGGGCTTGAGCACCATCGTGACAACCTTCCCATTGGCTACTCGTTTCGACTCCGGCATCGCCTGTCCATACACGTTCATCGTGGTCTGGATGGAGGCGTGACGCATCAGTTCCTGCTGGACCTTCATCGGTGCTCCGGTCTCGTCCAGCCACGAACGATACGTGTGGCGGAACGTGTGCCAACCGATTTCGGCAAACTTCCCTGCTGCTGCGGTGCGCGCTGCATGGATGAGAACCCTCTTGCCGTTGGCTGTGGGCCCCTCCTGCACACACCACTCTCCCGTTGCCACGCCACAGGTAGGACATGGAACCACGCAGCATCCCGAAGGGCGTAAGTAGCGCTTCTGGATCTCGGTTGAGTAGTAGGGTTTGTTCGAAAGTGGATTTGGAAACATCCATCCTTCTTCGGTCCTTGGGCACTCCTCGCGCCAGGCGAGCAGTACCTCCAGCAATGACTCATGGATCGGTACATGATCGTGAGAGTACTCGGTCTTCACTTCACCTACATGCCCGTTCACGACACTCCGTTGAACGAGAAGTTGACGATGGTCGATATCGAGATCACCCCACTGCAAGCCTGTGATTTCGCTGATGCGAAGTCCGAGGCATTGCGCCACCACGACCATCGTCCGGTACGGTTCAGGCAGGCTCGCCAGAATCGCCTGGAATGTCTCGTTAGTGAGGATCATGGGCCGCTTGTGCCGTTTGGTCGAATCTTTGACACGCACCATCCCGACGGGATTGCGGCGTTCGTTGAACAGCTCCCAACGCGCGGCACACTCGAAGATGATGTGCATTACGCCTCGAATATGCGACTTCGTTTTGGGAGACTTGTCCATCTCTTTGAACCAACCCTCGATTGCCATCGGTCTTATCTGCCCGATGAGGTAATCGCCCCAACGCGGCTTGATGTGCAGGTTGATGTTCGACAGGTACGACTTCCGCGTGGAGTAGCGTTCCGGCAACTCTTCCGCGATGTACCTGTCACAGAGACCGCCGAACATCACGGTTCCCAGATGGTGCATGGGCTTTTCAGCGTTGAGGTTGAGGAGAATCGCTTCGACGGCTTTTCGGGCATGAGCTTCGGTCTTGTACTGATCGGTGGTCCCGATGAAGAGAGCTTTCCGTGCCCTCCCTCCAGTCGCTGCATCCTCGTAGTACCGAAACTCCCAGACGTCTGCGCTCTTCGCCCGCTTCTTCAGGGTTAAACTTCCGAATTGATAATATGCTCGTGATTTCAAGGTTTCCTCCCTGACTCACGGCACTAATGGCGTGCCTCAAGGATAGTCGATTGGGTGTCGAATCGCCAGTAAAATCGGGCATATTCACGCTTGTGAAATCGTTTCAGCTCGCCTGCTTGCGATCAATCCAGGCGTTGATCGTGGAGGCCCTGAAGCGCCAGAGTTTACCCACCTGAACCCCGGCTATCAGTCCTCGAAGAACCATGCGCTGAAGCGTGCGGGGATGGACATTGAGCATCGCGGCGGCTGTGTGGCTGTCCAGTAAGGGTTCAATGCCTGAACGTCCAAGGATTGGCAGCATGTGCTCTGACGTAGGCGGCTTCTTCTGGTCATACATCGCAAACCTCCGTGGTGCTTTGAAGGTGAATCGCCAGCCATGAAATGTCCAATGATTTGCGCAAACGGGGTTATGAGCGGCACGTATAACTGCAATACCCGCTCAACACGAACGAAAGTTCACCCTTCTTACCGTTTCATCAAAGCGCTGTAACTGATTGATTGACAACAGGTTTTATCCCTGTGAATACTTTTGATAATTCGGCGGGTTGAATCTCGCTGTCCCTGCCGACCCTTCACCCATGCGTACACGTTGAGCAAAAGGGGGACTGGGCCATGCAAAAGCCGCTGTTAGAGATTCGACACCTGAACGCAATCATTGTCTTGTCGGAAGAACTTAACTATACGCAGGCGGCCGTCCGCCTCGATATGAGTCAACCCGGCTTATCCCGCCTGATACAAGATGCAGAGCGTCGTCTTGAACGAACGCTCTTCCACCGCAACCATCACAAAGTGGAGTTGACAGATGCGGGTCGCACCTGTGTTGCCGAGGCAACCCTCGCCCTCGAACATGAAGAGCGTGCGATTCAGTACACGAGAGCCCACGCACGGAACGTGGACAGCAACCTCGCGGTCGGACGTTCACAGTATGCTGATCCGGTTCTGACGGACGTATTGCTGGCTGTCCATCCTACCCTTGCTGCGCAAGGATGGAGCACCCTGTTCATTCCAGAAACGCAGGTCCCTCCGGTCGGGATGACAGGGCATTTTTAGCGCGAAGGAATTTTCCCAAGGTTAGCGGAACTCACCCGCGAACCCTGGCCGATATACTGGAATGTTTGTTTTCTCTCTGACAATGACGAAGGAGCAATGGAAATGGCTGAAGTTCGCAAGGAAAAAGATTCGCTGGGACATGTGGAGGTCCCGGCGCGTGCGTATTACGGCGCGCAGACGGCGCGGGCGGTGGACAATTATCCCATCTCCGGGATGCGGGCGCATCCGCTGTTGATTCGCGCGCTGGGCATGGTGAAGGCGGCGGCGGCGCAGGCGAACAAAGAATTGGGACTGGTCGAGCCGGAGCGCGCGGACGCGATTTTGCAGGCGGCGCGGGAGGTGATCGACGGCAAGTGGGACCCGGAATTTGTCGTCGATATTTTTCAGGCTGGCGCGGGCGTCAGCCTACATATGAATACGAATGAAGTTTTGGCCAACCGCGCGAATGAGGTCCTTGGCGGCAAGCTGGGCGAGTACGACCGCGTGCATCCAAATGACCATGTGAATTACGGCCAGTCGACGAACGACGTATTTCCGACAGCGATGCGTGTGGGCGCGTTGCTGGCGCTGGAAACGTTGTACCCAGTGCTGGAGTCGCTGGCGGCGAGTTGCGAGAAGAAGGCCAAAGAATTCGACGGCATCATGAAATCCGGGCGCACGCACATGCAGGACGCGGTGCCGATCCGGCTGGGCCAGGAGTTTGCCGCGTATGCGGTGGCCATTCGCAAGGCGAATAAAAGCATTCATCATGCCAGCGATTCGCTGCGGGAGCTTGGCCTGGGCGGCTCCGCCGTGGGGACTGGCATCAACACGCATCCCGACTATCGCGTGAAGGCGATTGCGAACCTGGCGAAGCTCTCCGGGCAAAAGCTAGTGCCGGCGGAAGACATGTGCTGGGCGATGGAATCGAATGCGTGCATGGCGGAGGTGAGCGCCGCGCTGCGTGGGCTGGCGCTGGAGGTGATTCGCATCTCGAACGATTTGCGCCTGCTGTCTTCGGGACCGAATACGGGGTTGGCAGAGATTTTTCTGCCGAGCCTGCAACCAGGTTCCTCGATCATGCCGGGCAAGATCAATCCGGTGATGCCGGAGCTGGCTGCGATGGTGAGCTTTCAGGTGATCGGCAACGACACGGCGGTCGCCTACGCGGTGCAGGCGGGTCAGTTGGAATTGAACGTGATGATGCCGACCATGGCGTACAACGTGATGCAGTCGATTACTATTCTGGCCAACATGCTGCGGCAGTTCGACCGGTATTGCATTGCCGGAATCACGGCGAATGAGGCGCGCTGCAAGATGTACGCGCAGAGTACAGTGTCGCTGGCGACGGCGCTGAATCCTTACATCGGATACGCGAAGGCGGCGGAGATTGTGAAGGAGTCGGTGGCGACGGGACGGTCGATCATCGAGCTGGCGCGCGAGAAAAAATTGCTGAGCGAAAAAGAAATTGCGGAGATCCTCGATCCGGTGCGGATGACGGAGCCGCAGTATCCGCTGGATGCCGCGAAGCATCGCGATGAAGTGAAGGCGAAGGCGTAGGGCTTTTTCAGGGTTGATTCTTCCCGCCCTTTGCAAAGAGCGCAAAGGGTGGGGCACCCGAAACGGAGGGATAACAGAAATTTTTTACGCCCGAGTGCTTCCCATCCTTGCTGCGCAAGGATGGGAAGCCTGTGCATTTGTTATTGCCGTCCGAAGCGATAGACTAGGCCCACCAATATTCCCTGATTGTGGTTGTATTGGGAGCCAAAGCCATCGAACAGAATGTGCGGAGCGACCCGAACGGCCAGGCCCGGACTCAGGTTGTAATCGAGATTAAGGCTGGCGATGCCCGCGCCGACTACGCTGGCCGGATAAAGACCCACAAGCTGCGGCGGAATCCCATTGGTATCGGCATCGAAGTATCCGTAGATGATGCCGGCCTGCGCGGCAACGCTGACGGAGAATTTCGGGCTGCCGTAAAAGCGATATTGCGGCCCGATTGTGAAGGGAAAGACGCTGAAGGTTTCGTTGTAAATATCGTATGGATTATTGATGCCGGAAGTGCCGCCGTAATAGCCGCGTGCGTCCGCGGTGATGCCAAAGCGCGGGGTGAAGTAACGGGTGAAGCCCAACGTCCAGGAGCCTGTGCCTGCGTTATGCAGCGCCGGACCGGGGCGGAAGCGCATATAGGAGCCGCCTGTGTAAGCCTCCCAGCGATGGGTGTAGGTGTCGGTGACGATCTGCGCCTCACGGCGCTGCTTGGTCTGCTGCCGCCTGTTCTGCAGCATGCGCCGAGACTCCCGCGATGGCTGTGTCGTCTGGGCAGACGAAGTCGAAGAGGACGAAGACGAGGACTGGCTTTGCTGGTCCTGAGTGGGGGACTGTACCTGCGCGGCCTGCAATGGACCGCAAATGCCGCAGAGCAGCAGAACACCGAAAGACGCGCACAAAGATGTAAAGCATGTACGGGAGGCGAGGCGGCGGAACAGCGGGAAGCGCCGGGCTCCCTGTATGAACAGAGACTGCACAGTTTTCTCCTGGGACTTGATTAAACTCTATTAAATCATTTGCGAGGGGCATCTGGCCTAGGTAGTCTAGCTATAAGTTCGCCGGAGGGCCGAAATCGGGCGCTGTACGCTGGCGTTTTTTATACTTACGAGGAGGCCGCATGCGCATGAAGCAGTTTGTGATTGGGTTGATTATCGGTCTGGTGATTTTGCCGTTGGCCACGCTTTTTTATTTTCGCTTTGGAAATCCGCCGGTCGCGGTCGCGGACACTCCATTCCCATTTGAAAAGAAGATTGTGCATATCCCTCTACACGCGCGCATCGCCAGAGATATGCCCAAGGTAGTGCCGATTCAGGCCACGCAGGAAAATTTTGTGGCGGGTGCACAGGTTTACCGGCAGAATTGCGCGGTATGCCATGGACTGACCAGTCAAAATGCGGATTTCGCTCCGCACATGTACCCGCATGCTCCGCAACTGTGGCATGCGCATGGATCGCATGGCGTGGTCGGCGTCAGCGACGACCCGCCGGGAGAGACCTATTGGAAGGTGGCCAATGGAATCCGCCTGACTGGTATGCCGTCGTTCGATCACCTTCTCTCCGCCACGCAGATGTGGCAGGTGAGCCTGCTGCTGGCGAATGCGGACAAGCCTATGCCGCAACCGGTCATGGATATATTGGCCAAGCCGTTGACATATTGATTAAGGGTTCGCGTAGATGCAACAAGGCCATGGAGTCGATCTCCATGGGCCTTGTCTTGCCTGGAAGAAATTGCTTTACGGAAGAGTGTAGGTCAGGCCGGTGGTGAACTGCACGGAGTTGGCTTTGAAACCGGCGGGAGGATCATTCAGGTAGCTGTCGATGGCCCCGATTGTGAAGCCGAAATTCTTAAAGACCGAGATGGTGGCGTCAGCGGAGATGTTGGCCGTATAGTCCGCCGGCGTGTTCCACGCTGGATTGAACACGGCCGCTTCGTTGAACACGATACTCTTGTTAAATTTCCGCATATAAGTATCGCCGAAGCTGGAGCCGATCAGGTTGATGCTGGTGGCTGGACCCGTGACGGTCGCTGCAAACTGTTGCTTGGTGTAGTCCACAACCGCAGTCACGTCCAGTTCCTGCTGGGGGCTTTTGAGGACAGTATAGCCGAGACCGACGCCATAGAGTTGCTGCAAATCCAGGCCCTGGGAAAAATTATGATCGAACATAGACTGTTCCAGCACGTAGAAGCGCGGGCTGAAATACTCGTCTTCCTCCAGACCGCCGTGGAGGATATTGGTTTTCACCGTTGGTGTGCCGGGCTCCGTAATGCGACCATAACTGTTGCTGAAATTCAGCAGCGTGCGTTCGCGGGCCGGTAGCCAGGCGACGGCGGGCACTCCGCGCGCGAGCGTCACGGCGCTGTTGACGCTCTCACTGTTTTGGGTGGAGTATACGAGGCTGGCCCCGGCCGTGATGGAGCCTGTGATCCCCTGGGTAAGTTTTTGGCTGTGCTGGACATTTTTAACAAACGTGGCCTGATCCACCAGATATTCGACATTTTTTACGGGAACTTGCTGCGGTCCCTGGGCAGTGTCGACGGTGAGGGTGTCGCCGTCGATGGCGATGTTGCCGACGGGGACATCCAGGTTGGATTTTTTGCGATGCACCAATATGCCATTTTCGATGACGGCAAAAGGTTTTTGGGTGTGAAGCTCTCTGAGCTTCGCCCATGGGACCTGCACCATTCCGGCATTATCGCTGGCGAAGAAGACGACGCCCCCCGCTTCATGGTCGAGTTTGCCGGTCAGCTTGTCGCCATTGGCAAATACCAGAAGGTCCGGCTGGGGCTTCGCGGCGGTATCGGCTGCACGGGCAACATTCTTGGGGAGCAGACAGGTAGCCAGCAAAATATAGGCGGCCGCTCGGGGCAGCCCTGTGAAGGCGTTAAAGAAATAATCGAATGATTGGAAGAGTCGCATAATGTAGGTCATTCCTGCTTCCTCCGATGCCAAAATTAAGGCCTCTCGTTGAATAACTACGTATTAAACTACAAATCGGGGAGAGAAAAAATGCCGGGCAATATATTCAGCAGGATTGGCCGCGCACTTTCTATCTTTGGCGTCTCCAATCCTGAGGACATACGCCAAATCGAGGAGCGGAAGGCGCTCCGTAATCGTCCCAGGCCAGAAGCCGACAAGCCCCCGAATTCTTCCTCCCAGCCTAACATCCAGCCCAAGCCAACCGATATCCTTCCTTCCGCCTTCAGAAAGGTTGGCAAAGGGAAGACCGCCTCATCGTAAACTGGGGACATGGGAATTTCGCGACAGCAGGCCCTCGACGCTTTCCAGTCCGACGATCTGATCGGGCTGGGCATAGAAGCCAACGCGGTGCGTCACAAACTGCATCCTGAGGGCGTTGTCACCTACATCGTCGACCGCAATATCAACTACACCAATTTCTGTACGGAGTATTGCAGCTTCTGCGCCTTCTATCGACCGCTGAAAGGCAAGCTGGCGGCGGAGGGATACATCCTCGACTTCGACACCATTTACGACAAGATTCGCGAGACGTTGGAGATGGGCGGGACCGGCGTGCTGATGCAGGGCGGTCTGCATCCTGACTTGAAGATCGACTGGTTTGAGCGGCTGCTGCGCGGCATCAAGCAGCGGTTTCCTTCCATTTGGCTGCACTGTTTTTCCGCGTCGGAGATTCTGGCGATCGCGGAGTACAGCGAGCTTTCTGTGCGCGACACGATTGTGCGCCTGCGCGATGCGGGACTGGACTCGATCCCCGGCGGTGGCGCGGAGATTCTCGATGATGAAGTGCGGTATCGCATTGCGCGGCTAAAATGCGGCACGGAGGACTGGGTGCTGGTGCATCGCACCGCGCACCAGTTGGGGATGCGCACTACGGCGACGATGATGTTCGGCGTGGGTGAGAGTTTCGAGCAGCGCGTGAACCATTTCGAGGTGATTCGCAAACTCCAGGAAGAGACAGGCGGATTTACGGCGTTCATTCCGTGGAGCTTCCAGCCGCATAATACGGCGCTCGGCGGCCGCGGATGGGACGAGGCGACGTCGGTCGAATACCTGAAGGTGCTGGCGATCTCCAGGCTGTATCTCGACAACATCGAGAACGTGCAGTCGAGCTGGGTGACGCAGGGATTGAAGGTCCTGCAAATGGGGCTGCGCTTCGGCGGGAACGATGTCGGCAGCGTGATGCTGGAAGAAAATGTGGTGAAGGCCGCAGGCACGTCGAACCATACGACGGAAGAAGAACTGCGCCATGTGATTCGCGATGCGGGATTCAAGCCGGTGCAAAGAGACACGCTGTATCGGACGATGTTTTTGAATTAGCTTCTGATCGAAATTGAGCTATGACTGACAGGGCCAAGAGATATTCGAGCATCGGGGTATTCTCGTTCGGCATTTGCATCGGGCTAGTTGGGTGCGCGATGTCCTTGCCTGCCACATTTAGCATCGGCGTAAATGATTCACCCTTAGCTGCAATCTTTTTTGTCGGCTGCTTCACATTATTTCTGCCATTTTGTGTAATTGCATTGTGGAAGAGACGGCCTGCAGGGGTTGGCCTGATTTCGCTGGCCATTTTCTGGGTATACGGTTTGTTCGATCAACGCCACTATTCAAGTGTTGTGCGACATTTTCCGCCGGACAGCATTTCGGATTTCTTATACGAGATTTCATTTGCACTGCTGCCAGTGGCATTGGGTATATTCGCTCTGCTCACGGATAGGGCAGGGTGGCCTAATTTGATAAAGCATGAGAAACCGCTTGATTGATTGAATGAAGATTATTTCGTATCAAATGCCTCAAGGCAGGATGACCCCCGTCAGGTTATCCGAATATCTGATATTCTGAATTACAGAGGTTACGATGGAAACAAGCCGAGTTGGAAAACGGGGAACCGTCGTGGTTCCGGCAAAACTACGGCAGCGGTTCGGCCTGCAGGAAGGTACGCTGCTGATTGCGGAGGAACAGAGCGGAGGAATTTTGCTTCGGCCCGCAGTGGCTGTCCCGGTTGAGACCTATACAAATGAGCGCAAAGCGGAATTCCTGCTGAATAACGCGGTCGATGCCGCCGATTATGCGCGGGCGGTCAAAGAAGTGCGGAAACTGGAGCTGTCTCCTCGGAACATATCGCATCGGCGCCCGGCCTGATCTTTTATGCCAGCTTTGGAGCCGGGCTTCCGAGTTTTCCTGGATGCGAATGTTTTGTTTTCGGCTTCTTACAGCGAGCAAGCTGGTCTTGCGGTTTTATGGAAACTGCGGCGGGTTCGGCTGTTGACATCGTTCTATGCGGCCCAGGAAGCAGCCAATAACCTCAGTCAGCAAGAGCAGCAATCACGTTTGCGAAATCTCCTGGAGAGCGTGGAAATGGTTGGAAACGATGCGGGAATGAGCGCAACGTTTGGGATTGCGTTGCCGGACAAAGACCGTCCGATTCTGGCGGCGGCGGTCGAAGCCAAAGCGGATTTTCTGCTTACCGGAGACATCAAGCATTTCGGCATGTATTTCCATCGGACGATTTGTGGCGTGCGCGTGGAGCGTCCAGCCGAATTCTTAAAGTTTATCCAGACGCAGCCCAGTCGGTGATGCTGTTTTCGCATCGCGTACAATTTTGTTTTCAGGGGTGGTCTTTTCAAAAACCTGCGTAGAGAGGTTGTCCGAGCTTGCATTTGGCCGGTGCTGCGAACCATTTAGGGGAATTGACGGTGGTGCTGCTGGCGCAGCGCAATGGCCTGTTGCGCTATCTGCATGAACAGCAGGTGGCGAACCAGACCTTTGCCCATCTCTACAGTTGGAACTGGTTCGACGCCTCGCTGCTGACGCCGTATTTTCTGCTGATGATCATTCTGGCCTTCTATGGGCTGCATCGGTATCAGCTTGTCTGGCTCTATTACAGGAACAAAAAAAATGCGACCCATGAGCCGCCGAAGCATTTTGCGGAGCTGCCATTCATCACCGTGCAGTTGCCGATCTTCAATGAACAGTTTGTCATCGACCGGCTGATTGAGGCCGTGTGCAACCTGGATTATCCGCGCGACCGGTTGGAGATCCAGGTGCTCGACGATTCGACCGATGAGACGCGGCAGGTAGCGGCCGCCATCGTCGAAAGGTATCGCGCTGGATGCAACGGCACGCCGCAGCCGATCGTTTACATCCATCGCACCAACCGCGAGGGGTATAAAGCTGGGGCGCTCGACTGTGGCTTGAAGACGGCGAAGGGCGAGCTGGTTGCGATCTTCGATGCCGACTTTGTGCCGCCGCGCGAATGGCTGATGCGGGTGGTCCATCACTTGGCGGACCCCGGCATCGGCATGGTGCAGACGCGATGGACGCACCTGAATCGCGACTACAGTTTTCTGACGCAGGTGGAAGCGATTCTGCTGGATGGACATTTCGTTCTGGAACACGGCGGTCGGTCGCGCGCCAATGTATTTTTCAACTTCAACGGCACGGCGGGCATGTGGCGGCGAATTGCGATCGATGAAGCTGGCGGCTGGCAGCACGATACGCTGACCGAAGACACCGATCTGAGTTATCGCGCGCAACTGAAGGGCTGGCGCTTCAAGTATCTGCAGGACGTGGTATGCCCGGCGGAGCTGCCGATTGAAATGACGGCCTTCAAAACACAGCAGGCGCGTTGGGCCAAGGGATTGATTCAGACTTCAAAAAAAATACTGCCGCGCGTACTGCGCTCCAATCTCCCGTTCCATACCAAGCTGGAAGCATTTTACCACTTGACGGCAAACATCAGCTACCCGTTGATGATCGTGCTGTCGGTGCTGCTGATGCCAGCCATGATTATCCGCTTCTATCAGGGATGGTTCCAGATGCTGCTGATCGACATGCCGCTGTTCATGGCGTCTACATTTTCGATTTCTTCGTTCTATCTGGTGTCGCAGAAAGAGCTGCATCCGCGCACCTGGTACAAGACATTTCTCTATCTTCCGTTTCTGATGGCGCTGGGAATTGGGCTGACCCTGACCAACTCGCGCGCGGTGCTGGAGGCGCTGTTCGGCATCAAGAGCAGCTTCAAGCGGACGCCGAAATATCGCGTGGAGAAGCGTGGGGAGAAATCGCAGGCGGCAAAGTATCGCAAGCGGCTGGGCATTGTGCCTTGGATTGAGCTGCTGATCGGCAGCTATTTCGCGTTGACGATCTGGTACGCCATCGATACAGGTAATTATTTCACCGTGCCGTTTTTATTTTTATTTTTTATGGGTTACTGGTACACCGGGTTGCTGAGCCTGCTGCAAGGCAGCTTCGAGCGCTTCCGTATGGGCGCGAACCCCGACGAGTCTTCGCCAAAGCCATTTCCGGTGGGCGTGTGATACCACGCAAACAAAAGGCGCTCGCCGCGGCGAGCGCCTTCTTTGGGCAACGGTTCGATTCAACTTACCAGCGAATGCCGATCATAACCGGAACCAATGTGGCGTTGTATCCCGGCGGGAGCTTGCTCTTGGGCGTATAGAATTTTTCATATCGGCCTTCTACAAAAAGCTTAAAGCGACTATAGGGCGAGAAGCGGAATTCCGCGCCAGTTCCGACATCGAACATTCCCTGATTGCTGGACTCCTGGGCGACATTGACGCTTCCTGCGCACACCCCGCCGTATCCATACCCATAGCCATATCCATACCCATAGCCGCACGGAACAGGAACTGACGCCGTGAATGAAGTGAGTTGGCGCGAAAATCCGCCACCTCCAATGATGTATCCATCCAGTCTGCTACCGCGAGCATAGTCGAATTTTGGGTTGAGCATGGCTGTCCAGATATGTTCATTTCCCCCGGGAACCTGTGCCTGCGCATTGGCCAGGCTATGCGGAACTCCCATGCGGTTGAAATTCCATTCCGCAAGCACACTGAGACGGTTGTTGAACCTGAATCCGGCGCCGAGCAGGACATTGAACCCTGTATTCGCGTAATTCTGCGTATTGCCTGCTGGGGCAGTCGCGCCGCCTCCGCCTTCGAGGACAACATGGTCGGTCCAGCTTTTCCCGGTGTAGCGTGGGGGGCGCGGGTTGTTAAGGTTGGAGGAGTCCTGAGCGTGCGCTGCGACTGCCAGCGGCAGTCCGCATGCCAGCGCAAGATAGCCAGCCCGCTTTAAGGCTGCTCGCAAGGTTACATTCAAGATATTCATGGCGTACCGTGTCCTCTCGTAGTTCTCTATCGCAGTCTTCAGACCAGGCTTACAGTCGTTCGGCCTGTTAACTGAAATCGGATGCATGCCTAAAATAGCAAGATGCCCGCAATGCTCCCCCTGAACCTTGGGGGACGTCCGAGTATATCTTCAATCGCTACGTTAGACGAACGCTTTCATGGATCGTTTCGGATTTTTTTCAAAAATCCGCCAGCTTCTTTGTGACATCAAAATCGAAATATACATGTCGTCATGAGCGGTGGGGATGACATGTTTGCATAGTGAATGAACAACTCACCCACTAGTGAATATCGAACTGCTCAGGATGCAGGCTGGGATCGCTTTTGACGATGACGGTCTTGCCCGACATCTCTTCCATCTCCGACAGCCAGCGGCCATTGTTGACCTTCAGTTGCTTGACGACTTCCGGGTGCACCCGTAGAAGCACGTCTCCCCGATCCAAATGGCGATGCATCTTGCGCAGTTCGATATAAATCTCATTGCATACGGTCAATGGGCCTTTCACCATGCCGGTCCCTGTACAGATGGAGCAGGGGACCGAAAGGGTGCGTTCGAGCGACTGCTTGACGCGCTTGCGAGTGATGGCCACTAGGCCGAAATCGTTGAACTGGAGGACCTTGGACGGCGCGCGGTCGGATTTCAATTCCTCTTCGAGCGCCTGCATCACCTTGTTGCGGTTCTTACGTTCGTCCATATCGATGAAGTCGATGACGATGATTCCGCCGAGATCGCGCAGGCGAATCTGGCGAACAATCTCCGGGATGGCGTCGAGGTTGGTTTTGAGGATGGTGTCTTCGAGGCGCGCCGTTTTGCCGACGTATTTGCCGGTGTTGATGTCGATGGCCACCAGCGCTTCCGTCTGGTTGATGACGATAGAGCCGCCGGACTTGAGCCAGACTTTCGAGCGCAGGGCCTTGTTGATCTCTTCCTGGATGCCGAACTGCTCGAACAGCGGCGTCTCCTTGGTGTAGAGCTTGACCCGGCGGACCAGGGCAGGCTCGAAGCGATTCAGGAAGCGCAGCACGCGCTCGTAATCCGATTCGCTATCGACCCAGATGGCGGAGAAGTTGTCCGTGACCTGATCGCGCAGGACGCGCTCGACCAGGCTGAGATCGTGATAAATAAGAGCGGGGGGATTGGAACTGTCGGCGCGCTGCTTGATCTCCGCCCATAGCGTCAGCAGGAAGCGGATATCGGCGCGCAGGTCTTCCTCGCTGGCGTCCGCGGCGGCGGTGCGGACGATGAAGCCGCCGGCGGCCGCGCCTTTCTCGCTGAGCAGAATGTGCTTGAGGCGCTGGCGCTCTTCATCGGAGGAGATTTTGCGCGAGACGCCGACGTGGTTCACAGTCGGCATGAAGACGAGGAAGCGGCCCGGCAGCGCGATATGACTGGTGATGCGCGCGCCTTTGCGGGCGATCGGTTCCTTTGCAATCTGCACCAGGATTTCCTGATTGGGCTTCAGCAGTTCGGTAATCGCGGGCAGGTTTGAGGTCTGCGCGGTGGAGCGGCGCATGCGGCCACTACGGTCTCGACCCTGGCCCTGGCCGGAACGCTGGCGTCCGCCGCGTCCTCCGCGACGGTCGCGGTCATGGCGCGGAGACCTGGCGGGCGCGCTCGCCGCATTGGCGTCGGCATTTTCTGTAGCGCTTTCATCCGTCTCGTCGGAATCGTCGACTTCTCCCAGTTCGATTTCTCCCAATTCTCCTTCAATGCCTGTGTCCTGTTCGTCGAACTCCTCATCTTCCGTGCCGGGTTCTTCGACGAAACGAGTGCGCTGGTCGATGTGCTGGTCGCGCACCAGTTCGCTGAGCAGCCCGCTGTCCATCTGCATGTCCAGCGTCTCTTCGACGAGGTCGTCGAATTCCGCGTCGTCGAGGAGTGCGTGGGCGGCGTAGCCTTCGGACTCCTCTTCGTCGATCATCTCCTCTTCCAGATCGCCGTGGCCAGGGTCGAAGGCGTGTTGGGACTGCCCGTTCTCCGATACTTCATTTTCATCGAGCAGGTCTTCTTGGGAGTCAACGTTTTCATGCGGGCGAGGTTCGACGTGCGCGGGTGGCGCGATGGAGATAGCAGCGTCGAAAAATAGTTCCGGGGTGAATGGCTCAGGAGTAGGGACTGGCTGCGAAGGCGCGATTTCGCTGTGTGCTGTCAGGTGGTGTGCGTCTGGGTGCTGGGCCTGCTCGACAGGCGGAGTGGCCGTGACAGGGTAGTGTTCTTCCTGAGAGGCGGACGCGGAAGGTGTCTCTTCCGAGGCAGGCTCGGCGACACTGCTCTGCCGGTAAGCGCTTGGCGTCGATGGGTCGAAGCGATAGGAAGCGGAGGCTTCGGTGGGTTTAAATTCTGGGCCTTCGAGCGGAGCGCTGGGCGTGGCGGAGGAAGCTGCCTGCTCAGGGATTGCCGTGTGTGCAATGGCCTGATCGTCATGCTGGGGCTCAGCATAAATCGTCTCGGTGTGCGCCAACTTCTGCGCATCTGTAACTTCGCCCACCTCGGCTGCCGGGGAGGAGGACGGGTGAGACGGCGACGATAGCGAAGGAGCCGGGCGGTTCTTATACCGCGAGAGCGATTCGCCGGGCAGCAGCCCGCTGCCGTCCCACGCCAGCGGCGCGACCACCATGGTCGATGGCTGGAAGGAGGGTGCGTGTGAAGCGGCGGCAGGAGTGGCCGCTTCCATCGGAGTGTGCGGAGCTGCGGAAGATGTGCGCGCAGCGGATGAAGAGCCGGGTTCGTCGCGCCGATACTTCGACAGCGACTCGCCGGGAAGCATCATGAGCGAGGGCAGGTCTTTCGGCGCACCGTGCGCTGGCGTTTCCGCAGTGTGCTCGGGCTGCTCAGGGATTAGCTCAAAGGAAATGGGCTGTTCTTCCGTAGCATTCGGTGCATGGTCCTGTTCCGAGCCGTGTTCTACCGTAGTTGCCGACGATTGGGTGGAAGGAGCGGAGCTGCCGCGTCCGCGGCGGCGTCCACGGCGTCCACGCCAGCGGCGTCCACCTGCGTCGCCACCGGCCTCTGTGTCATTGGACGAAGTTTCGCGGCGAGGCTGATTAGCGGTGTTGGCCTGCTGTTCCACTTCGGCGTTGCGCGGAGTCGAAGGAGCTGAATGTCCGCTGGCTTTGTGTCCATTGCCCTGGGATTGGCCCTGGGGAAGCGGAACGTATTCCTCGCCGTCTTCCTGTTCTTCGGCAAAGTCGGTGACGTAGAGGAATGCGTCGCGTTCGAGGCCAATATCGACAAAGGCGGACTGCATGCCGGGAAGGACGCGGGTAACTTTGCCTTTGTAAATGGAACCGGCGAGGGTGTATTCGTTCTCGCGCTCGTAATAGATTTCCGCAAGCTGGTCGTCTTCGACGACCGCCAGCCGGGTCTCATGCGGGGTACTGGAGATGTAGATTTCTTTTGTCATGCTGCCTCATTCCAAACCCGCAGCCAGCAAGGCGGCGGGGCAAAGGGTGAGGCAGGCTCCTACGCGCTATCGTTCGCGTGTACAGCCAGGGAGGTGGATCGAGTGCATGTTTCAAAAACGTTGCGGACTGGAAACTTGCCATAAGCCAAAGGAAATAGAACGATCCCGCCGAGGCGGAATGGCGCTGGAAGCGAAGAGTCTTGGCTGCGACGCTGAAGAATGGAGCGCAACGACATTGTGGCCACAACTTCCTCCTGCGGAGGTGGGGCCGTTTCCTGTCTGATTGTGCTGCTGCATGCGTACATTTCGACCGAGCCTGCCTGGCCGCAGTGGAAGCCTGCCGGACCAAGGGAAACTTAAAGGGAAAACTTTTTTAGAGCGTCTACTTTCGCATCCGCGCCGCGTTTGTCGGATGCGGCCGCAGGACGCGGAAATTACTAACATCTGGCGCAAAGTTCTGGCCCGCCAGGGGTAAAGCTAGTTTACGAAGCGGCTCATACGGATATTCATTACGATGCCGAGCGCCAGAAACGTAAACAGCACCGATGAACCGCCATAACTCATTAGGGGCAAAGGAATGCCTGTGACCGGCATAATGCCGATGACCATGCCCACATTGACCGCGATCTGAAAAATCAGGACGGCCACGACCCCCATGATAATGAATGTGCCGGGGAGGTCAGCGGCAGTTTGAGCGTTCTGTACCAAACGCATCAACAACAAAAAGTATAACAGCAGGACGAAGATCGCTCCTACCAGCCCATGCTCCTCGCAAAAGGCGGCGAAGATGAAATCGGTGTAAGGGATGGGCAGAAAGTCGCCCTGGGTCTGGGTCCCATGGGTTGCGCCCTGGCCCCAGATGCCGCCGGAGCCGACAGCGATTAAAGATTGGCGGATCTGATAGCCGTTGCCGCGCGGGTCGGCGTCCGGCTGCATAAAACTGGTGAGGCGCTGCTTCTGGTAGGGCTTCAGCACCTTATACCAAGCGGGAACGATGGCCAGCGCGGCGGCGAGAAACAGGATGGAGGCCTGGCGGAAACTGATGCCGCCGAGAAACAGTCCGCAGAGCAATACTGGCGCGTAGGTGAGCGCCGTGCCCAGGTCGGGCTGCTTCATCACCAGCAGCATGGGCACGACGACCATGAAGATCGCCTTGAAGATGTCTTTCCAGGTGAGGTCGCGGCCGCTGAGGTTGGTGAAGAAGCGGGCCAGCACGATGATGAGCACCAGCTTGACCCACTCCGAAGGCTGAAAGTGGATGCCGCCGGGCAGGCGAATCCAGCGCCGTCCGCCCATTACTTTCGTTCCGACGGCCAGGACGGCAACCAGCGAAACCAGACAGATGCCGTAGGCCCAGACAGCGATGTCGAGCAGGATGTGATAGTCGATCAGCGACAGGACAAACATGCTGGCGAAGCCGCCCACCAGCCAGAGGACCTGCTTTTCGTCGAAGTGGACGAACTTGGTGTGCAGCGTGGCGCTATAGATTTCGAGCACGCTGATGACCGATAGCGCCAGGACGAAGGCGAGCAGTGTCCAGTCGAAATCTCGAAATGAAAGAAAACGGCGCATGCGTGGTTAGAGTTTCTTATAGCAAATTCACAGAGCAACCCAAGCGAATATTCTCTGGATTCTTCACTTCGCTACCCTCAGTTCAGAATGACTCTCATCCGATGCTGTGTGCGCCGGTGACGTCAACGGAAAGCTGCCAGCCTGGAGCGTAGTGCCGGGCGGCAGAGGGAATTTTGCCGCGATGCTGGCGGGAATTTTCCGCGCGCGCAGATTGTGGGTGGCGTTTGCTGGAGCCGTCCACAGCGCGGCCATTTCCATCGGTTGTGCCGGAATTTTTGGCGAGTGCAGCGCTGCGGTGGGTTTCGATTTTGGGGCTGGCGCTGGAGCGGCTGGCGAGGTTCCCGTAAGCGGTGGAACTGCATTGACCACGATATGCAGATTGTTGGCGGTACGCCGCTGCTTGTTCACGTAGGCCTCAATCACCTGCGCGGCCAGGCGCGCGCTGAAGTAGCCTTCGCCGCCGTTCTGCCATAAGACCACGACAGCAATGTCAGGATTGCGCCGCGGCGAAACGCCGACAAACCAGGCAGTATCAAGAAGTTTAGAGCCTGCTGCGCCGAGGTTTTTTTTGTATTCATTGCTGACGGTCTGCGCCGATCCGGTTTTCCCGGCAAAGTCGATGCCATCCAGGTGCGCCATGCCCGCTGTTCCGGCGAAGGTGGTCACCTGCGCCATGGCGTCGGTGACGATCTGCCAGTTCGCTGGATCGATGGGGACCGTCTGGTCTCCAGAACCGGGGAACTGGTCTTTGTAATACTGCTGCAAGTCTGGCGGGATCTCATTGGGAAATACGACATGCGGACGCTTGAGCACGCCTCCCGACGCAATGCCAGCAATGGCGCGAATAAGCTGGATGGGCGTGACGGTCACGGCTCCCTGGCCGATGGCGACAGAGATGACTTCTCCTGCATACCATTTCTGGTGATAGTTGCGCATCTTCCATTCCGGAGAAGGCATAGTGCCTGCGGCCTCATTCGGCAAGTCGATGCCGGTCTTCTGGCCAATGCCGAATTTGTGCGCCCACTCTGCGATCTTGTCGATGCCGAGTTTTTCTCCGAGGGTGTAGAAGAAAACATCGCACGACTGAAAGATGCCTTTGCTGATGTCCGTAATGCCGTGGCTTTGATGGCGGGCTGAAATCCAACACTTATAGTAGTGGCCATAGAAAACGCCGCCACCGTGACAGTCCGCCTTCAGGTTTTCCGCAATGCCCTCCTGCAGTCCGGCAATGGCTTCAATGATTTTGAAGGTCGATCCTGGCGCTAGCTGCGCCTGAATTGCCTTGTTCAATAACGGATGCTCCGGGTCGGTGATGAGCTTGTTCCAATCATTGCGATGGATGCGGATGGCGAATTCGTTGGGATCGAAGGTGGGCCGGCTGACCATGGCGAGCACGTCGCCGGTGTGTGGATCGATGGCGACGATGGCCCCGTTGCGCGGGCCGAGCGCCTTCTCCGCTGCCTCTTGTACGTCGAGATCGATGGTGAGCTTGAGCGATTTTCCAGGGACGGACGGCTCGATGCCGAGCGCGCCGAGTTCGCGGCCATGGCTGTCAACGATGACATCGCGCGATCCATCCTGACCGCGCAGCACGGGATCGTACGACTCTTCGACGCCGGAGCGGCCAACGACATCGCCGGGTTGATAGAAGGCGTAGCGCGGATCGTCGAGCATCTCTTCCGACACTTCGCCGACGTAGCCGATCAGATGCGCGGCGAAGCCGTTGCTGGGATAGAGCCGCCGCTGTTCTTCGATGGTCTCAAGCTCCGGCAGCTCATTGCGGTGCGCGGCGATGAAGGCCTGCTCGTCGGGCGTGATGTCCTGTTGCAGCGGAATTGGCTGATACTTTGGCTGGTGCTGGAAGCGCCGCAGGACGGCGCGAAGCTGGGTTTCATCCATGTGCAGGCCCTGCGCGATGAGCGGAATGTCCGTGTCGAGATCGCGCGCCTGCTCCGGCACCAGAAAGCAGGTGACGGAGGGATAATTATCGACCAGCAGTCGCCCATCGCGGTCGAAGATTTTTCCGCGCGGAGCGAGGATGGGCACTTTGCGGATGCGGTTGGCCTCCGCCAGCGCGCGGTAATTCTGCGCTCCAAGGACCTGCAAACGCCACAGGCCGGAGACCAGAACGACGAGAACCAGCGCGATGACGTACTGCATGACCGTCAGCTTGAGGGTGGGGATCTTCTCGTCTCTGTTGGGTGCGCCAGCCATGGGGATGCGGGGTGATGTCTTCAGAATACTCCGTATTGCGCGTGTTATTCGCGCCGCCGCAGACGGTCGAGCAGTGCGAAGAGGATGACGCCGAGCAGTGCGTTGACGATGGCGCGGATGAACTCGTGCAGCCAGTACCACTCCGCATGCATGCCCAGCAGGCTGCGCAAGATGAGCACATGCAGGATGCTGGCCAGCAGCAGGAAGGCGAAGTTCATCATCAGGCGCGTGCCGGGGTTGTCGACATCGATGCGCAGCCCGATGGATGCGGCCAGATACCCAAGAATGCAATCGATGATGCCGTTGATGCCGAGCGGCAGATGCGTTACAGCATCTTGCAGGATGCCGATGACCAGGCCGAGCAGCGTTCCCGCAATCGGGCTGCGCCGGGAGACGGCAAAATAAATGACCACCAGCACGGGCAGGTTCAGCACCAGGACGCTGGGAAAACGCAGCGGCAAATAGACCTGCAAAAAGATGGCGAGCAGTGGAATCAGAACGAGAACGAGCGGATGGAAGCGATGCTCCTCCATCTCTCTGCGTGAAGATTGGGGCAACAGGGCCATGGCTTAGGGTTGTGGCTCCTGGTGAGGATTGGTCGTTTGCTTTTGTGTCGACTGCGGAGCCGCGGCTCCGTTGGTGGATGTGCTGGTTGGCGGCTGCGGAACAAATACCCGATTCGAGTCCTCTGCTCCGGGCGTAAGGTCGGCTGCCGGAGGGGTTGCGCCGGGAGTGAAGCGGTCTGGATGCAGAGAAGCTGGCGGGCGCACCGGCGGCGGAGGAGCATTGGGGTCGAGCGGTTTCCCGTCCGGGCCGAGCGGCTGCGTTACGTTCACGCCGGGCAGGCGCTGCGCCAGAATATCGGCGGCCTTTTGCTCGCTGGTGGCAATGTCCTGCTGCATGGTGGAAGGCATGGTGCTTTGCGTTTCGGTGATGACGAGAACTTCATCCAGCCGCGACAGGCTGACTGCCGGGCGAATCAGTACAGCGACGTAAGGGTTGCGTTCGGGGTCGTTCACGACACGCTCGACGGCGCCGACCGGCAGGCCGGGAGGATAGACCTGATCCCCGCCGCTGGTGACGACCGTCTCGCCGTGCTGGATGCGCTCATCCGGCAGGATGTCGATGATCTCGGTCTGTCCAGCGGTGTTGCCGCGCAGTATGCCACGCAGGCGGGTTTGCGTCAGGATGACGCCCAGGCCACTGGTGGGGTCGTTGATTTCGAGCACTTGCGATTCGTGCGGGAACACGTCGCGAGTTTTGCCGACTACGCCATCCGGCGTGATGACGGGCATGTCGGTATGTATGCCATCGGCAGAACCTTTATCGATGTAAAGTACCCGCGACAGCTCCGTGCCGCTGGTCCCGATGACATGTGCGGCGACGGTCTTTGAAACATAATGCTGCTGAAATGCGAAGAGCTTCTGAAGGCGCATGTCTTGGCGCGCGTTTTCCGCCAGCGACGCCTCTTCGACGCGCATTCGATCCAGTTCCGCGTGGAGTTGTTGGTTTTGCGCGCGCACATGACGCAGGTCGAGATAGCCGTGCCATGTGTTGCTGACGCCATGGCCAGCCAGCAGAAAAATACGTTCGGCGGGAGAGATCAGAGTGATGACCCAGTAACGAATCAACCGCGTCTGTTGGGCGCCTTTACCGCCTGTGGCCGTCCGGCGCACCTGTACGGCGAGGCCCAGCATCTGCGCCAGCACCACGGCGAGCAGGATGAGCGGATTGCGATAGCGGCTGAGAAAGGATTCCATGCGACCGGCAAAGGGCTGCGAGGATGATACCGCGCAGTCCGGCAGAGATTATGAGGAAAACTGTAGTTCGTCACTCCGAGAGCAGCGAAGAATCCAGAGCATTCTCGTCGAGCCAGGATCGTCTGGATTCTTCACTTCGGTCGCTACAGCGACCTCCGTTCAGAATGACTCGACGGACATGTATGTATTTAGACAAGCGTTGAAAAACTAATCGATCTTGATCTTGCGCAACAAACGGAAGTCGGATAGCATCTTGCCGGTGCCTAGCACGACGGACGCCAGTGGGTCGTCGGCGACGGAGACGGGCAGGCCGGTTTCTTCGCGGATGCGTTTGTCCAGATTTTTGATGAGCGCGCCGCCCCCGGTCAGCACAATGCCGCGGTCGCTAATGTCGGCGGAAAGCTCCGGCGGGGTGCGTTCGAGAGCGACGCGGATGGCGTTCATGATGGTGCTGATGCACTCGGCCAGGGACTCACGAATTTCGCTGTCGTCGATGGTGATGGTCTTGGGCACGCCTTCAATCAGGTTGCGGCCTTTGATTTCCATGGTCAGCGGTTTGTCCAGCGGGTAGGCGGAGCCGAGTTCCATCTTGATGTGTTCGCCGGTGCGCTCGCCGATCAGCAGGTTATATTTGCGCTTCAGGTAATTCATGATGGCTTCGTCCATCTGGTTGCCAGCCATGCGGACGGACCGTGAATAGACGATGCCGGAAAGCGAGATGACCGCGATGTCTGTCGTGCCGCCGCCGATATCGACGACCATGTTGCCGCCCGGTTCGGTAATGGGTAGACCGGCGCCGATGGCGGCGACCATGGCCTGTTCCACGAGATAGACTTCGCTTGCCTTGGCGCGATAGGCGGAGTCTTCGACAGCGCGTTTCTCTACCTGGGTAATCTCCGAAGGAACGCCGATCACAATGCGGGGATGCACCAGCATCTTGCGGCCATGCGCTTTCTGGATGAAGTAGTTCAACATCTTTTCCGTGACTTTGAAGTCGGCGATCACGCCGTCCTTCATGGGCCGGATGGCGACGATGTTGCCGGGCGTGCGTCCGAGCATCTCTTTCGCCTCTTTGCCGACGGCCTCGACTTCTCCAGTGACTTTGTTGAGGGCGACAATCGATGGTTCGTTGACGACGATGCCTTTGCCGGCCGCGAAGACAAGCGTGTTGGCTGTACCCAGGTCGATGGCCAAGTCGCTAGAGAAAAGGCTGAATAGCGAACGCAGATTATGGCTGCGTGAAGAACGAGAGTGATAGCCGTTAGAGGACATGCAACCTGTGACGTACCTATGGGGATTGTGCTAGCTCCCATTGTAAGGCCATGTGCGCTTAGGTCGCGCAGCTATCGCAAGGAAGGAAGCCTAGGAGGTATTTATATGGGAATCCCCGCCTGAGAAAGTCTTAGGCGCGGCATTTACGGTATTCTCTATCGTTCGAGTGTCGCAGGAATCTGAGAAAATCTAGAGTGAACGCTATGGCAGCCAAAAAGAACACCAAGAAGCAGACCAAAACCACCCAGTTCAAGAATTGGATCGGCGGCAAATGGGCCGTTCCGCATACCCGCAAAACCTTTGAGAACCGCAACCCTGCTGACACGAGCGATCTGGTGGGAACGTTTCCCGCATCGGGCCCGCAGGATGTGGACGATGCCGTAGTCGCGGCCAAAGAGGCATTTCAGACCTGGCGGCTGGTTCCCGCGCCCAAGCGCGCGGAGATTCTCTATCGCACCGGCGAGCTGCTGGCCGAGCGCAAGGAACAGTATGCGCACGACATGACCCGCGAGATGGGCAAGGTGCTGGAAGAGACGCGCGGCGACGTGCAGGAGGCCATCGACACGGCGTTTTACATGGCTGGGGAAGGCCGCAGGTTGTTCGGCCATACCACGCCTTCAGAACTCCAGAGCAAATTCGCCATGAGCGTGCGCATGCCGGTGGGTGTCTGCGGCATGATTGCGCCGTGGAATTTTCCCATGGCCATCCCTTCGTGGAAGCTGTTTCCCGCGTTGGTCTGCGGCAATACCTGCGTCATCAAACCGGCGGAGGACACACCGCTTTCCACCTACAACCTGGTGCAGACATTGGTGGACGCAGGTTTGCCGAAGGGCGTGGTCAATATCGTCGCCGGGTTTGGCCCGGACGCTGGCGCGCCGCTGGTGGAGCACCCGGACGTGGACGCGATCAGCTTCACTGGCTCCAGCGAAGTGGGACGCATGGTGGGCCAGACGGCTGCGGCGCACTTCAAGCCTTGCTCGCTGGAAATGGGCGGCAAAAACGCCATGATCGTGATGGAGGACGCGAATTTGGAACTGGCCGTGGAAGGCGCGCTGTGGGGGGCCTTCGGAACCACGGGGCAGCGCTGCACCGCGACCAGCCGCATCCTGCTGCATAAAAAGATTGCGAAGCAATTTACTGCGCGGCTGGTGGAGCGGACGGAAAAATTGCGCGTCGGTAATGGGTTGGTGCAGGGCGTGCAGGTGGGTCCGCAGGTGAACGCGCAGCAGATCGAAACCAGCGAGCGCTACGTTGCGATTGCGCTCGCCGAAGGAGCAAATTTGCTGGCGGGCGGCAAGCGCCTGAAGGGGAAGGCACATGCGGAGGGACATTTCTTTGCGCCGACCATTTTCGCGGGCGTCAAACCTGGCATGCGCATCGCGCAGGAAGAGGTCTTCGGGCCGGTGGTCGCGCTGCTGCAATTCGATTCATTCGAGCAGGCCATCGAGATCGCCAACGGCATTTCCTACGGGCTTTCGACTTCGATTTATACCCGCGACGTGAACCGCGCGTATCGTGCCATGCGCGATCTGGAGGCTGGCATCACTTACGTAAATGCGCCGACGATTGGGGCGGAGGTGCATCTGCCGTTCGGCGGCGTGAAGCAGACTGGCAATGGCCATCGCGAAGGCGGCACGGGGGCGTTGGATTTTTACACGACATGGAAATCGGTGTACGTGGATTATTCGGACAGATTGCAGCGGGCGCAGATCGACACGGGCGAATGATGGGCACTGCTGGGGATCCGAAACCGCAGGTCCCTCGACTGTGATCACTCGCCATGGCGAGCGATCACAGTCGAGGGATGATAGATATTGGGGATGACAGAGTTAGCTTCGCTGCGCTCGTGATGGCAATTGCGTATAAGGAAATCAAGGAAGGGAAGTAATAAATGATTATTGGCGTTCCCAAGGAAGTGAAAGACCACGAGAGCCGCGTCGGCGTGACGCCGGCAGGTGTGAAGGCGCTGGTCGAAGCCGGACATAAAGTCCTCGTCGAAACCAAGGCGGGCGAGCTTTCGGCATTGCCGGATGACGAGTATCAGTCGGCGGGTGCGGAGATTGTCGGTTCGGCGCATGACGTATGGCGGCTGGCCGACATGGTGGTGAAGGTCAAAGAGCCGGTCGAAAAAGAATATGGGCATTTTCGCGAAGGGCTGGTGCTGTTTACCTATCTGCATCTCGCTCCAGTGCCCGAGTTGACGGCCAAGCTGCTGGAGAAAAAAATGATCGGCATCGCGTATGAGACGATCCGCGACAAGGCGGGAACATTGCCGCTGCTGACGCCAATGTCGGAAGTAGCCGGACGCATGTCGGTGCAGGTGGGTGCGGCGTACCTCGAAAAAGAAAAAGGTGGACGCGGGGTATTGCTGGGCGGCGTTCCGGGCGTGCCGCCGGGGAATGTCTGCGTGATCGGCGGTGGCATCGTCGGTACAAACGCGGCGAAGGTCGCGATGGGCATGGGCGCGAAGGTGACAATTGTCGATCTCAATTTGAACCGCCTGCGCGAACTGGATGACATCTTCAACGGCCGCGTCCACACGCTGGCGTCGAACTCCTACAACGTGGCGCATGCGGTGCGCGAGGCGGACCTGGTGATTGGCGGGGTGCTGATTCCGGGTGCTGCCGCGCCGAAGATTGTGACCAAAACGATGGTGTCCCGGATGAAAAAGGGTGCAGTGATTGTCGATGTCGCCATCGACCAG
This sequence comes from Acidobacteriaceae bacterium, assembly GCA_027306695.1. Taxonomy (GTDB): domain Bacteria; phylum Acidobacteriota; class Terriglobia; order Terriglobales; family Acidobacteriaceae; genus JAKAAZ01. The sequence continues at coordinate 28,162 of DAHUZH010000016.1, forward strand.
GGCGGATGCATCGAGACCGCGCGGCCAACGACCCATAGCGATCCGTCTTACGTGGTCGATGGCGTGGTGCACTATTGTGTGACCAACATGCCGGCGGCGGTGCCGAACACCTCAACGCTGGCGTTGACGAATGCGACCTTCCCGTATGTGATGCGTCTGGCCAAAATGGGCGCGAAGGCTGCGATCCAGGCGGATGGCGGGCTGCGCGATGGCGTGAATACGTATGAGGGCTTGTTGACGTGCAAGCCTGTGGCGGAGTCCCAGGGAAAACCGTGGAAGCCGGTCGCAGACCTGCTGCAATAGGAACGGGTTCATCGTCTCCTACCCTTGTTTCGCAAGGATGGGGCCACCCTGGAAACAGATCCAAGAAACGAAGCGCGGCCATATTGACCGCGCTTTCTTATTCGTGAGGTAGAAAACTACTGGGTAATGGTTATATCGTTCTCCAGGCGAAACGTCAGCACGCTTTCCGCAGGCAGGACAAGATCCTGATTCCCGGTAAAGGCGCTGCCCGCAGCGCCGCCGCCGCCGCCCAGCAGACCGCCAATCAGAGCGCCTTTCCCACCGCCAGCCAGACCGCCGATGATGGCGCCCAGACCGGCCCCGCCTCCTGTGATGATGGCGGAACGTTTGCCTTTGCCCTTCTCAAAACGTTCCACTGTGCTGGTCCGGACGGGATAGGTCCGTCCGTCGGCGCGCACTCTCTCCAGCCGGACGGCCAGGACCGCCTGCCCGGCGAAGCGGCCCTGCCGCTTGGCTTCGATGACGGTCCCCTGGGCCTGTGCGCCAGAGCGAATAATGGTTTGTCCGTTCACCAACACGGGGCTGACCACCGTTCCGGAAAACGGCTCACCGGCCTGGCTACCCTGGGTCGAAAGAGTTTGCGCCAGTTGGACGCGAATTCTTGTTCCCGCTGGAATCACGATGGGCTGGAATTGCGAGGGTGCAGGAGCATAGCCTGCCTGGGAAGGTGGGGGGGGCGGTGGCGGTGGCGGCGGTGCGTTGGAATAGCTCTGGATCGGCTGGCCGTTCATGGTGGCGTCGCCTGAGTACGGACCACCACCCCCAACGGACAGATTATTGACGACCTGCCGCACCCCCTTGGTCCGTGCCGCGTCATTGCTGGCCAGTTCGCGGGAACCCGGTCCACTCACGTTCCCGTTCAGCGTGACCGTCCCGTGATTCGCGCTGACCGCGATCTGCTGGCCCTGGAGCGCGGCATCCGCCGCGATGTTTTTCTGTACTTCTGCGGCGATCTGGCTGTCCGTTGGCTTCTTGCTACAGCCTGTACTAGTAAAAACGATTGCAGCTAGAGCAAATGGTAAAACTGGAATACTAAAACGCAAAGTGCGAGTCATGGCGTTACCTCGTCAGCAGATTTATCAAATTCTGTAGGGCTGTCAAGCATTATATGTCGAAGGCTTTTCGCAATTTGCAGCTGATGCAATCGGTTTGCACTCCTATAATCACTTTCTAGAGAGCAGACCGGCATGGGAACAGGCAGCAATCGACGAACGGCGGTGGTGGTGCTGGGTTCGCTGGCCTTGCTGGTGCTGCTGTTGCTGGTGGCGGAGAACGCCTTCAACCTGAAGTTTCTTTCCCCGCAAAACACCAGTTCCATTTTATTTTTTACCGCGCTCTCCGCTCTGAGTTTCCTGCTGTTTCTCATGCTGGTCGTATTGCTGCTGCGTAACATTCTTAAGCTCTACGCCAGCGAACAGAGCCGCGTGCTGGGTGCGCGCCTGCGTACGCGGATGCTGCTGGGTGCGCTGTTGCTTTCGGTGGCCCCCGCGTTTTTCATGCTTTTTTTCAACTATTTATTGATGAACCGGTCTATTGATCGCTGGTTCTCGCAACCCGTGGTGCAACTGCGAAGCGAGTCGATGCAGATCGCCATGGAGATGTCGCACTATGCGGCGGCCAACGCACGGGCGGAGGCGGAATCCCTGGCCAATGCGCCGGAGATTATCACCGGAGAAATGCCGGTTGGCCAGCAGGCGATGCTGGCCCTGTTCCGCCAGCACAAACTGACCTTGCAGGGCGGATTTGTGGTTGTGTATCGCGATGGCAAGGCCGTCAGTCAATACGCGCTGCCGCAGGGCGAAGGCCCGGTGAGCCTGGTTTCTGGAATCGCTGCTTCTGAACATGCCGAAGTGGTCCCGACCGGAACGTCGATGGCGACTGCAATTCTGCGCGCGGCGGAGCGCACGGATGACCCGGTTTTGCGCACTGGTCCCACGACTTATAGCGTCGGCGCGGCCTCTTCTCAGAATGGCCTGATCGTCGTGGTAGGACTGCCGCTGCCGCCCGATGTCGGATCGACCATTCGCGATATTGAAACCGGGACCGAGCACTATTGGGCGCTGCTCGGTGCCCGCCGCCGCGTGCGGCAGACGTACTTGCTGGTATTGCTGCTGCTGACCGGACTGACAATGTTTGTCAGCAGTTGGCTGGCGCTGTTTCTGTCCAAGCAGGTGACCCGTCCGGTGGAAGCACTGGCCGACGCCATGGATGCCATGGCCTCTGGCGATTATGGATCGCGCGTCGATGTTTCAGCCGCAGGGGAACTGGGCGAGCTGGTGCGCTCGTTCAACCACATGGCGACGGACCTGGAGAACAGCCGCGCTCAACTGGAGGCCTCCACGCAGCAGCTTTCCCTGGCCAATGCAGCCATCGACGAGCGGCGGCGTGAACTGGAAACGGTTCTGGAGACGATTCCCAGCGGCGTGGCCACGCTCGATAACGACCTGCGGATTTTGCAGGCGAACCGCGCCTTTTGCGAAATGCTCGATCCCATGGGAGAACTGGTCATCGAAGGCCAGCCCATTCAGGCATTGTTTCCGCCAGAATCCGCCGCTGAAATTGCCCGCGTCCTGCGCCGCAGCCGGCGCCTGCCAGCCGCTTCGACGGAGGTGGAAGCGCACAGCTCACGCGGTCCGCTGCATCTGATTTTTACTGTGACCGAGTTGCGCGGATCGATTCCAGGCCATCTGGTGGTGATGGACAATGTGACGGAAGTGTTGCGCGCGCAGAAGCAGATGGCGTGGAAAGAAGTCGCGCAGCGCGTGGCGCATGAGATCAAAAACCCTCTCACTCCCATCGCGCTTTCCGCCGAACGCATTGAGCGTCATCTGGACCGCGGCCTGCATTCTGAATCTGCGCCATCCTTACGCAGCGCGACAGAAGTGATCCGGTCCTCCGTGCAGACGCTGCGGCAACTGGTGGACCAGTTCGCGGCGCTGGCGGATTTCCCCGCTGCAAATCCGAAGCCGACGGACCTGAATGCGGTGGTGGAAAGTACGCTAGCGTTGTTTGCGGGGCGGCTGGAAGGAATGGAAATCCGGCTGCATCTTACGCCGCACTTGCCGCGCGTGATGGCGGACGCGGAAGCTTTGAAGCGGGCCGTCAGCAACCTGATCGACAATGCGGCGGAGGCGATGCGGCAAAGTCTGCTGCGCGTGCTGACGGTGCAGACGGGGTGGAATGAAGCGCAGACGATGGCGGAGATTGTCATCGCAGACACCGGGCACGGCATTACCGACGAGACGCGCGAGCGGCTGTTTCTGCCGTTTTTTTCCACCCGCAAACGCGGCACCGGCCTGGGCCTTTCCATTGCGGCGAAGATCGTGCAGGAGCATCAGGGCAGCATTCGCGTGGAGAAGAATTCTCCTGCGGGCGCGCGGTTTATTGTGGAGATTCCACTGGCCGAGGGCAGTGCGTCACAGGAAATGTCTCCGACGGCCACGAATGAGGCCGTGCAATGAATCACATTCTCGTCGTGGATGACGAGCGCGACATTCGACGCACGCTGGAAGCGATTCTGGCAGAGGAAGGCTATGCGATCACGACTGCCGGAAACGCAGCAGAGGCGCTCGATCTGGTCCGGGACGCCATCTTCGACGCCGTGCTGCTGGACATCTGGCTGCCAGACCGGGACGGCCTCGAAGTGCTCCAGGAGATTCGAAGGATGGACGGCGGCACAGGCCCGGAGGTCATCATCATCTCCGGCCATGGCACGATTGAGGCGGCGGTGCGCGCCACCAAGCTGGGCGCGTATGACTTTCTGGAGAAGCCGCTGTCGCTGGAACGCACGCTCATCATCGTGAAAAACGCGATTGAGGCGCGACGTCTGCGCGTGGAAAACCGCGAGTTTCAACAGCAGTTGACGGCGCGCGCGCGTGTGACGGGAGAGAGCGTTCCAGTCAAAGCGCTGCGGCAACAGATTCGCCTGATGGCCCCGACCAATGGCCGCGTGCTGATCTATGGCGAGTCCGGCAGCGGGAAAGAATTGATCGCGCGCGCCATGCATGCGGAGAGCCTGCGGGCGGACCGCGTGTTCGTGGAGCTGAACTGCGCGGCCATTCCTGAGGATTACATTGAAACGGAACTCTTCGGCTATCGCCACAGCGCGCTGCCAGGAGGGCCGCCGGAAAAACGCGGCACATTTGAACGCGCCGATGGTGGCACGCTGTTTCTGGATGAAGTGGGCGACATGAGCCTGAAGACGCAGGCCAAGGTGCTGCGCGCGCTGGATGAGCAGCAGTTCACCCCCGTTGGCGCGGCCCAGCCCATGCGCGTGGATGTGCGGCTGATCGCCGCGACGAACAAAAATCTGGAAGACGAAATTGCCAAGGGAAATTTTCGCGAAGACCTTTTTTACCGGCTGAATGTCATTCCGTTTTATGTGCCGCCGCTGCGTGAACGGAAGGAGGACATTCCACTGCTTGCACCGGAGTTGCTGCGCGAATTTGGCCGCCAATATGGCAGGCCGAGAATGGAAATAGTCGAAGATGCGCTGATGGCGTTGCAGCAATACCATTGGCCGGGCAATGTGCGGGAATTGAAAAATGTGCTGGAGCGCGTGTTGATCCTGAACCCGCAGGTGACGCGCATCGAACGCAAACACCTGCCGGTGTTGGTGGCGCGCAGCCCGGGCCGACGCGGAGAAGAATTTTCCTCGCTGCAACAGGCGCGGGAGGCATACGAGCGCGATTACATTCTGCGCAAGCTGGAAGACTGCCACGGCAATGTGAGCCGCGCCGCGGAGATTCTTGGCCTGGAACGCAGCCATCTTTATCGGAAGATGAAGGCGCTGGGGATCAACGCGAAAGAAGTGTGAGCAACGGCCATGTAGACCGCAGATCCCTCGGCTGCGCTCGGGATGACAAATCATAAACCATGTCATCTCGACCGAAGTTCTTGCCGCCAGGCGAGAACGTAGCGGAGAGACTGCGGTTCTCCGCTCTACACCAACAGAAAACCGCTTTTATAGCTGATTTACATATGCTGTAGTTAAAAATGGGATGAGTCATTCTGAGCGAAGCGAAGAATCCAGAGGGTGATGGCGGCAATAACCTGGCGTATATCGTCTGGATTCTTCACTCCGCTGCGCTCCGTTCACAATGACTCCTTTTCACCAATAACCACACCAACAGAAAACCACTTTAGGCGTCGTCTTCTTTCTTGCTCTGTTGTTTGCCCAGGCTTTCCAACTGGTTTCGCCAGTCGAGTGAATCGAGAAACGCGCCGGAGCCGCGCCAGTCGTCGGCGACCTTCACAAACAATTCCAAATGCACCTGTATCCCGAGAAAGTGTTCCAGCTCCTTGCGCGCGGCGATGCCGATCTGCTTGAGCATGGCGCCGCCCTTGCCGATCAGGATGGCTTTCTGTCCCGAGCGTTCGCAGAAAATGGCCGCCGAGATGCGCGTTAGCGGCTTCGATTTAGGCTTGCCTGGGAGTGCTTTTGCGGCCCTCCGCTCCTCAAAGCGTTCGATCACGACGGCGCTGGCGTAGGGAACTTCCTCGCCGGTCAGGTTCAGAATTTTTTCGCGGATGATTTCCGCTGCTAGAAAACGTTCCGGCTGGTCGGTGAACTGGCCTTTGCGAAAATGCCGCTGGCCTTCCGGCATGTACTCGACCAGCTTGGCGATCAGGCGCTCCAGGCCATCACCGCTGCGCGCGGAGATGGGGACCACTTCGGCGTAGTTGTGCAGCGCGCTGAACTGCGCGATCAGCGGCAGCAGGGCTTCTTTCTCATCGATGGCGTCGATCTTGTTGAGCACGAGAAATACTGGACAATCCAGTTTCTTCACCATCTCAAGAATGTAAGCATCTTCGTTTTCGAGCGAATGCTCGGAAGGTTTAGGCTCCCGGTGCGGAGCTTTGTCGGCTGCAGGCCCGGCGGACGGCCCACTCGATGCATCGATATAAATGTCCGTGACCTTCGCCGTTGGCAGGCGCAGACGCCGCGTTACATCGACGACATGCAGGACGACATCGCGCGATTCGAGCGCGCCGTAGACCTCCTGCAACATGCGCTTGTCCAGCAGGTTGGTGGGCTTATGCACCCCCGGCGTATCGACGAAGACGATCTGCGCGGCGGGATGTTTGCCCTTGACGGCATCTACTTCGAGCACGCCGTGGATGCGGTTGCGCGTGGTCTGCGGCTTGCGCGTGACGATGGCGACCTTCTCGCCGACCAGCGCATTCACCAGCGTCGATTTACCGGCGTTGGGACGGCCGAGAATGGAAACAAAACCGGAGCGGAGAGGCATACCTTCCAGTATGACCTAACGGCTGACGCTGGCATAGCACAGCGGAAATCTTCATCGGTCTATAAAAATTACAGAGTTGTTGCTGCGAAGAGAAAATATAACGGCGATGGTCGTTTCGATAGCTATGGGCTTTCCGTCGACGGTTACAGGCGTGTATTTCCATTGACGTACTGCGGTGAGCGCGGAGGCATCCAACGGTTTTCCTGCAGACAAGATGACATATGGTTCCCGCACGTTTCCCTGGTCATCAATTGTTGCATCGATAACCACGGCCCCGCTCATTCCTTTTTCTCTGGCTTCGACAGGATAGGTGGGCGCGGCCTGCTGAATAATATGGGGCGGAGTCGCGCTTTTATGCTGCTTTGCCTCATATCTTATAAACCAATACGGTTGCAGGCCTGCAGGAATTGCCGCGAGACTGGTTGCTGTTTTCTCGTCTGCGCTGAGTGGCTCCAGCGTTGTGATGGATATGTTGAGTATCTGGATCGGGCCGGCGGCGATAGCGGTAATGCTGCGTGGAATCAGAAGACCGTTAAAATTCTGAATGCCGTTATATACGGTAGCAATGCCAAGACTCTGACGAATCCGCAGTAACCCCTCCCGTGTAAAGTAATCTTGCATCTCACATTTTGCCTGCTCTTTACTGCTTATCTGTCCACAATCGTATTCAGTAGTAAGACCAATCAAATTGCCCATGTTCTTGAGCTTTTTTCTTTGAAACTTCCATTTGTATGTAGTGCCGATGTTGGAGGGAATTTTAATTGCGAACATATCGATGGCCTGGCTCAGACGGAGAGGAACATAATCGGAAGCACAGTAAGATTGGTTTGGAAATGCCACATATTTGTAGTCGCCGAGGGTAGCCTCTAAGCGCCAGGCATCGTTGGACTGCCACCATTCTTCAATGGTTCCGTCACCCGTGAACTCGGCATCGCCAGCGGCGACGTAGGTGGCTTTCAGATGAAAGGGAATGCCCGCCGCTTCCAGGTCGCTCAACTGCCGGGCGCGGGCAAAGAACTCTTCCGGCGTTTTGGGATTGGCAGCGGGTGCAGGCGTTGCCGTAGAAGACGCAGGCGCGCTGGCTGGCTGCGTTTGTGCATGCAGTTTCGCAGGGAAAAGCGTAAGGCAGAGCATGAGGGTGCAAATAAGACAGAGATTAGTCATACGATGGTTACATCCTAATCACCTGGCGTGAAACTCAATTGCAGTATAGACATCAACTATCACTGGCTGGCCATTTTGCATTGCTGGCTTGAATTTATATTTGCGAACGGCCTGCATCGCCGCTTTATCGAATAAAGCGCCGTCCGAAATCAGAACGTAAGGTTCTCGCACGGTTCCCGTAGTATCAACCCCAAAAGCAACGAGTACCATGCGATTCGAGTAATGTCCCCGTTCCGACTCAGGATATTTAGGATTCTGCATATGGAGGATTTTTGGCGGGGTGACTCCCTTTGTTGGGATGTCTTCCAAGAGTTGAGCGGGTGTCGCATGGTAATCCGGGATTGATTGTGTATCCAGCAGATTTCGGTCACCCGGATGGAGCGGTTCCAATAAGACAACACCCACAGTAAGCACCGGATCGCCCTGGAGCGTCGAAGCAATATTTCTTGGGATCGAAAATTTCCCAAAAGGCTGGAAGTTGCTGTATGTCTCGGAGTAGCTATTTCGACTATAAGATAGCAAGACCCCACTTCCAGTGAATTCATATAGCTCGACGCAGAGTTCGTTTTTATCAATATGATTGGGGATGCAAGACCACTGTTTTGTTACATCTTCGAGCGTATCGTGGCCTTCTGTAATCTGGGACAACTTCCACTCTCCAGGATTCTTTTCTGGCAGCCCGATATGGGTGATCTGAAGTCCCATGACCTGCCGCAAGCGCAACGGCATGTAGTCGGATGTCGCGGAGTCCGCATTCTTCTGGAGATTCTGGATGGCCACATATTTGTAGTCACCCAGTGTGGCTTGTTTCCGCCAGATGTCTTTCGACGCCCACCATTCTTCGTAAGTCCCATTGCCGGTGAACTCTGCATCACCGCTGGCGAAAAATGTGGCTTTCAGATGAAAGGGAATGCCCGCCGCTTCCAGGTCGCTCAACTGCCGGGCGCGGGCAAAGAACTCTTCCGGCGTTTTGGGATTGGCAGCGGGTGCAGGCGTTGCCGTAGAAGACGCAGGCGCGCTGGCTGGCTGCGTTTGTGCATGCAACGGCCAGAGGCAGAGTGCAGCGCAGAGCCAAAGAGTGCAAGGGAGTAGAAATGCACGCATGGGAGCGATGCTCCCGTTATAGCGCTAAACGAGGCAAGTTGCAAAGGCATTTTATGTGCCAGGTCCGCGAAACCACAGGGCCCTCACGCATCGCCACGGCGATCCGCGGCGACCTCCGGTCGGGATGATTGAAGTTTTTGTAGTGAATCCTGGTCGTGCCGGACGCTGTCTCTACAGGCGATGTTTCATCAGAGTTTTGGCGAGGGAAAAGACCACTTCAAACATGTCGAGGACTTCATAGCTCAGGAAAAAAATGAAGGCGGCAGACAAGCCAGGCGCGGTTTGCCAGCACTTCATCACGATCCGCCAAATGAAGTCCCGGTAAGCGGCAATGTTTGCGATGCTGGCCAGGCCAACACCGATCACAGCCCCGGCCAGCAGGTCGGTAGGCCAGTGCATGCCAAGGTACACGCGCAGGGCCAGGTTAATTGCGACGGTGTAGAAAAGCGCAAGACCCCCTAGAAGCCGGGAAGTCATCATCAATCCGACGGAGAGTGTAACCAGCAGCACAGCATGGTCGCTGGGAAAGGAACTCCAGCCATGAAGGACGGATGGGCCGAGAATGCGAGGTATGCGGAAATGAAGCGCGACCGTCCTGAGAGGTCTTTCCCGGAATGGAAGGGACACGGCAAGTATCCGTGTAAGAACCACGCCAAATAAAGCGAGCGACACCGTAGCGGCAATTTTGCGGCGCTTGTCCAATATTTCCGACGCACTCTCTGTCCGCGGAAAGAAGCCTACCCAGAGGAGGAGTACGATCGGTCCCACTTTGAGCAGGTTGTGATCGTTGATGACGGTGACAGCCGGCGTCAGCCATGGCAGGCGACTGGCAAGTCCGTTTACATACAAAACGATCCCGGCGTCAAAGGAGTTGTACCATCCCTGCGGCAAGGAAGAGGACGGAAAGATGTGCCGAAGAGTGGCCAGACATGCAATCACGCCGACAAAGGCTGCTGTGGTAAGGAATAGTTTGGTTGGAACTGTGTGGGATGGAGTGTATGCGCGGTGCGTGTCTGTGGCCATAATGGTTGCGGGTTTTCGCTCCTCAGCGCAACTCTATGAATTTATAGGCGTTCGCAGGAATGTTTACATTCTTGCAGCGGACTGTCAATTAAAAAATATTCATGATTCGGTGCGAAAGTCCAAGGGAAATTTTCAGTGTGTTGGTTCAGTGAAGAGCAAGAGATTGCCAAAGGATTGTGTTTTCGGAAGCGTCGCCGAGTATTCCGCGATCTTCTCCGGGCGATTGCGGCAGCCGAGACAAATTACCATGCAGACCGGCTGGCGAGAGGGCTGCGCGTACTGGGCGGACGAATTCTCAACGTCCACGTATCGGATTTGGCGCGGAACTCCATCCTGCGCCAGCATGGCCATCATCGGGTATTCAAAATGCAGCAGATTTGCATCGATTCCGATGTTGCGGCAGTTGGAGGCCCGTGCCGCTTGCGCCGCAGCGACGAATGAGGCCGCCATCTCGGGATGGGAATCGAAGAAATAGGTCTGGTCGCGCGGGGTGGTCAGGATGCTTCCCCGGAGACCATGTCTCGCGATGAGCGGCCGCGTATCGTTTGCGAGCGCCAAAGGAAGCGCGAGCAGCAGGAGCAACCCTCCAATAGCATTGACGGCCCATCTGGGCAGGACATTGACCAGGACCACGGCGCTAAAAGCGGCACCCAGCACGAAGACGGGCAATTGGAGTCTTGCGCTCCATGGCGACCAGCGCAGCAGCGCGCAAAACAAAATAAACGCGCCCACGATTCCGAGGCCGAACCAGTGCACCGGGCCTTTGAAGCGGCGGTAATGTATGAGAACCATTGCGCCTGCCAGCAGGAACAGCAGAAAGTGAATTGGATCTTCGCTCAGCACCTCATTGCGCGGTTTGAACCGGACCGCGAAGCGGGGCATATATCCAAGTTGCGAGGCCATGATTTGCCCCGGGGCATTCGGGTCAACGCCCATGTCCCGAATGAGTCTGGAGAAGGCCCGAGTGGACAGGGTATTGATACGAGCACTGGGCACGCCCGCGTGGAGCGCGACATTACGGGCCACATTGGCCAGCGCTAGCGTTGGAGTGGCACGCGCAGTTGCGTACATGCGTGTATTCAGATCGCCAACGCCATAGAAATAGGGCAGGCCCAGAGGAGAACCGCTGTCCCGATAGTTGCGCACCCATAATGGCGCGCATACTAGAATGCCCATGGCCGCGATTGCCGGCAGGCGCAAGAAAAAGCCCCGCTTCGCGGTCCTGTTCCACATCAGTGCGCAGGCCAGAACAATGCAAGGCAGAAACACATACGATGTGCCCTTGGTGAATACTGCCAGCCCCAGTGCGGCTCCGATCGCGAGCGCGTGCGGCCAGTCCTGGCTGCGTCTCCAGTGCAGCAGGAGATACACAGCCAGGGCAATCCAATACGCCGCGACCACCTCGGTCTTGGTTCCAGAACCTTCCAGGAGCGCCATGGGAATCGTCGCGGTAAAGATGGCGGCGACGATTTGCGCGCGCCGGGCGCCGCCGAGTTCTTTAGCAATCAGCGACGCGGTGAGGATGCATCCTGCGTAGCAGAACCACTGGACGAGCGCCACAAGCCGGTCCGATCCATACAGAAGATCCAGATGCAGCATCACGTACTCGGCAAATGGAGGCTGATTCAGTTGCGCCCAGTCGATGGTAGGGAAGAACTGCACGCCACGGTCGTTGATCCACTCCACCACGCGGGGCAGGTGGTACTCCATCGCGTCCCATGTGTTGGGTGCGGACGCCAGCGCGGTCAAGGCGATCAATGTGCCGATCGCGACCATGATGATCAGGCCGGCCCGGTCATCCCACGGTAAAGGCGAATTTTTTTCTTTGGTGGTGTCCGCAACGTCCGCACCGGTTTGCGTGGCGCGTCGGGTCTTCCAACTCCACATGAAACAGAGGAAGGCGAACACCAACCAGCTCCAGGCAATGCCGGTCCAGGTGAGAAACCGGAATTGTGTCAGCACCTCGGTAATGAAGGCGACGAATAGCGACCATGGGACGGACGCTAACAGCAAAGCCTCGCGCCAATCTGCCTGTGTACGGCGGAACCCGGCAGCCAGAAATGCAAACGCAAGCAGCGGCAGGAATACCAGCATGCACTCTCCAGAACAACGTGTCGAAGCAAATTCGTCATGGCTCAGCAGGACGACTGTACGGCAAGCAGGAGGAGGTGCAACGCCTTCACCGATACAGTGCTATTCGTTGTAGTGAAGCAAACTGAAAACGTCAAGGCCTTCAAAGCGCTCGCGGCCTTTTAGAAAATCCAGTTCTACCGCAAAGGCCAGACCTGCGATTTCGCCGCCCAACTGGCGGACCAGTTTCAATGTCGCTTCCATCGTGCCGCCGGTGGCCAGCAGATCGTCGACGATGACGACGCGCTGGCCGCTCTCGATGGCGTCGAGATGGATTTCGAGCGCGTCCGTGCCGTACTCCAGATCGTAGGTGACGCGCGCCGTCTTCGCAGGCAACTTCTTTGGCTTGCGCACCGGAACGAAGCCCGCGTTCAGCCGGTAGGCCAGCGCCGGGCCAAAGATGAATCCGCGCGCTTCAATGCCGAGCACGAGGTCGATGTCCTTCTCAAAATAATGCGCGGCCAGCGCGTCGATCAGCATGGCGAAGCCGGACTTGTCCTTGAGCAGCGTGGTGATGTCGTAGAAAAGAATGCCGGGTTTGGGAAAATCGGGGACGGTGCGGATGAGTTTCTTCAGAGGTTCACAGTCAATATGCATTTGCGACATTCGTTTACCATGCTCCTTCGATTTCAAATGCCTGTAAATGTTCAGCCTCGGCCGCGGGCTGTTCCTGTAGTTCGATGCGGTCCACGCGCGAGCCTCGCGAGCCATTTTTCAGCCGCGTATGCAACTGCTGGAGTTGCTCTTCGTTTCCAGCCGCCAGCACTTCGACATGGCCGGTGGAAGTGTTGCGCACCCAGCCGCGCAGGCCGAGCGTAGACGCCTCCCGCAGCACAAACCAGCGGAAGCCGACGCCCTGCACGCGACCCTTCACGATGTAATGACGCACCATGACAGCAAAGGCAGTGTCGCAGATGTAAGGGATGGGGTGCAAGGAAAGAGGAGTTGGTTGGATTCGTTGCAGTCGTCCACCCTTGCGATGCAAGGGTGGGTGTCCAGGAACTTTCAACAGAAATTTACGCGCGGGACAGGTACGCGCCTTCGGCGGTGTCGATGCGAATCTTGTCCCCTTGATTGATGAACGCGGGAACCTGGACGATGAGGCCGGTCTCCATCTTGGCGGGCTTGGTGACGGACGATGCGGTTGCGGATTTCAGTCCCGGCTCCGTCTCGACGATGGTCATCTCGACGATCTGCGGCAGATCGATGCCGACGGCCACGCCGTCGAAGAAAGAGACTTTGATGGGCAGATTGGCGATGAGATATTCGACGGCGTCGCCCAGTGTTTCGGCATTCAGGGTAGTCTGCTCGTAATTTTCCGTGTTCATAAACACGTATTCATCGCCGTCGGCGTAGAGGAATTCCATCGCGATTTCGTCCACGATGACGCGCTCAATGGGGTCCGGCGAGCGGAAGCGGTGCTCGTACATGGCGCCGGTGCGCAGGTTGCGCAGCTTGGCCTGGATGAAGGCGCGCAGGTTGCCGGGGGTGCGATGCTCCACCTTAAAAACGGAGTGCAGTTCGCCATTGTGCTTGATGATCATGCCGGGACGCATTTGGGTGGCGGGAATCGCCATAGAAAACTTGCTCCTTGGTTACGTTTAGAAATTTTTCGCTCGGGACCGAGGGGCCGACGAACTTGAGGTCAACTCCTTAAGTGTAGCGTAGCGAGGGGGAAGTCGGGCAGGTATGAGCACGGACTGGGTGCCCCGTCCTTCGCGGCTTTGTTTTTGCGAAGGATGGGAGAGGAATTCCAAGCTCACTAGGGAGTCTATGGAAGTCCGCCCTTGCGGTCATCGCGGTCATCGGATTCTTTATCGCTATGCTCTCATTGTTGCCGCGCATATCAGTGAATCCCTCTGACCCCGTTGATCCGAATAACGCACTATCGGCCTTATTTACCATTGCTAATAATGGGTTCATTCCTCTACGCAAGGTGGCGGCTTCCCTCGGGCTGGGCGAAATACAACCCGTAGGGAAAGCACTTGACGCGAATGTGGAATATGACCTTCAAGGCGAGCTGGCACCCACAGCTTGGAGCAATCACTCGCTTGATATGGATGACGATTACACTATCAGCCCTTTTGACGTTATCCGCGCATACGGAGATAGACAGGCAGCCATTCAAATTATTGTTCTTTACAATCTTTGGGTGCTGCCTTGGAAAATTACCAGACGGTTCCGATTCGAGACACACAGGCAGAGCAATGGAAAGCTATATTGGTATTCATTACCTGCCAAATAGAAGACTCCTTTGTGTCTACTTTCCACTCCACCAGTGCAAGATGAAACCCACTATGGTTATGATTGCCGCGACACCACCCACAACCGGTATCCACGTCTTCTGAACGGCGCTTAACAACCTTGGCATTAGTCGGCTGTTCTCTAGGTAGTCTTCTCCTTCGATGGTGGTCCCTTGCAGGATGTACTCAGTGTGAGGCGAGGTATAAGGTTCGACAGATATCCGCTTTGACTAACCCAGCACCCACACAGTAGTCAACCACAGCGCACAGTCGGCTATATTCCCAGCCGGGAATCAGGTTTGGTTCTACGTGATTGAGCGGACC
>DAHUZH010000170.1 GCA_027306695.1 Acidobacteriaceae bacterium
GTCTATCAGCGTGTTCAGTTCGGCAGGTCTCATGAAATGCAACGAAAAGACGATTTCCGATTCTGCGTAGGACGTTGGCTGCGCACAATGCTACAGTAACGTAGCTAAACCAGTTTTGGCTCGGTTGACATCCTCCGCAGCGAATGGTTTGTCATCCTGAGGTCGGTCGCCGCAGCGACTTCCGCTCAGGACGACAACCTCAAGTTTTACAGGATGTCAACCGAGCCAAAACTGGTCTAGTCACAGGCGAACTCCCCCATGCTTTTCAAAGCGTTTAGCGCCGCCGTTTACGGCATTCACGCCAACATCATCGACGTGGAAGTGGACTTCTCGGGCATCAAGACGATCGAAGACCGCTTTCACACGGTGGGCCTACCCGACGCGGCGGTGCGCGAGAGCCGCGACCGGGTGCGCGCGGCCATCAAGAACTCCGGCTTCGATGTTCCGCCGACGCACATCACAATCAACCTGGCGCCCGCCGATCTGAAAAAAGAAGGCTCCGGATTCGACCTACCCATGGCCATCGGCATTCTGGGTGCGTATGGCAGCCTGCAACTGCGCGACCTGAGCAATTTTCTGCTGGTTGGGGAGCTTGGTCTGGACGGCAGTCTGCGGCCAGTGCAGGGGATGCTGCCGATTGCCGTGGCGGCGCGGGAACGCGGCATCAAAAACCTGTTGATTCCGGCGGCGAACGCGCGCGAGGCGGCGGTGGTGGAAGGTGTGGATGTCTATGGCGTGAGCACACTGCTGGAAGTGCGCGAGCTGCTGAATGCCGCCGCCAATGGAGGCATCCATGCACAGCCGATTCGCGTGGCGACGCGAGAGTTGCTGGGCGAGATGCAGCATTATCCGCTCGATTTTCGCGATGTGCGCGGCCAGCAGACCTCAAAACGCGCGCTGGAAGTGGCGGCGGCGGGCGGACACAACATTTTGATGATCGGGCCGCCCGGCTCCGGCAAAACCATGCTGGCGAAACGGCTGCCGGGAATTCTGGCCCCGCTGAATTTTGAAGAGGCGCTGGAGACGACGAAGATTCACTCCGTCGCGGGCGTGTTGAATGGCGAGACCGGACTTGTGACACAGCGGCCGTTTCGCTCGCCGCACCACACGGTTTCCGACGCCGGGTTGATTGGTGGCGGGGCGATTCCGCGCCCCGGCGAAGTCTCGCTGGCGCACAATGGCCTACTGTTTCTGGATGAGCTGCCGGAGTTTCCCCGCAATGTGCTGGAGGTGCTGCGTCAGCCGCTCGAAGACGGACAGGTCACGATTGCGCGGGCTTCGATGTCGCTGAGTTTTCCGGCGCGCTTTATGCTGGCGGCGGCGATGAATCCCTGCCCGTGCGGATATTTCAACGACAAATCCCGCCAGTGCATGTGTACGCCGCCGATGATCCAGCGCTATGTAGCGAAGGTATCCGGGCCGCTGCTCGACCGCATCGACATTCACATCGAGGTCCCCGCTGTGCACTATAAGGAATTGCGCGGAGGTTCCGCCGCCGAGGGGTCCGCGCAGATTCGCGACCGCGTGCTGGCGGCGCGGGAGCGTCAGGCCAACCGGTTTGCCGGCGCTGCGGAGCGCATCTACTGCAACGCGCAGATGAGCACGCGCCAGATTCGCGCCTATTGCGAACTGTCGTCCGAGGCGGAACGCCTGCTGGAGCGGGCCATGCAGCAGCAGGGCCTGAGCGCGCGGGCGCATGACCGCATCTTGAAGGTGGCGCGGACGATTGCCGACATTGAAGGCGAAGCGGATTTGGCGGTAAAGCATCTGGCCGAGGCCATCCAATATCGGACGCTGGACCGGAGCTATTGGTCGTAGTTTCTTTCACCCTGGCCGCAAACAGCGCAACGAAGATTGTGCACCCGAATGCAATGCGTTTTAGAACTGGATCAATACAATCACAGGATGAACGCGTCGGCTTTATGAATCACAGGACTGGAATCGCAACCAACTCCATTTTGATGCTCTGCCTGATCGTTCTTACGGGCAGCGCAAATGCCGGACCAAGGGCGCATTCACCGATGCAAGCGCCTGCAACCGCAGCGTCGGCTCATATCGAGCCATCCTCGGAGACGCTTGTCTGGTCGGATGAATTCAACGGCACGCAGGTGCAGTCTGCGCCCGATCCTGCGAAGTGGACCTATGAAACCGGTGGCGGAGGCTGGGGCAACGGCGAACTGGAGACCTACTGCGCGTACGGGTCGAATGCATCGCCATGCAACGCCCAAAACCCCAATGTGTATGTCGGTTCCGATGGATATTTGCATATTGTGGGGCGAAAAGACGCGGGGAACCGGTACACCTCGGCGCGAATCAAGACGGAGGGGCTGGCGAGTTTCCAGTATGGCCGCCTGGAAGCGCGGATTCAAATTCCAGCCGGGGAGGGAATGTGGCCGGCGTTCTGGATGCTCGGCGATTCCATCCAAAGCGTCGACTGGCCGAAATGCGGAGAATTCGACATCATGGAAAATATCGGGAAAGAGCCTGCCACCATTCACGGATCGATCCACGGAGAAGGATTTACGGGGACGTTGATGGGATTGCCGTATGTCGCTCCGGGCAATGCGGCCTTCGCGGAGGGATTTCACACCTACGGGCTGATCTGGTCGCCCGGCAAGGTGGAGTATTACGTCGATAGTCCAACGAACGTATATGCGACCTTTACGCCAGCCAGTCTGCCAGTCGGCGCGGTCTGGCCCTTCGATAGCGGCAAGTTCTTCTTTCTATTGAATCTGGCGATCGGCGGCGGATGGCCTGGGCCACCCGACCAGGCCACGCATTTTCCAGCGGAGATGCTGGTGGACTACGTACGGGTATGGCAAAGACCGCCCGCTTCTTAGCATGCGAAAGACAAAAATCTGAAATAATGGGTCTCAGGTAAATAATCCACAGCGGATTTGTGTTGACTCTGCTTCTCCCAAGGCATAATGTAAGTGTTGCCAAGATTTACCGGTGGCCGCTGCCGCTAGGGCAATTGTGTCGGTCATCTGCGAAATCCCGTCAAGTCAAGGACTTCCAATATAGGAAACGCCATTGTGGCGCAAGCTCCTCCTGACTGCTGACGGTAGTGAATCCGCAATCTTTTAGGATACATGTTGCCAGTGCCACGCATGTGCGAACGCCTAGAGCGCATATTCCAGTGTGTGGATTCCATCAACGGATTCCGTAAATGGTCGAAATAATTTCGATCTGGAAGTGTGTTGCAAGCGTCTAAATTCAGTAGAAAACTTTTGGCTTGGATCGGCGAACATCTTCCTGAGATCCCAAAGAGGAACGTATCGTCGGCCATTACTAGAAAAGAGAGGTACTTCAACTATGCGCTCACAACTTATTTTTGGCGCTTTGACCCATGTACGAAATCGCTATGAGCTGTGCCAGCTCGCTTCCAAAGCGGCCCGCAAGCTGCATAAGCCCAGCACACGCCTTCAGGACACTATGAACGACGTACTGGTTCGCTTCCGTCACTCAAACCCATTGGGCGAACATCATATGGCCGTTGAGCAAGTCCGCAAGCAGGAGCGTCGCGCAGCGTAAGTTGCGCGCCGTTCCCCCGGCGCATTTCAACCCTAAAACATCAACAAATTTATACCCTTCATCCTTTCCGTAACGCTTCCCAAATCCACAACCCGAACAACACCCACCAGAAAAACATATGACGATTGCTGAACTAAAAGAGAAAAACATCACAGAGTTGACGCGCATTGCGCGCTCGCTCGAAATTCCAGGGGCCAGCGGTCTGCGCAAGCAAGACCTGATTTTCAAAATCCTGCAGGCCCAGAGTGAAAAAGAAGGACACATTTTTGCCGAAGGCGTGCTGGAAATTCTGCCCGACGGCTACGGTTTTCTTCGCTCCCCCGATTACAACTACCTTCCCGGCCCGGACGATATTTACGTTTCGCCCTCGCAGATTCGCAAGTTCGATTTGAAGACCGGCGACACCATCAGCGGCAATGTGCGTCCGCCGCACGAAGGCGAAAAATATTTCGCGCTGGTCAAGATTGAGGCCATCAATTTCGAGTCGCCCGAAGAGACGCGCAACAAAATTCTGTTCGACAACCTGACGCCTTTGTATGCGCAGGAACGCATCAAGATGGAGACGGTGCGCGAGAGCATCAGCGGGCGCGTCATGGATTTGCTGACGCCGGTGGGAAAAGGCCAGCGCGGCTTGATCGTCGCGCCGCCCCGTACTGGCAAGACCATGCTGTTGCAGTCGATCGCCAATTCCATCACGACGAACCATCCTGAGGTCGTGCTCATCGTCCTGCTGATCGACGAGCGCCCGGAAGAAGTGACGGATATGCAGCGGTCGGTCAAAGGCGAAGTCATCAGCTCCACCTTCGACGAGCCAGCGGTCCGTCACGTACAGGTTGCAGAAATGGTGATCGAGAAGGCCAAGCGGCTGGTCGAACACAAGCGCGACGTGGTGATTCTGCTGGATTCGATCACGCGCCTGGCGCGCGCCTACAACACGATCGTTCCGCCATCGGGCAAGGTGCTCTCCGGCGGCGTGGACTCGAATGCGTTGCAGCGTCCGAAGCGTTTCTTCGGTGCGGCGCGCAACATTGAAGAGGGCGGCTCGCTGACCATCATCGCGACCGCGCTGGTCGATACCGGCTCGCGCATGGATGAAGTGATCTTTGAGGAATTCAAAGGCACGGGCAATATGGAAGTGATCCTCGACCGCAAGCTGGTCGACAAGCGCGTGTTTCCGGCCATCGACATTCAACGCTCCGGCACGCGGAAGGAAGAACTGCTCATCCCTAAAGACGAGTTGCAGCGGACCTGGCTGGTGCGCAAGGTGCTGAATCCTTTGTCACCGGTGGAAGCGATGGAATTGCTGGTCGATAAGCTCGGCAAGGCCCGCAACAACGCGGAGTTTCTGCAGAACATGAATGCGCTGTAGCTTTCCGCACAGTTCACGCCCTACAAGAAAAATTAGGCGGCACTGTCGCCCCGGGTTGGTTTCGCGAACCTGGGGCACCCGGCGTATTTCCAGTCAGCATTGTCTGGATTCTTCCCCTTCGACAAGCTCAGGGTCAGAATGACTCCTCTGCTGGGCGCGCTCGTACTCGGCTTACGCGAAGCGCTGTCTGTCTTTCAGCTTGCGCGCCGGTAGGCCGGCGTAGACGGACCAGGGTTCCAAATCTTTGGTCGCGAGCGAGGCCAGTCCTAAAACCGCGCCATCGCCGATGTTCACTCCCGGCGAGACGCAGGCGCGCGCGGCGATCCAGGAGTATCTGCCCAGCCGCATTGGAGATGAGACCAGCGGAAATTTCGGATCGTTGTAATCGTGGGTCGCGCCGCAGAGACATGCGTCCTGGGAGATGACGACATGCGAGGCCAGATGCATGGGCGCGTGATTGTAGATGTCCGCGCGGTCGGCCACCATCACATGGTCTTCGCAGGTCAGGTTCCACGGCGCCCAGATGCGCGAGGCGGGATAGAAATGGCAGCCGGGGCCGAGCTGCGCTCCAAAGCAGCGCAGCAGCCACGCGCGCCAGCCATGCGCGATGCGCGGGGACGGGCGATAGAGCAGAATCCAGCAGACGCTCCAAAGCTGACGGCGCAGGCGGTTGGTGAAGGGAT
>DAHUZH010000171.1 GCA_027306695.1 Acidobacteriaceae bacterium
CACTTTTGACAGTTTTTGTGGTGAATTCCCGCTGATTCGAAAAGACTTATTCGCACAAAGTTCATAACAGGCTCTAGGAGAAGTCTTGGCTATAGCGATCCATCCCGGGGAACATCTAGCGGAGGAGCTGGAAGCGCTCGGCATGAGCGCTTCCGGACTGGCGAGAAAGATCGACGTTCCCGCCAATCGCATCACACAAATCTTGCATGGAACACGCGGGATTACCGGCGACACCGCCTTGCGCTTTGCTCATTTTTTTGGCACAAGCGCGCAGTTCTGGTTGAATCTGCAGAACCTCTACGAGCTACGAATCGCGCAGGAAAAAGCGGGAAAGACCATCCGGGAACTTCCCCGGCTCAAACGCCGCGAACCTGCTCACGCGTGAAAGCCAAAAGCGCACCGCAAAATGTTCAAGGCATTGTGACGGTTGACCTTGCTCCAATCGCACTCAAGCTCAAGGGTCTTTTCATCAACATTGAGCGGGAGTTGGAACGCAAGGCAAAAGAGAATCCTGGCCATCGGTGCTTTAATCAAGCAACGGTCTTTCTACGTGTCTCCACGTTGAGCATGTACAACAGCTATGAAGCCATCCTCTGGCTTGGTTCGGACGCGGAAGAAACAGGAAAACGCCCCAAGAAAGCAATGCTTGCCGTCCCGTCCATTACACGAACCATGATCGATAATCTGTTTACGGTTGGCTTCATGTTCGATCAAGGACAAGGAAGTTTTCTTCCGAATTACGTTTGGTATGCCAAATCTTCTTACCGAGACGCATGGGAAGAGTTGCAGCGATACAAAAAAGATTTTCCTCAACACGACGACTACATCAATTTCTACGAAAACGAATTGAAAAAATATTCTGCGGGTCTTAAGAAACATCTCCAGGTTACAGATGCGGAAATGTCCAAACCATCGGAATTACGGTACTGGCCAACTATTACACAAGCCCTAAAGCCCAACCACCAACTCAGCCCTGAATGTAAGAAATTTCTTACATGGCTGTATGACTGGTCGTATCGAGAAATCTCCCAGATCGCGCACCACACTGCGTGGGGTGTCAGCAAGATTGGGGTCTTTCTATTAAAAGAAAGTCTGGATACGGAAAGACCGGCGCGAATTGAAGGCGATGGAATGGAACGTTTTCGTTCCGGCCAGATTGCCAATGCTATAGTCGCTCTTTTGTGCTTTGCTTCCGAAATCAATCGGCATTACCACCTAAACCACGATGCAGACTTACTGCAACTTTGGAAATACCTCGACAAGTTGCCTGTGATTCAGGAAGCATGGGACGTGCGATACAGGCAATTTCTCTCATCTTAGCCTTCTTAGTATCTCTGGCCTTACCAGATAAAAGAAAAACACGAAATTTACCAGCGTCATGACCCAGTAGTTGTTTTGGTGGAAGCGCAGGATCACATAGATGCCGTAGCTGCTGGTCAGGAATGCGGCGGCCAGGGCGAGCGCCCAGCCCCAGCGCTTCATTTGCAGCAGGCCGAGGCCCGCCAGCGCGAACAGCGTGCAGACGGCAAGCACTGTCAGCCGGGCGGTATGCGTGGCGAAGTGCTGCGTGAGGACGCCGAGCACTCCGATAACAGCTTCCAGCAAGAGCCAGAGCGCGATGGCGGCCACGCCGGGCAATTTAGCGGCTGCCTTCTGCTGCGGTTTCTGTGGACCTTGTAGATTGGCCGGACCGGATGGATTCATAGGGTATGCAGATAGGCTAACAAGTCCTGCATCTGCCGGTCGTCGAGCCTGTCGCCAAAGGCCGGCATCATGCCGCGTCCGTGGACAATGACCGCGCGCACGCGGTCGTCATTCGCCGGAGTGCCGCTGGGCAGATAGGGCTTCTTAAACATGCCTTGCAGTCCCGGACCGTGCAGCGACTGTTCTTTATTGGCATAGTGGCAGGCCGCGCAGTGAGACTGAAACACGCCATACCCCTGCATTTCTGAGGGCGTCAGCTCGCTGAGCGGCTTGGATGGCGGCATGCGATGACAGCCAGCGAGGATTAGCAAGACCGCGCCTGCAGATAAAAGGATTAGTTTCACTCGTGTCAATTTTTAAGCTTCCGGGTATTTATAGCGGATTGATAGTTAGTGTAGCCGAACGTCAAAAAGAGTCATTCTGAACCCTTCGGCTTCGCTCAGGGCAGGCTCCGCGCAGCGGAGTGAAGAATCCAGAGAATACTCGCCTTGGTTACGTCGCCATCATTTTCTGGATTCTTCGCTACGCTCAGAATGACTCACCCTATTTTTGAAACCAGTATCTGTGAATCCACAACAGAACAGCATGTTTACGCGGTCAACAGGCGCGCGCCTTGCGCGGTCACGACGACGGTGTGCTCATAATGGGCAGACAGTGCCCGGTCGCGTGTACGAATGGTCCAGCCATCGCGTTTGAGAAAGGTGCGCGGGCTGCCCGCAGATATCAGCGGCTCGATCGTGAAAACCAGGCCTTCGGTTAAAATCGCATCGCAGTTCGGGTCGCGATGATTCGGAATCGTCGGCGGCTCGTGAATGGTGCGCCCAATTCCGTGCCCGGTGAGATCACGCACAACCGAGTAGCCATACCGGGCCACTTCTCGATGGATCGATTCGCCTACCTCAAAAGCGCGTACGCCCGGACGCACCCGTTGCAAGCCTGCATAAAAGGCCCTTCGCGCGCAGTCGATGAGATCCTTCTGTTGCCTGCGAATGGGAGGGACTGCCACGGTTTCGCAAGCGTCGGCCATATACCCATCCAGTTCCACGGTCACGTCGAGCTTGACCAGGTCGCCGGGTTGAAGCGTGCGTGCGCAGGGTACTCCGTGGACCACTTCATCGTTGATGCTGATGCAGTTGTGTCCCGGAAACGCGTAGACGAGGTGAGGAGCGGAACGCGCACCATGCCGACGCATCACGTCGCCGCCAATTTTGTCGAGCTCCAGTGTGCTGATATCTGGCAGCACAGCGGCCTTCATCGCTTCGATGACAAGGCGTGTCACGGCCCCGGCGCGTTCCAGACCGGCCAGGTCCGAGGGCGACTCAATCGACATGCAAAACTCCCGTACAGCAAATAGCCAACTCCAGAGTATCGTGCGTCAGACCCGGAAATAATCTGGACGCCAGTTCTGGATGGCCTGCTTGATCTGCTTCTGCGTCAGATTCTCTTTCAGAGTCCGCTCGACCAGCGCGGGGATTTCCGCATCCGAGGCAAAGCGCAGAGCGATCAACTGGCGCTCCTGCAACTCGCCGATGCGGGAGCGCAGCGGCTCCGACAGCAGCGTGGCCAGCCGCATCCGCTCTTCCAGGCGAATTACGCGGTCCTGCGCCTTGAGGGCATACGACCGCGCCTTACCGGCAATCAGAAGCAACGCAAAAGCCAGCACCACATGCCAGGCGCTGCCTAGATGCGGATGCCGGACCAGATGCACAATGGTTGCGACCAGGGTAATCAATAGCACCGGCGCTAAAAAGTAATGAAACAGCGGATCGAATCGAGTGTGGTTGGCGTAAGTTTGCGGTTTTCTTTGGGACATGGCGTGACGCTCCTTGAGACTACATTTGCGTTACAAGATGCTTGGCTGCTCGTCCAGGGTTCATCTTATTCCGCCGCAGCCAGGGCACCGACAATGCCGTCGATCGTTTTGGTAATGCCCTTCGCCTTTGGCATGTGGCCATTGCACAGGATGGAAAATACCAGTGTGCGGCCGCTCTTGGCCACAACGTAGCCGCTCAGAGTATCCACCTCTTCCAGAGTGCCCGTTTTTGCAAAGACAAGGGCATGCAGCGGGCCGCTCAGAAAACGGCCGGACAGCGTTCCATCGATGCCGCCGACAGGCAGTGTTGCGCGAAACGCCGCTCCCCACGGCTGGGCCGCATCATAGCGCAGCAGCGCGGTCAAAGCACGCGGTGTGATCCGGTCTTCTGGCGAAAGGCCGGAGCCATCGTAGAAAAACAGGTCCTGCGGCTCGACGCCCGCGCGCAACATAAACATCCGCACTACGCGCGCACCCTCCACAATGGAGCCGTCCGCGCCGTAGTGTTGCCCCAGCAAACGCAGAAAAATTTCGGCATGCAGATTCTGGCTCACCTTATTCGTGACCGTCATATCTTCGAGCAGCGGGACGGAGGTGCGCGAAGCCAGCAACAATGCTCCTGGCGGCAGGGCGGACATCGGTTGCATGGCTAGCGCGGCGCTAGCTGGCGGCAAAGCGAGTGGACGCAGCACACTTTGCTCGTAGATGGCCGTATCCACCGAGGAGCGATGGTGCGCGACAGGAGTGCCGGAGACCGTAATGCCACGGCTTTCGAGCATTTGGCGAAACGCCATGGCGGAGAACTCCGCCGGATCCTGAATGGCCAGCGCAAGCTGTTTCGCCGGGGCGCCAGCAGGCAGCGTGCCGAAAAGCCTGATCTCATGCGAGCCAACAGCGCGATCCAGACCCAGCGAGGGCTGCGAACCCGCCGCAGAGGTGCGCGCTGTATTGTTCACGGTGTAATAAGAACTAGTCTCCGCAGGGTTCCATGCGAAGGTCAGCGGATCGCCGGGTCGCTCTCCGGGCATCACGATCAAATAAACGATGTTGTCATTCACGGTCAACGCGGAGACTGGCGCACCCCAACTCCATTCCAGGTCGTCCCATGCCCAACCCGTACCGTATGGCTCCCACGGAAATGCGGTATCGTCGCCGACGATGTTACCTTCGACGCGACGGACGCCACGCTGCCGGAGCTGGTCCGCCAAGGCCGCCAGAGCGTCCAGCGGCGGATTGGGGCGTTCTGTGCGCCCACTGTACGGATAGGCGCGACCCGACATGCTGGCATCACCCGCACCCAGCAGTGTGATATCTCCGCGCACAACGCCGTCCGTATCCGGCGCGGTTGCAGCCACTACACGCGTCTCGATGGTCGCATTTGGCCCCAGCAGCGCCAGCGCCGCGCTCGTCGTCAGTAGCTTGGTGTTCGAGGCCGGAGCGAACAGTTGCGCGTCATTCTTTGCGTAAAGTACCCGGCCATCGAGCGTTGTAACCGAGATGCCCCAGTGCGCCTGCGCGGCCACAGGAGCGGCCAGTAAGGCTTCAATCTGACGCGAGACGCGAGACGTATCACCCGCAGAAGAGATGGGTCGATGCCGATGCGCACCGAGGGATGGATGCACGAATAAGGACGAAAACAGCAGCAGAAAAAGAATGCCCGACCGGGTTCGCATGCTGGGCGCGAGTGTAACAAATTTTCGCGCCGAAGCTGCGAGCGAAAAATATTTTTTCGGCGCAAAGTAACAGTATCTTACGAGACAAAACCCTCCCGCCAATCGGCATGACGGAAACCTGTCGGGATATTTTCGAGCAGCGCTACGTCGCTCGATTGCACAACCTGCTGGTAGGCCCGCTGAAAGCTATTCATCTCCGCCTGCGTGCCCACTGTGATGCGCACGCGCGACGGCCAGATGGGCCAGGTGCGCCCGATATA
>DAHUZH010000172.1 GCA_027306695.1 Acidobacteriaceae bacterium
ACTGTTGCTATGGCTGATCAATACGGCCTGCCGCGGAGATAGCCGGGAGAAGAGGTAATGTACGTCCCGCATTACAGCGTGGCGTTGGCCACCGGTCAGTATGCGCGCCGCGCGCCGCTGTGGGCACTTCTCACCGGAACCTTTTTGCCGGATATTGTTTGGATCGTGCTGGCGCGGGCAGGCGTAGAACCGGCGGATTCCGTACATTTCTTCGACGACTGGTCGCATTCCCTTTTCTCTACAATCGTTTTTGCCACTATTTTTTCTTGCCTTTTCTGGCGAAGGGGAAGGTGCGCTGTCATCGGGTTGTGGTTGGTGGTGTTTTCTCACTTTGTGCTCGATTTCCCGGTCCATCCCAGGCATATTGCTGCGTATCCAATGGGCCGCCTGCACCTTGGCTCGGATTCCTGGATTACGTGGGGATCGCGAAACGGCTGGCTTGGCTGGAGCAACGACTGGTGGCTTCAGTTTTTCGTTCTGCTGTTCTTTCTGGGAATTTATATAATTGCCGCCCACCGGAACCTGCCCTGGAAGGTTGTCGCCACCTCCTGCGTGGCCCTGATTGGGCTGCAACTGATCACCCTAGCTCCCTGTGTGGGCTATTAAGCGGCAGGTGGCTTTCACATGCCGCTTTCCTATTCAGCTCCATAACATTGTTTCCAGTATGTCGATTGTGAAATCGAGCAGGAGATTCACATGAATATGGGTGTTCTGGTAGCGCTTCTGATCAGTCTTGTCGCAGCGCCAGCCGCAAAACAAGCGGAATCATCTGCCACTGAACGGCTGCAAACTTTTCAGGCTCAGTTGCAGAAATCGAGCGCCGCTCACGATTGGCGCTCGAATCTGGCGACCGCAAAAGAAATGGAACTGTTTCTCAATCAATCCCCCGACTCAATCCTGGAGGTGGCTCAGGCAGAACTCGGCATCGGCGATTTGGGGGCGGCCCTTTACGAGTTGAATCGGTACGCTGACATGGGCCAATCGATCGACGTGCAAACGATATCCCCGGATTTTTCCCGCGTCGAAAAGAGCAGCGGCTTTGCAAAGGTTCAGCTTGCAATGGAAAAGAACCGCAGTCCGCTTTCCACCGGGAGCATTGCCTTTTCCCTGCCGGATTCCGGCCTGCTGGCCGAAGACATTGACTATGATCCGCGTTCTCAACGGTTCCTGATCACCAGTGTGCGCGAGAAGAAAATCGTTTCTGCCGATGCGCATGGGAATATCCGCGAATTTGCCCGCACGCCCGATAATTGGCCAATGCTGGCCATCAAGGTGGATGCCGTACGCGGTGTGGTGTGGGCAACGGAGGTGGCGATGCAAGGATTCAGGTTTTCGCCGCAAGCGGATTGGGGAAGGTCTGCGGTCCTTTGCTATGACCTGAAGAGTGGCAAACTACTGCGCCGCATTGAGGGGCCTCACCGTAGTGGCCTGGGCGATATGGCGCTAACTCAGCATGGCGATGTCATCGTGAGTGATGGAGATAGCGGAGGCGTCTACCGGGTAGCAGTAAACAGTAAGACATTGGAACGTATCGACGCCGGAGATTTCATCTCCCCGCAAACTCCCGCGCTGTATCCCGATGGCAAGCAGATATTTGTTCCGGATTATGTGCGTGGGATCGGAGTGCTCGAAATTGCAACGAAACAGGTCCGCTGGCTTTCCATGGAAAGAAAGTTCGCCCTTACGGGCATCGATGGACTGTACTTCAGTCACGGAAGATTGATCGCAGTGCAGAATGGAACATCCCCTGAGCGGATTGCGATTTTTACGCTGGATGCCTCGCACACCAGAATCGAATCGGAAAGAATTATCGAGCGTTCGATGGATACCCTCGATCCAACGCACGGAGTGATCATAGGCGGAAATTTTTATTACATTGCCAACTCCGGGTGGAATGCCATCGACGATCATGGAAATATCAAGCCGGGCACGAAACCGTCGCAATCCCGCATCATACGGGTGACTATATTTCGATCGGGCGGGCTAAGAACTAGAAGTCCCGCAACTGAGATGAATGGGAAGCACGAGAAAGAGCTGGCGGCTAATGAAACGATTCGCAAATAATAGCGGTTATGTATAAGCAGCTATCCAAATGTCTTGGTGGGACGTTGACTATCTTAGCCGACTTGCCGATCACAGAAGGGAGCTTTACCTCGATGAAGCTGGGATACGGCAGAAGTCGAGTTCATATAGTTCGTTCGGAGGTTCAGGGGTGGATGAAGGCTTGCACATTTCCCTTCTCACAGAAGGGTGGTTTCCAATACAACGGACCGCCGCTGTCGTATGGGCGCTCCGTGAAGTATTTGGCCCATAGTGCCTCCTTCCACTCTCTGGAAAAGTATGCACCACGAAATGCCGGGACTAAACATGTAGTAAACCGCTTAGTTCAATGGCAGCAGTTGACATTTGAAATGGAGGAAAAGCGCCGGAGATTTGCAACTACTCCTCGCGAAGCGCACGCGCCGGATCCACACGAGACGCGCGCGTCGCAGGCAGCCAGACGGCAACCAGCGCCACTCCGACCAGCACTATTGGTACTGCGACGAAAGCCAGCGGATCCCAGTTCCTAACGCCGAACAGAAAGCTCGAAAGGAATCTCGACAGACCGAAGGCCGCTACCAGCCCCGTGGCCAATCCCATCAGGGTCAGCCGCATGCCCTGCAGTACAACCATATTCCGGATCGAAGACACGTCCGCGCCCAAGGCCATGCGAATTCCCATCTCTTGCCTGCGCTGCGCCACGGAATATGCCATCAACCCGTAAATCCCGATGGCGGCCAGAATCAGCGCAATTGCGCCAAAGATCGTCAGCAGCAGCATATTGAAGCTCTGCCGCGCCGTCGATCTGCCATCTACTTCCTCCATCGTGCGCACGTTTCCCACGGCAAATCCACCGCTTGCCGCACGCAACTCTTCCATCACCGCGGCTATATAGGATTGCGGATCGCCGTGCGTGCGCACCACCCAGCGTCCCGGAGCCGACTTCAGGATCACTGCGGCCATGGAATCGCCGATTTGCGCAACCGGCACAAAAATCATCGGCCCCGGCGCGCGGTTGAGCCCACCTTCGTGTGTATTTCCCACCACTCCGACGATGACGCGCGTTGGATCGGGAAGACCGTCCTCTTTCCCAATAACAATCTGCTGGCCTATCGGATCCTGACTCGGCCAGAACTTCCGCGCCGCCGCCTCGTTGATGATCGCCACCGGCATCGCCCCGGCATCGTCGTCGTCCGTAAAGCGTCGCCCGCGCAACAGCGGAATTTGAAACACATGGAAGTATCCCGGCGAGGTCTCTGTCCATCCCGCTCCAAGCATGTCCTTGTCGTTCGGCTGAGGCCGTCCCACAATCGTGAACGGCAGCGCGAACTCAGACCGGATCGGCAGACAGCAGGCGAACGCCGAGTCCTCCACGCCGGGAATCCTATTGAGCCGGTCGCGTCCCGCACGCGCCAACTGCGCCACGCCAGCGGCCTTCTCAAAGCGGCTGCCGTTCAGCGACATCTCCATGGTCAGCACATGGTGCGCATCGAAACCCGGATCGACCCCGCGCAGCGCGATGAAGCTGCGAATCAGCAGCGCCGCTCCGATCAGCAGCACCACAGCCAGCGAAACCTCGCTCACCACCAGCACCGATCGCGCCTTTCCCTGCCAGAGTCCCGTTCCGTGACGGCTGCCGCTCTCCTTAAGCGCCAGGTTCAGGTCGGCCCTGGATGCAGCCAGCGCCGGAAACAGCCCAAATACGATGCCCGTCATCGCGGAGACGCAAAGCGTGAATCCCAACAACCGCCAATCCACGCCGACTCCCGCGCCGTTCTCTCCGATTCGCGGCAATCCGGCGGGAATCATCGCCAGCAGCGCCTTTACTCCTGCGAAACCCAGCGCGAGGCCGGTTGTACCGCCAGCCAATGCCAGCAGCCCACTCTCCGTCAGTAGCTGCCACACTATCCGCCTCCTCCGCGCTCCCAGCGCCAAGCGGATCGCAAACTCGCGCTCGCGTCCGGTCGCCCGCACCAGCAGCAGGTTGGCCACGTTCGCGCACGCGAGCAGCAGCACCAGTCCCACCGCGCCCAGCAGGACAAGCAGCGATGGGCGGACATTATCCACAATCATCTCCCGTAGCGGTTCCACGGCAAAACCAAGTTGCGTCCACGACTGGGGATACATGCGATGAAACTCGCTTGCCGCTACTTTCATTTGCGAGTCGGCCTGCGCCAGTGTCACCCCAGGCCGCAACACGCCTGCGACCTCGAAATAATGCCCCTGATCGATGCTGTTGGGATCGAACTGAAAGGGAACCCAAAGATCGGCCTGCGGATCAGAAACAAAGTTTTTCCCCAACACCCCGACGACCGTGTACGGCTCATTGCCTATCGAAATCGTCCTACCCACGATGCTCGGATTGCCGCCGTAACGGCGCTCCCACAGACCGTAGCTCAGCACCACCACATGGCCACCGTTCGGACGGTCTTCCTGCATTGTGAATGTCCGCCCCAAGAGCACCGGCGCACCGAAGACATGGAAATACCCCTCGCTCACATGCAGGCCGGGCACCTGCTCAGGCTCTCCGCCCGTCAGGTTGAAGCCCGATCCGCCCACATCGTATGCACCCACATCCTGAAAGACCCTGGTCTGCCGCTGGTATAGAAAAAAGTTAGGAACCGAGGCGTATGGAACCTCGCCCTCGTCAGGCGTCGTCAGCATGAGCGCCACAAGCCGGTCCTCATTTCGGTATCCCAAGGGCTTCAGCAGGACCGCGTTCACAACCGAAAAGATCGCGGTGTTGGCTGCAATTCCCAGGGCGAGCGCGGTGACCGCAGTGATCGTAAAGCCTGGGGCTTTCACAAACAGACGAAATGCATGTCGAACATCGCACCAGAAATCGGCCACTCTGCGCCTCCTATGAATTTTCCGTCAATCGCTTGTGGCGATCTAGCTTTCAACTGCTGTGTCGTTTCGCTTTTGAAAAATCAGGACCCTGTGCAGAGGTTCTCGCGTCAGAACAACCGTCGCTGGTGCAGCATGCGCGATTGCTACAATCGCGCGAAGGCGCGGCTCTACTACATGCAGCACCGGAGCGCGGAATGAGTGTTCGCGAAGCTATTGCGCACAATAGCATACTTGATTCACCAAGGTCACAGTTGTGCCGAGATGCATCCGAGCGTTTCACGACTGGGGCTCGATGTTTTTGCGAAGGAAGACTGTTGCCTGTGGGTTGTCGTTAAAGCGTTCGCATGAAACGTACCCACGTTTCCGATACAAAGCGATGGCAACTTTCAGATCATCATAGCTATCAAGGTAGATCCAACGCAGACCTTTGGTGCGGGCGAACTCCTCCTGTGCGTCGAGCAGCTTGTCTGCAACACGATGCCCCCGGGCTAGGGGCTGTACATAGAGACGCTTGCACTCCCCAGCGAACGGA
>DAHUZH010000173.1 GCA_027306695.1 Acidobacteriaceae bacterium
GCTGGCGCTGGCAGTGGAGTCTTGGCACGGAATATTCATATCGAGATTTTCGGATTCTCCTTGGCATTCCACAACAGGCGGCCCCATTTTTCACCAGGGCTTCGGGGCTGGCTCTAAAGACCGGCGTGCAGCGCTCACTGGTCAGGTTTCCTGAAAGAAGATTCACGCTCGATGCCAGCGCAACAGGAGAGGTAGGGAATTTTTTCGCGAATCCACTGGGAAGATACGGCCGCGTTGAAGGCTCGCTAGCGGCCAATTGGCTTCCGCAAGCGACGGGCGAAGATTACGGCACGCAGACCAGGCTGCGAGCTGGCCGCACATTCGGGCAGGTGCCCTTCGACGATTTATTCATGCTCGGCTTCGATCGAGACAACCCTTTGTGGATGCGTGGCCACAATGGCCTGGTGAATGGCCAGAAAGGCAATGCGCCGCTCGGACGAAATTTCATCCTCTCCAACACGGACATAGAGAAGGTCGTCTATCACGACGCATTGTTCACGCTGAAGATGGGCCCATTTCTCGATACCGGCGATATTTACGATCCTTCGGGTTTCTTCGGATCACCGAAATGGCTCTCCGATACGGGCCTTCAAACCACGGTGAGACTGCTGGGAAGTTTTGAATTTGTGCTTGGCTACGGCAAGGACCTGCGCTCCGGCAACAACACGTTTTATTCCACGGTGTCGCGTTAGGGCTGTTGTCCAGTTGAGGCAATGCAAAATCTAAGAAAGTCATTCTGAGGTCGCTGCGGCGACTGAAGAATCTATGCATTGACTTTTTGATTTAAATGCAGAGGTCCTTCGATTCGCTCAGGATGACGAATTGTATTGCATATGCACTCCATACCAATGGAAGATGCTCTAACCTGTTTTTTGTGGACACTTGCCGGGGAGGCCCCAGCTTGCTGGCCTGCCCAGCAGATGCCAGGCCAGGACATGCCAATAGACCCGTGTCTTGATACGCAGTCGCGGGATGGAAAAAAGTGTGATCGCGCAGAGAATCGTATTGGCAATAGCGTTGACCAGAGTTTTGATGACGAGCAGTGCCGACACGGCAAGATAAACCGCCAGCGTCCGGGATTTTTTGAAAAAGATCAATTTTGAACGCTGGAATTCGACCCGCGCATCTCCGCGAAAACGGTTGGCGGTGCGCCCCTGCAGGTGCAGCGCCCGCGCCGCAGGCAAATGGTAGATCTGGAATTCCAGGCGACCGGCACGCTGGCACCATTCGGTCTCTTCAAAGAAGAAGAAGTAATCTTCGTCCATCACGCCCAACTCGGGCAGAATGGCCCTTCGCACCGCCAGGCAAGCGCCGATGACGCTTTCGACGGGGATCGGCACGTCCACAGCCGTCTTCATCTGAAAGCGGCGGGGAACCATCCATTTCAGAAAAATATACGGCAGAAGTTCCGCGGCGAGCGTAGGCAACGGCGCGATGGCGTTCTGGAGCCGGCCGTCGGGATAACGGAGTTGGCCGCCCGCGATGGCCAGCCGCGGAATCCGATCGAAGGCTTCTGCAAAAGCCTGCAATGCACCGGGTTGTAACTGAGCGTCGTTATTCAACAGCAGAACAAAGTCGCCACAGGCCGCTGCAAGACCCTGATTGACTGCGCTAGCAAACCCTGTATTGCATGGATTGCAAATGGTCTTTGTGCCAGGGATGTTTTGTTCGAGTGTGGCCAGAGAACCGTCCCGGCTTCCATTGTCCACAATGACGATCTGCGCCGTTGGCACGCCTTCCCGCAGGGCCGAACGCACGCAATCGGTCAGCATGTCGTCGCCGTCATAATTGACGATCACGGCGGAGAAGCGCTTGCCAACATTCTCAGTGTTCACGCGGGGCCTCCGGGAGCCAGAAAAAGTGGCCCGCAAGCACCGTCAGCGCGCAGCATTCGTACGATTTGCAGTTGGCCTCCGCGCCAGCCTGTAGATATTTACTAGAACAAAGATTCTCATACGCAAGCGTGGTAAGTCACGCGCAACTGGCGTCCTGCAAGAAGCCCTCGGCTTGTTCTACACTAAGGCAGTATGGCTACAATCGAGCTTTCTACCGTAATCCCTTATCGTGCCCCTCAGGGCGAATTTCGTAACGAACCCTTTGTGGACTTTGGCCGTGAAGAAAACGCGCGCGCGATGCGCGAAGCGCTGACTCGTGTGGGCGACCAGCTTGGCCAGGAGTATGACCTGGTAATCGGCGGCAAGCGCATTCGCACACAGGGAAAAATTCGTTCGCTGAATCCCGCCAATCCGTCGCAGGTGGTGGGAGTGCATCAAAAGGCTGGCGCGGAGCATGCCGAAGTTGCGATGCAGGCTGCGCTCGGCGCGTATGAATCGTGGCGCATCGCCCCCGTGGAAGAGCGCGTATCGCTGCTTCTGCGCACGGCGGAGCTTCTTCGCCAACGCAAGTTTGAGTTCCTGGCATGGCTGACCTACGAGGTAGGAAAAAACTGGGGAGAGGCCGACGCCGACGTTGCCGAGACCATCGACTTCCTTGAATTTTACGCGCGAGAAGCGCTGCGTCTGGCCGCCGCGACCACACCCATCCAATATCCCGGAGAGCGCAATGAGTTGCTCTATCTGCCGCTGGGAGTGTGCGCTGTCATTCCGCCATGGAATTTCCCGCTGGCCATCATGGCCGGGATGACGTCTGCGGCCGTAGTCACAGGAAACACCGTTGTCCTGAAACCTTCGAGCGATTCGCCGACCATCGCCGCGCGCTTTTTCAGCCTGCTGGAAGAGGCTGGCCTGCCGCCCGGCGTTGTGAATTTCTGCCCAGGCTCAGGCGCTACCTTCGGCAATGCCATCGTGGAGCACCCCAAGACGCGCTTCATCGCCTTTACCGGCTCGAAAGAAGTGGGACTCGACATTCATGCTCGGGCAGCGCAGACAAGGCCCGGTCAAATTTGGATCAAGCGGACCATTCTTGAAATGGGCGGCAAAGACTCCATCATCGTCCAGGCGGACTGCGACCTCGATGCGGCTGTGACGGGTGTTTTGCAGTCGGCCTTCGGCTTCAGCGGGCAGAAATGTTCGGCTTGCTCGCGCGCCATTGTCGACGACAATATCTATGACATCTTTGTCGATCGGTTGCGCGAAGGTGTGGAGAAGTTGCAGGTCGGAAATCCAGTGGCCAATCCGAACATTGGCCCGGTGGTGAATGAATCAGCTTATGCATCGATGTTGCGCTATATAGAAATAGGCAAGCAGGAGGGACGCCTGATCGCGGGTGGCAAGCCCGTGGAGACACCCGAGCGCGGCTACTATATTGCTCCTACGATTTTTGCGGACATCGCGCCGAACGCTCGCCTGGCGCAGGAGGAAATCTTCGGGCCGGTGCTGGCCATCATTCGTTGCAAAGGGTTTGAGCACGCACTGGAAATCGCCAACAATACGGAGTATGGCCTCACCGGAGCGGTCTATACGTCCTCACGCGAGAAAATAGCGCGCGCCCGTCGCGATTTTCACGTCGGCAATCTGTACTTCAATCGCAAATGTACCGGCGCCATGGTTGGGGCGCATCCCTTCGGTGGATTCAACATGTCGGGCACAGATTCCAAGGCTGGTGGCCCTGATTATCTTTATTTGTTTACGCAGGCAAAATCGGCCGCGGAAAAATTGGTCTAGTATATTGGCAGATGCGGATCGAGTGTTCTGCCTTATTTTGCCAGGTTTCTCCTCTTGTCCCTGAAAGAAAGGGGATTCGCTGTGGCTAAGATTCTCTGTGTCGATGACGAACCCAGTGCCGTTGCACTGAAGAAGACTATCCTTGAACGCGCTGGCCATGTCGTGACCACCTCCTGCACAGTCAGCGATGCGATTTCATTTTTGGAGAAAGAGACGTTTGACGCGGTAGTGACCGACTGGAAACTAGGCGAGGACAGCGGCCGCCAGATACTTCTCGCCGCCAAGGGACGCCAGGAAGTGCCGGTTGTAGTGGTTTCCGGGTATTGCACGGAAGCGTTTCGCGCAGCCGAGCCGCAGGCGGACATGTACCTGGAAAAGCCAGTCGATCCCAATGAACTGGTCGCGATTGTGGGAGCGCTGCTGCATCCCCTACCGCAGGCTGGCTAGTGCTGAAGTAGCCGTCGCGCTCTATGCGCGGGCCACGCGAAGCTCCATCAGGCCGCCAGCTTCCGCTGCCGCTTCGGCCAGCGTGCGATGGTGAATGGTAAACAGCGCCAGTTCCAGTCGGTCGGAAACACCGGTCTTGTCGTAGACATTCCGTAAATAATTTTTAATGACTTGTTCCGACGTGCCAAGCTGGGTGGCAATTTCCTTGTTCTTATAACCCTGGACAATCAAAGCGACAATCTGGATCTCTTTCGGGGTCAGCCTGTCACGCACGCGCGCGCCTACAGCGTCGGCTTCTTCCGCGAGAGAACGCCCGGACTTCTGCTGTAAATAGGTCTCCCCTGCGCCGACAGCTTGTACGCAGTCTATCAGCCCGGTGCTGGGGATGTCGCGAAAGATGACACCGTCAAATCCATGGGTGGCATACGTATGCAAAGATTCCGTGTTCTCCGCGATCACAATCAGTTTGCTGCCTGCGGCGCGCACGGACTGAATCATTGCCGGCAGGTCCGGCTGTAGAGAAGAAGCTAGAATGACGATCGAGGTCCGAAAAGTCCGGACCGCCTGCGACAGGCGCTCGTTGTCCATACACTGGGCCACGATACGAATGTCGTCCTGGAGCGCTAGGATTTTTGCGATACCCGCGCGGAAGATGGATTGATTGTCAGCGAGAATGATCTTTTTCATAGGGAAATTTTTGACATGCAGCCGCGATATCCTTCCATCTATGCTTTCGCTGCAGCAAGACAGCTTGGTTCTGCGAAAACGTCGAAAGAAAGAGAATCAAATCTCGTTCTGTTCCATGTATCGGCAAAATCAGCCGAAACTTCGTCTGCCGATTGTTTGACTGTCCGCGTCGGTTACTTTTGGGGAATAAAAATAACGCGAGCGTTCAACCAAGGCTTTCAATACAGCAAATTTTCTCAAAGTCTTCCAGTGATAGAGTAATGCTTTTTATCCGTACTCACACATCGTTTGACGGATATAACCGAAATAAGGCCCAATTTGGAACTTGATTGCATCTTCGGTTTTATTTTGCAAATCAATTAGACTGGCTACAATACGCGACTTATGCCAAAACCTGTTCTTCTTGCGGTCGATGATGACAATAGTGTGCTGGACGCACTGGTGCAGGACCTGCGCCGTCATTACGGGAGCCGTTATCGCATTGTGCGCGCCACCTCCGGGCAGTCCGCACTGG
>DAHUZH010000174.1 GCA_027306695.1 Acidobacteriaceae bacterium
AGATGGAGCCAGTTCCGTTCGCGAAACTGGTGAGACCCAACCGGTTGTAGTCGGTGGCATCAAGTAAATAGCTGTATAGTGAAAAATTTGCGTGTATCTACGAAACTGCTGCGGAATTAGCTACAGAAATAGCTGCGCGATGCAAAATCCGCAATTCCTGATTTTTGATCAGCAACTCCGCAACGAGTTGCTGCAAACGAAGGTTCTCCACCTCCAACTCGATCAGCCTGGAGTGGACAGAGAGCGCATCGACTCCCTGGCCTTCTGTCCGAGAACCTGTCGTTTCCTGGTCCGCAGTCCGAGGGCCATGGGAAGAGAGCGAATCGTTCCTGTCGATCCTGGGAAGAAATGTCCTCGAAGATTGAGGGCAGCGTTTGAGGGTTATCTGCGTCATGGCTTCACTGTCCTTTATGCGCAGGAGGGGCCTTCAACTACGAACCGGATCGTGCCTTGGAAATAGATTCATCCCGCGGCGCAAACCGGCAGCCGTGGCGTTCGCGCATGCCGGCACGGAACTCCTCACGCTCCTCGGGACTCATTTGTGCCCAGCGCTCTTCCATGTGCCGTTTCCAGCGGCGGTGGCCGTCGTGGTGGCGATGGAAGCCGCCAAAGAGAATCTTGCCGAGTACAAACAGCTCCAATCCCTGCCAGAATGTGATCCTGTGCAAACCAAAAATCACAGGCATCAACCAGTTCCACAGGTGCAGGATCACGAAGCCGAATACAAGACCGGCCACCACGACGATCCCGGCAATCTTCAGACCCTTCAAAAATCGATAGTTCATATTTTTGTCCTCACTGCTTTCCAAAATTTTCATCCACTGCCTGCAGCCGCTTCCGCAAATGCAGGACCGCATAGCGCTTTCGCGACAGCAGCGTGTTTACGCCAACGCCAGTTTCCTCGGCAAGTTCCTTGAAGCTGCGGCCCATCCATTCATGCGCGATGAATACCTCACGCTGATTTGCAGGCAATTCATCCAGCGTCTCGTCCAGCACATCGAGCAACAGGTTTCTGGCGTAGACCGCTTCCAGGCCGGCATCCGCCGAAGGCAGCAGGTCTTCGAGCGACAATTCGCCGTCCTTGGCCACCGGGTCGCTTAAAGACGCGGGCTTTTGCCTGCGGAAGAGGTCGATGATCCGATTGCGCGCCACCTGGAACAGCCACGCCGTCACCTGCTCCACCGGCTTCATCATCCGATAGGTTTCGATGAGATCGTAAAATACGTCCTGAAGAATGTCCTCGGCATCTCCACTATCGAGCACGCGCCTACGAATGAAACTGCGCAGCCGAGGCTCATCGCGCTGCGGCGGCGGACGTCTCGCTTCAGTCTCCTACGGAGATTGCCTCGCATCTTTGGACGGTACATCTGTACCGACTCGGGAACGATGGCTTTTCTGTGTCCCAGATCGACGAAGATTTCTTTTGGCAGCCGGTCGATCATCCTGGCCACTTGCTCCAGCGCGGGCACTACAGTGTGGCCGTCGTACGGATTGCCAGGCATACTGCGCATGCCCACCACCAGGCATTCTTTGTGGGTTGTGGCTATGGAGACCTTCACGCCGAACTCGTACTTCTGCCGCGCCTTGCCTTTGCCGATGCACTCCACTTCCGGCGCATGCAGACTGTATAACTTGTTCTTGTCTTCGCGCTGCTGCGTGAGCAGCTTCTCCGCGCCATGGCCAGTAACTTGCCGGGCTATCGTTTGGTAGTTGTCGGGAATTTCCGCCAGCTTGCGAGTTACTTCCAGCGTCACTCGACCTACAATGGTTTTCAATCGGCGCAAACTACCGCGCATCCGTTGAAATTGCCGGGCATGCGCATAACGGCTTGTCTGGATGGCCAGCCGCGGCGCCTCGCGATTGTAGTTCTGACGCAGCGTTAGATTGGCATCCCTGGCTAACTCGACCAGCTTGCGGCGCACTCCATCCAACAAGTTACTGTCCGTCGGATAGGCGATCGCCTTCTCCTCGACCGTCGTGTCCACGATCAGCTTGTCATAGCTGCGCGCCTCGACCACCTTGGCCCGCTCGGCCGCTTGGATCGTCTCTCGCAGCAGCAACTCCACCCCAGCCTTGCCGATCCGCTTCCTCAAAGTCAGGGAATGACGCCCTTCTTCAGAATGAGGTTGCCATAGATACGCGATTCCCCTGTCATCGCGACGCAAAAGGCATGGCGAGCGCGTTCGTAAAATACATTTCGTTCCAGGCGAATGGGCGCAGCCGTGTCCGGCTGATGTCGTCGCACGACCTGCATATAGTCCGCTTCCACTGCGGGATCGAGCCGGTCGCCGGGGACCACTTGCATCATGATGAGTGGATCGGTGTAGCTGTCGAGAACGAACAGGAAAAGAATGGCGTCGAGCAGGGCCGTGACCGAAAGGCCATCGGCGCGGACGAGGCGCTTCGCGATGCTTGCGCCTGGGAAATTCGAATCGGCGAGGACAATTTCATCGCCGTGACCCATCTCGCACAATATCTTGAGTAAATCTGGACTGAGCACTGGAGAGATTCCTTTGAGCATTTATACAAGCTCCTCATCGAAACAAACGGCGGCTTTGCCGCAGCGGCCAGAGGCCATCAGCGCGTACGCTTCGTCGGTCCGTTCAAGCGGAAAGCGATGCGTGACAAGACTCGATGGAAAGAGTTGCCAGCGCACCAGACGTTCGACGAGTTCTTCCATGCGCCAGATGGACGTAACCCACGAGCCATAGAGCGTCTTCTGGTCATGCATGAGATCGGCAGAGGGCTGAAACTGCACCGTACCGCCTTCCCCCAGAAAAACGATGCGGCCCCAGCGTCGTGTGGCGGAGATGACCGTGGCACGTGCCTGCGGGTGCCCGGAACACTCGACAGCGCGCTCAACGCCGTGGCCTGCGGTCAAGGCTCGAACTGCAGCAACATTCTCTGGCCCTGATGGGATGACCTCATCGCACAGGCCGAGATCGCGCGCGAGCTGCAACAGCCCCGGCAGAACGTCAATGCCAAGAATTTGCCGCGCCCCCAGTTTGCGGCATAGCGCAGCAGCCGCCAGTCCAACCGGGCCAAGGCCCGTAATCAGCACCGCAGCGTCCCCACATATTCCGATTTTCTCCAGCCCTTCGTAGGCCGTACCGAAGCCGCACGCCACCTGCGCACCATCGGTATAGGAGAGCGCATCCGGCAGATGAACCAGGTCTTTCTTTTCCGCCAGGAGGCAGTCGGCCATTCCACCATCTCGCTGCCACCCATAGGCCCGGCGGTACTCCGCGCTGGTGCAGGAGATCATGTACCCACGGCGACAGTCGTTGCACAGACCGCAGCCCGAGATGTGATAGACGATTACGCGATCTCCGACTGCGAAGCAGCGACAGCCTGGCCCGGTCTTCACAATCTGTCCGCAGGGTTCGTGTCCAGCGATGACGCCCTGATAGCCTTCAGGCCTTTTTCCCAGATGCTCGTGGTAAATGGCGCGAATGTCCGAGCCGCAGATAGTGGAGGACTTCATGCGAAGCAGGACCTGTCCCCATCCCGGCTCCGGCATGGCAAAAGAGCGAAGCTCAGTGGTGCTGTTGCCGGGCAGAACCACACCCAGCATGTCCGCCTTAGGTTCCGATGGTGTGGCTGTTTTCAATGCTCCCCCCTGTGTTGTTCATGCCGGCGTGATCGCTCCATTTTCATCCCAAAGGTCTTCCCATAACTGGTCTGGCTTCCAGAGAAAAACCTGGCCTTTGATCAACCGGCAGCGACGATCGGCAGTGGTGATCTTCTCCATCTCCTCATGCGTCAGAGGATCTTCCGCGACGGCACGCAGGTTGGCTGCATAGTTGCGCGGATTCACAGAGAATGGAATCACAATTTCGCCGCGCTGCACGGCCCACTTCAGACAGATGGCAGCCGGGTGGACGCGATGCTCATCCGCGATGGCGCGGACAATCGGGTCTTCCAGCGGCGAGGTGTCCAATGGTGTCCGATCCCGCTCCGGGCGACCGGGCGATCCCAATGGACTGAAACCGATGGGCTGAATCTTTTTCCCCATAAGATACGTAAGAAATTCCGGCTGCTGGAAGTGGGGATGCAGCTCCATCTCATTGCAATGAGGACGCAAGCGCGCGTCTTCTAGCAGCAGTTCGAGCTTCGGGATGGTCATGTTGGAAGTCCCAATGTGGCGCACCAAGCCCTGCTCTAAAAGTTTTTCCATCTCCCCCCAGGTTTCCATGAACTCCGCGTGGATGTAGGGGCGAGCATCGGGGCTGCGCGAGTCGGTTCTGCAGCCGGGCGCGTGGAAATTTGGGAACGGCCAGTGAACCAGGTAGAGATCGAGATAATCCAGCTGGAGGTCGCGGAGAGACTGATTGCAGGCGGGTATGACATCTTTCGCAGCGTGCTTGTCATTCCATAGTTTTGAAGTGACCCAGAGTTCTTCCCGGGGCGCGACCGTCTTCAATACGGACTGCAGTGCTTCTCCGATGAGCGATTCATTGCCGTAGACTGCGGCACAGTCGAAGTGGCGATAACCGATCCTAGCCGCATCGAGGACCGTAGCGGCAATCTGCGCCCCACTGACATGGTCGGAGCCGAAGGTGCCCAGACCAATAGCGGGAATTTTGGCACCGCTTGCGAGCGTGCGCTGGGGTACGAGCGACGGAGCAATAGGAGGAGAAAGCTGCGACATACCAAACCTGACCTCGAACACAATTATGGGGAGACCAAAGGAGCATTGGGAATAGCTAAAACTGTCGTTTTGATGGATAATTTTGACCTGAGATGACCCCTCGATTTGCCAGTCGCGAAAAAGGCCAAGCATTCGCTGCACCGAGCGAGGTCCACACACGGCCTGCCTTTCTTGCTGAACGTGTCGCGCAGTGCCGTTATTTTTTTGATGGGGATGCCCATGCGGGGGCAAAGTTGACTCTTCCTTGTGGCGGATGGGAACGCTGCTCGTCGAGCTATGCGGTCCGCCGCGAAAGTTTCCAATACTTCGCGCTGGAGTATGTGGCAGAGGGGTATGGCTTCTTCACCTGCAGTGGACAAAAAACGGAGCTACAGCCCGGTATTTTGTTCGGCTATGCGCCAGGAAGTCCCTACGCGATCTCTACCAGTGCGGAGCAGCCGTTGTTGAAATATTTTCTCGACTTTTCTGGCCCGCAGGCGAAGAGAGTCTTTCGCGGCCTGCCGCTGGATGGAAGCGGAACTGGCCTGCCCGATGTTTTGTACCAGTTGGATAGTTAGTGTAGCGCAACGAGCGGGTCAGTTATCTCGCCACACCCG
>DAHUZH010000175.1 GCA_027306695.1 Acidobacteriaceae bacterium
CGTCGGGAATCGGTGAAGTGAAGCTCGGATACGACTTCTTGACATACGCAGGCGGCGTCGCTGGCTGTGCAGCAGGCATCATCCACTAAACGAAGGGAGTAGTCAGTGCGACCCGGAGCGTTACCGCTTTCAGAGCAAATTTTGCTAGACCTCGTCGTGCCGCCTGTCGGGGCTGTCGTCTGGTGGCTTATGTCACGAGGCTTGGCGGGAGTTCTCCAGGGAGGCAAGACTTCTCAAACAACCAAAACAAGACAGAAGTGGGAGTTTTGGATCATCCTTGCTCTCTCCTATCTGCTCATGTTCGGTATCACGATCTATGGGCAGTTCAGCAGTTGATGCCGATGTGCAGAGTTACCGCTGGCCGTCTCTTCGGAGGCGGCCTTGCTGCGTCTGTGGCCTCCATCGGGCAGCATCGGCGCAGCGAGTGTTCCGGCCATGCTTCGCATGGGCAGTGGTAGGGACACGTCATGTATGAAAGCGCGCTCTGAGTCAAGCCTGTTCTTCGGTCTTTTTTGCTTGGGCTGGCTGCGGCTCGCGGGTTAAGAAACAACAATATCCCAGCCGCAGGGGAAGATCGTGCGGAGCGAGGAACTTCGACGAGTTACGAACACCAGGTTTTTTCTTTAGCTGCGCCTTTTGTTTGCGGCTTCGATGCAGCTTCGGAAAGCCTCCTCGGCGTGGTTTTCGCCCAACTTTGCTCGTGCGAATCGGGTTCGTCCGCAAGCCATATATTCGCCGTAGCATCCGGCATGAGCATTCTTTGAATCGGGCTTCGCATTCACCCCGAGACTTTTGTGCAGTCAGAAGTGTCTCGCGCTTGCCCGAACTTGGACGAAGGGTTGTGGATGCGCGGCGGGCGGTAGGGTTCGCGCTTGCGCAGCATCCAATAGCTTGCCTCGGCCAGGTGGCGGGCGACGGCGATGATAGCGCGGCCGTGGCCTTTGTTGGGTGCGAGGCGTTGATAGAGCAATCCGATGTGGCCCTCGTGTTGAGTTCGCAGATGAGCGGCGCAGTTGGCTGCTTCGACGAAGGCCCACTTGAGATAGCGGTTGATGTTGCGGCAGACGCCGCCGTGATGTGTATGGCCGCCCGAGGAGATCACGCGGGGCACGAGACCGGCATAGCTGGCCAGGTTTTCCGCACGAGCGAAACGCTCGATGTCGCCGATCTCCAGCCACAGCACGGGCGCCAGTGTCTTGCCCACGCCGGGCAGTGTTTGGAGCAGTTGAATCTCGGGACTGGTTCGGAGTGTGAGGTCGATGTGTTGTTCCAGGGGCAGGAGTGTCTTCCGCGTATCATAGCCAATTTTTTGTAGAATCGGAAAATTAACGTCAAAGGGAGTTGCATCTTTAATGTTGCGACCTGTCGAATCTTGATTGAGAAAAACTGAAGGTTGGTGACCGCAGCCTAAGGTGAGGCGTTAACTGGCGGAGGGAGAGGGATTTAAATTGCCGAACCGTACTGTTTCCACGTAGGTCATTAGATTTTCAAGTAATCACGAAACGCCGAAAACGCTCGAATGGACAAATCGCTGCAAGTGTATTGCATGTGGCGGAGAGCGTGAGATTCGAACTCACGGTACCCTTGCAGGTACGGCGGTTTTCAAGACCGCTGCCTTAAACCGCTCGGCCAGCTCTCCATAATTCTAATGATATATCGCGTATGGTTTTCTGGATGAACTCACTAATATGTCAAACTTCTACTGCCTCCCCGGCGGAGCCGAGTGTTCTCCCTGTTGGAATAGGCCACAGCAGGCCGTGATGCAACGTATGCACATAGGTGTATTTTTTCTATAGCAACTGCTAAAAGGCTTTCAAGGAAAACACAAAGTCATGGCACCGGATGCAATTTCAGCAATTCAGCGCAGGGATTTCCTCAAATTAGTCGGCGCGATAACAGCCTTCAGCGTTGCCGATGGAAGCTTTGCCGCTCCTAGCCAGCGTATTGACATCGTGATCGATACTGAGGATCCGATCACAT
The DNA here is from genome assembly GCA_027306695.1 of Acidobacteriaceae bacterium. Taxonomy (GTDB): domain Bacteria; phylum Acidobacteriota; class Terriglobia; order Terriglobales; family Acidobacteriaceae; genus JAKAAZ01. The sequence continues at coordinate 1,981 of DAHUZH010000175.1, forward strand.
CGAGCGCTCCCGTGAAGTGGGCTGCGGACCAACTCCGCAAAGCGCTTGCCGTCAGAGGCGTAGCTGCTCAAATTGTCCAATCGACCGTCGCACCGGCATCCGATTTTGCCGTCGTGGTGGCGAGCGCAGAGTCAAGCGTAGCGAAGGGCTTTCCCCGTGCGGATGCTCCCTTGCAAGGGGCTGAAAGCATGCGCATGACATCGGGTCATTGGGGAGAGACGTCGGCCACTCTTGTTAACGCAAATGATCCAAGAGGCTTCATCTATGGCCTTCTCGAACTGACGGAGCGGGTGCAATTTGGCCATGACCCGTCTACCGCGTTGCGCCTTGATCGGACTGTGGAGGAGCAACCCGCGAACAAGGTCCGAAGCGTGGCGCGGGCGTTCTGTAGCCATGTCGAAGACAAAGTCTGGTACTACGACAAGAATTTCTGGCGGATATATCTGGATATGCTTGCCGCAAGCCGGTTCAACCGATTCAATTTGGCATTTGGTTTTGGATACGACTTTCCCACCGGCGTCACCGGAGACTATTTTCACTTTCTCTATCCATATCTCCTCGACGTTCCCGGCTACGATGTACGAGTTGTCCGGCTCGCCACCGATGAGGGAAAAGAACTTCCCACCCCCGTCCCGCTTGCCCCCGAGGAGCGGGACAGGAATTTTGAGATGCTGCGTTTTATCGTGACCGAGACTGCGGCCCGCGGACTTGAATTTCAATTGGGCATTTGGACCCACGCCTACCAATGGATCAGGAGCCCGCACGCCCATCACCGTATCGAAGGGCTGACGCCGGAGACTCATGCCGTTTATTGTCGCGACGCACTGGCGATCATCCTGAAGAGTTGCCCTGAGATTCAAGGCCTCACCCTTCGCGTTCACGGTGAAAGCGGAATTCCCGAAGGAAGCTATCCGTTTTGGAAGACCCTGTTCGAGGCGATCTCCGGTAGTGGCCGCAAAATTGAAATCGATATGCACGCCAAGGGAGTCAACAGCATCATGATCGACATGGCTGCTAATACCGGCATGCCGGTCAAACTGGGGGCCAAGTATTCCGCAGAACACCAAAGTCTCGGCTATAACCAGGCGGACATCCGGAAATTGGAGATTCCGCAGCCCGATCATATAGAAAAAACTGGCCCGTTCAGCGTCAGCGGCGGGGGGCGACTGTTCACGCGTTACGGGTATGCCGACTTTTTCCAGGAGGGGAGCCGCTACGAAGTGTTCTTCCGCCTATGGCCTGGAACGCAGCGGCATCTGCTCTCGGCTGACCCGGAAATGGCCGCCGCGTTTGGACGAACCTCCCATTTCTGCGGTGCCGCCGGATTGGAACTCTGCGAACCTTTGACCTTCAAAGGACGCGAAGGTTCTGGCCTGCCGGGTGGGCGCTGCGCCTATGTCGACGAGTCACTCAATCCAAAATATGACTGGCAGAAGTTTGAATACTACTATCGCGTGTGGGGGCGGCGGCTCTACGATCCGGATGCCGATCCAGAGACTTGGCGCAGATATCTAAGAAGCGATTTCGGGCCGGGCGCGAACTCGGTTGAAACCGCCGTTGCCAATGCCAGCCGCGTTCTTCCTCTGGTGACGAGTGCCCATTTGCCCTCTGCCTCGAACCATTCCTTTTGGCCAGAGATCTACACCAACATGCCGATCATGCCGGGCAGCGAACCTTCGCCGTATGGCGATACACCCTCTCCCAAATTGTTTGGAACAGTTAGCCCTCTGGATCCGCAGATGTTTTCGGCGATCATCGAGCATACCGCAGACCTACTCGCGGGCCGCCCCAATCCAAAATACTCTCCTATCGAGGTCGCGCAATGGTTGGAGGACTTCACGGCGGCATCGTCCCAGGCATTGGCATCCGCTCGCGTGCGGACGCCGTCTCGTTTCTCTCCCAAATTTCGGCGGATGGAAGAGGATGTGCTAATACAAAATGCATTAGGCCGCTTCTTTGCGGCCAAACTGCGGAGTGGAGTTCTGTTCGAAATTTATCAGCAGACCGACAATCCGGAGGCCGGAAAACTCGCTCTTGGCGAATACAACAAAGCGAGAGAGGCATGGGCCATGATGTCGGACCGGGCCAACCGCGTCTATCGCGCGAACATCACCTACGGGGATGTTCCCATACGAAGCGGAAACTGGAGCGACCGGCTTCCCGACATCGATAAAGACATCTCGGCCATGCGAGATAAGCTGAAAGGCACGAGCGGCGCAAATAGCAATGGGCCAAACGTTGAGCAGGCAATCCATGCGGCGTCTGGCAGACCGCATCGCCAAGCTGTCCCTTGCAGCCACAATCCGCCGCAGGCATTTCATCCCGGAGAACCTCTTCCCCTCTCACTTGTTCTTACCGGGGGAACCGCGCATGCGGTGCCGTTTTTAGTGAAAGTGAATTTGCACTATCGTCACGTCAATCAGGCCGAACGCTGGCGATCGATGGAGATGGAACGGAGCGGTCCGGGGTACATATCTTCAATCCCCGGCAAGTACACAGACTCTCCCTATCCGTTGCAATACTACTTTGAACTGCAGCGAAGGACGAATTCGGCATGGCTCTATCCGGCCTTCAATTCTACGCTTTCAAACCAGCCGTATTACGCCATTTCAAACAGGAGTTGACATTCACGGCTATCTTCAGAAGAGTGTGCAAGGTTGTGGGGTGGGTAAATCTCTGAGGATGAAATGGACATCTTTGCCGTGCGCCAGAGCACCAAGCGGAAGCGGGTCACGGAGCCGTTGGAAGTGACGGAGTTCCGTGCGCTGATGCTGGAGTTGCCGCAGAAAATGCGCGTTATCGGCATCGTGACGGCTACAACGGGGCTACGAATCAGCGAAGTCCTGGGCCTCAAGTGGATGGATATCGACTGGAAAACTTTGCAGGTGGAAGTCACCCGGTCGGTCGTGGACGGCGTTGTCGGGAAGTGCAAGACGGAGACCTCCCGCAGACCTGTACCCATCGATCAGTCCACCGCCGATACGCTGCTGGATCGCTTCCTGCAACCCGCCGCAAAGCGTGCCGGAATTACGAAGTGGGTCGGTTTCCATACCTTTCGGCACACATACTCGACGCTTTTGAAAACGACCGGCGAGGACATCCGAGGACATCAAGGTGGTGCAGGAATTGATGCGCCACGCCAACATCTCCACGGCGATGAACATTTACATATAGGCTGGCTCTGTTGACATCCTAGATTCGAGTAGGCGAAGCGGGTTGGAAACGAGTTAGTCTGAAGTTGCTCCGGCGTCTT
>DAHUZH010000176.1 GCA_027306695.1 Acidobacteriaceae bacterium
CGACGACATCATCGCCATGCCCATGGGCTACCACAGCCTGGTGGGCGACATGGGTTCGAGCCTCTCCGGTGGCCAACGCCAGCGCGTCCTGCTGGCGCGCGCACTGTACCGATGCCCGCGCATCCTGATGCTGGACGAAGCCACCAGCCATCTGGACGTTTCACGCGAGCGTGAGGTCAACACCGCCATCGCGCGACTACACATCACCCGCATCGTCATTGCCCACCGGCCGGAGACCATCGCCAGCGCCGGTCGGGCGATCGACTTATCGAATCCGCGATTCACGGAGGGGACGTCATAACCACGGTGCGCCTCGTGAAGCCGAAGCTGGGACGGCTCATTTCCAGTAATTTTGGAGTGATGGAGAAATTTATGATTGAACTCAAAGCGAAGGATGTTGACCTTGTTTCTGGAGCCGGTGACACCAACCTCGGGACAATCGGTGGAGGTCTCACTGGTGCTGTAGGTGGTGCGGGATCAGGGGCAGCTGTTGGGTTCCTCATTGGCGGACCGGCTGGTGCTGCCATTGGGGCAGCTCTCGGCTTTGGTATCGGTGCTTTTGGTGGCATGCTTATTGGTCACGAAGCATCCAAATAATTAACCAAGGAGATCATCCGATGAGAGAATTAACATTTTCTGAGATCCACCGCGCTTCAGGCGGAAGCACAACTGGTGCGGTAGGAGGTGCGATCGGCGGTGCCCTTGCCGGCGCCGCCACTGGAGCGGGCGTTGGTGCTGTGATTGGAGGCCCTCCCGGTGCTGCTATTGGCGCTGCTGTTGGTGCCATTTATGGTGCAATTGGTGGCGGCTTTACTGGCGCTGCTATGTAATGTTAACTCGCAAATTTAGGTGCCGCCTCACAAGAGGCGGCACCTTTACGGAGGATAAGATGTCTTGCTCGATAATCACATTTTTCCTGATCATGATGTCCGTCGGCAGTTTTGCACTCACGGCAAATATAGCTTACCAAGTGCTCAAACTCCGCGAGTCATTAAACTATCGACGCTCCCCCAGGCCTGAATAATCCGAGCGCCCATGCGCACATATCGAGACCAGCGCGCTCTTGGCGCACATCCATGAATGACATCGTGACCGGGTGGCTACCAGCCTGGTAGGCGACATGGGCTCCAGCCTCTCGGGTGGACAGAGAAACAGCGCGTGCTGCTAGCCCGCGCGCTCTACCGTCGCCCGCGCATCCTGGTGCTGGACGAAGCCACCAGCCTTCTCGACGTCGCGCGCGAGCGCGAAGTCAACGCCGCCATCGCGCGACTACGCATTACCCGCATCGTCATCGCCCACCGGCCGGAAACCATCGCCAGTGCCGGCGGGTGATCGAACTACGCGATCCACGAATCACGGAGGGGACATCGCTAACGCGGTGCGTCTCGTGAAGCCGAAGCCAGAACAGTTTTTGAATTCTGGCAAGAAAGGAGAAACACATGCGTACGTTGAAATCCAATGAAGTCATGATCATCAGTGGTGGCAACGATTGCTCTGGCGAGGCGTCAGGGAGCCTTCAATGCCCTATTGCCAACCTGCAGTCGGTCCTTGGCAAAACGATCGACGACATTGCGGGTGGCCTCAATGACTTCGGCTCGTGGCTGGGTGGAGCCATCTACGATGCTGTGCACTAATTAGTAACAAATAGGCGTGGACGCGGTCATCGTGTCCACGCACTCGGGGTGGACGTCAATGACTAATCGATTGCAAGCAAAAGGCGTTATAGCGGTGCTGGTACTGTCTTTGGTCGCTCGTGTTGGGTTCGCTCGTTTGTTTTTCGAGTACTTCACGCATGACCCGGCGATGATCGACAACTTGTCGGCTCTTTCTCAGTACACACTGCTGTTTTCTTTGTGCTTCTGGCTCATGCGTGATGCAGGGGTTGGTATGGGCAACATTTTGGGGTGCAATCCAGATCTCAAGATCGGCTGCCATGCTTTCGTGTTCGCAGTCCTGCTGTTGGCATTCGCCTATGGTGAGAATTTTCTGGAGGTGTACATCGTTGCGCAGTCATCGCCAGAAATTGCCTATAAATACTGGCACTTCCACGCGTCGCACTACGTCCTTGAATTAAGCTCGGTAAGTTACCCGATCCTTGTGGTGACCCAGTTCATGGTTGCCCCATTGGTTGAAGAGTTCGTATTTCGAGGCCTACTGCAAAGGGCTTGGACTGTGCGCTATGGATTGAGAAAGTCGATCCTGTTCGTGGCACTTGCCTTTACATCGTTGCATTTTGCCGGACACTACTATGTAAGCACGTTCATCTTCAGCGTCATCCTTTCCCTGCTGTACATCAAATTTCGATCCCTATGGGTAAACGTCGGGGTGCATGCAATATTCAACGCGCTGGCTTTTGCAATGGAGTTCAATGTCGGCTTCCATTGGGAGCGGCCGATTACACATCTTGCTGGGATGAAATTCTGGATTCCTGAGATGACAATGCTTCTGGTATCACTGCCCATACTGGTCATATTCGTGCGTAGGAATTGGTGGCGACTCCATGGATGTGCATCATCCCGTCTGTGCTTTGGTCTGAGCGCTATGAAGGGCGGCAGGCCACCCGCCATCCTTCGTTGATTCTTTGACGAGAGGCGAAAGGATCAATGAATGACCCGCTAAACACAGGAAAAAACATGGTGCAACCCCCGCTGGATCAGGCGGTTGCACGCTACGACCCGCGCGTATCAAAGGCTGCGACAAGTGGGCAATCAGGGAAAGCCATATGACCAAAGGAGCTTGCCAAAGTCGATAAGACAGCAGATTTTTTTCGAATGGGTTGATGGGTTGATGGGTTGGACGGCAGCGTTTCTGACTAACGCGGGGTACACATCATGTCAACCTTGTCGAAGCTTTTTTAAAAAAAGACTTGGCCATTAATCGGCCTGACAGCAGTACTTTGCTTTGTTGTTTTTCATTCGGCCGGCGACTTCGTTCGAGGCTTTGCAGACGGCTGGAATGCCTCGCACTGAAACCTATGGGCGGGCAATTTGTTCGCCCATTTTTCGACCAGACATTTATAGGAACCTCGAATTGTCGAATCCGCGATTCATGGAGGCGGCACCGCAGTCGCAATGCGCCCGGTGAGGCCGAATCTGGGACGGCACATACTCTCAGCATTACTGGAGAAGCAAAATGCGTGATTTAAATTCATTCAAAGTACGCAATGTTTCTGGCGGCGAAATGACATGTACTGCAGGCACGTCTGGAATAAATTGCACTGGCACTGCAAGCGACTGGGCAAATGCCTATAACAGTGCTGTTGACTGGGTGAGTCGCAATGTTTTTAGTGCATTATTGAACCCGGCTTCAAAGTGACACTGATTTGGATAAGCAAACAAGACGAGTGGGTAGGAATACCCACTCGTTTTTGGGATTGGACAACATGAAAAGTAACGCGGTCTACTTCCTGACCGGCATAGGTGCATCACTGGCCGTAGGCTTGATAACTAATTTAGTTACGGGGATTGGCATTGATCATGGCGTCGCAACGTTTCTTGCCGTTGCTGCAATCGACGTAATTCTACTAGTGGCATACAATGAACAATTTTATATGCAAGTAAGGACATTGATTTTTCCATCGATCGGCATAACCGCGGCAAGTGCATATTTTATTTTATTTTATTTTATTCATAATGAGCATATTGTGATTTCGGCTCCAGGGAGATTTTTCGACTACGTGATCTATTTTATAAACATTGCCATTTTGATACCATTATTCGAAGAAATTACAGTACGTCGACTGATGTTTATTGGAGCATCGCATTATATTGGTCCGACGTTTTCGGCGCTTTTTGTATCTGCCTTATTCGCCGCCACGCATAGTGGACTATTTCTATTTGCATTTATTTTTTCCATTATTATGTGCCTGATGACATGGAACGGTGTAAGCACTTACAGCAGAGCTATTTTGCACGGATCGTATAATGGAACACTTTCAATGCTATGGATTATTTTTGGAATAAATGAAGTGCCGCAATAAAGGCATCTGATAATGAGGAGCATGTGAAGGCTCGAATAAACCGGCATCACCGCTCCCGCTGCCGCCTTCCCAGCAGGCGCGGCGCGGGCTTGCCGCTGCGGCGCAGTTGCGCTTCGAGCGCGGCTTCCTGTTCGTCGCGTTCGGCGCGCAGCTTGCGATAGGCGTTCCAGCGTGCCGGCGCCAGCTCGCCAGAATCCAGCGCGGCGCGCACGGCACAGCCCGGCTCGTTGCCGTGCGCGCAGTCGCTGAAGCGGCACTGCGCGGCCAGGGCCTCGATGTCGGCGTACTGGGCGAGATCCTCGCTGCCGGTGAGCTTCAGCTCGCGCATGCCCGGCGTGTCGATCAGGCAGGCGCCGCCGGGCAGCGGCAGCAACGCGCGGTGCGTGGTGGTGTGGCGGCCGCGGCTGTCGCTTGCGCGCACCGCGGCGGTGGCCTGGCGCTGGCTGCCCAGCAGCGTGTTGGTGAGCGTGGACTTGCCGGCACCGGAGGAGCCCACCAGCGCCAGCGTGGCGCCGGGTTGCAGCCAGGGTGCGAGCAGCGCGCATGCGGCGGCATCTTTGGCATTGAGCGCCAGCACCGCCGTGTCTGCGGGCAGCGCCCGCGCCAACTGCGCGATGTGCGCGGCATGCCCGGGATGCGCGTCGGCCTTGGTCAGCACCACCACTGCCCGCGCGCCGGAGCCTTCGATCAGCGCCAGATAGCGCTGCGCGCGGGCCGGGTTGAAATCGCCGTCCAGGCCCATCAGCACGCACACGGTGTCGACGTTGGCGGCGATGGGCTGGCGCGCGTAGCGCTCGCCGGCGGCGGCGCGCTCGAGCAGGCTGCGCCGCGGCAGGATGGATTCGATTTGCGGCGGCGCGCCTTCGCGCGCGATGACGAAATCGCCAACGGCGGGGCGCTGTGCGGCCGGGAGACTCTTGCGCAGGAACGCCGGTGCCGGCTGCGCGTTGAACGTGGCCGCGCCGTCGTGCAACACATAACCGGCGCGATGCTGCGCGGCCACCCGCGCCACGCGCTGGCCGGATTCCAGCCGCGGCCAGGGCGCATCGAGCCGCCAGCCGATGGCGGCCAGCGCGGCGCGGGAATCGGGTGCCTGCATGGCGCGATTATGCCGGGTGGCTGCAATCCATCGTCATTCCTGCATGCAGCCGGGGTGGCGCGCGCGGGGCACGACCGGATT
>DAHUZH010000177.1 GCA_027306695.1 Acidobacteriaceae bacterium
TGGTCACGCCCAGCCCCCTCAACGGCGCAATCCAGGCGGCGAAGATCGGCGCGACCGCCGCATTGCCTTGCAGATACACTCCGCGAACTTTGCCAGAGCCATTGTCGAGATTGAAGTATCCCGAGACCAGCTTCTGCTCCGGCTTAATCGTCAGTGGCCCGGCTGGTTTCCGCAGCCATTCCGGCAGCTTCATCTGGTCCGGTGCGGTGGAGATTGGAAAGCTGCCGAAATGGTTGCGCACATAGCCGCGCGAACCATACAGACCCTCTTCTTCCCCACTCCACAGCGCAATGCGAATCGTCCGCCGCGGCTGTACATGCAGCGCGTTCAGAATGCGCATCACTTCCATTGCTACGACAGAACCCGCGCCATTGTCCGTCGCGCCTGTGCCCGCGATCCAACTATCGAGATGGCCGCCAACCATCACGATCTGATCTTTCAATGCCGGGTCTGTGCCGGGAATCTCCGCAACAGTGTCGTAGCCCTGCTCGTGGTCGCCGGTGAACTTCGTCTCCACATCCATCTCTACGCTCACGGGCACATGCGCCTGCAGCAGCCGGTACATGCGGCCATAATTCTCAATCGCCATTACCACGACTGGAACTTTTACCTGATGCGCGGCGTTGTAGGGCTCTGTGCCGAGCGCCGCGCCGTTATCGTCAAAAAATGTCCCACCGGAACCACCGCCGTCGGCGCCATCGCGGCTGGGGACAATCACGCCCGCCACATGCTCGTCCGCCAGGAACTGGACCAGCTTATCGATCAACTCGCGGCGCTTGAGGTACATTTGCAAACGCTTTTGCATGTTTGACGCAGCCCCTCCGCGCGATTCGGGATATTGCGCGATCTGCGCTAGTTCCTTGTCCGTGTAGCGTGTCCATAGCGGCTTATCCACCGGTGGCACAGGCCGCATCTCGCCCAGCAGCGCAATCTTTCCAGCGAGCTTGCCTTTATAGTTGGCGAAGTCCTTTTCATCCTGAATGTTGACCGATACCACATCGCCGGTCACCGGCCCATTCGTCGCAGGCGACCACGGCGTAGCCTGCGCAATGAAGACCGCCGCGTCTGGCGACACCATCCGCACCCAGGTATTTACCTGCTGCCAGCCCAGGCCAAACTCTCCCCAGGACTCCAGATGCGCATTGACGCAGCCCATCGCCGTCAACTGGTCCTCGGTCCACTTATTGGCCTTCGCCATGTTGGGTGAGCCTGTCAATCGCGGACCGATATCATCGTCCAGCGCGCTGGCGTAGTCCATCACATGGGAGTTGTTGAAGCCCTCATCCATGATGCGCTGATACATGTTCAGGTCGATCGATTCGGTCGATGGTTGGGCGTCCTGGGACGCGGAGACTGATACGGGCTGGGCACTGCGAGATCCCTGCATTGGCTTCGGGCGTGCGTGCTGGGCCAACATCGGCAGGCACAAAAGCGACAGGCCAGCAAGCGTAAGCACAGCGGTCCCTACACGGGTTCGATTTGCATTCACTGGATATTTCCTCCTAAAAATCGAGAACGCCAAGCATAGCAGATCGTGAATCTGGCGCGTAGACCATGACGCATTGCCCTGCTAAAAAGACGCATCCCGAAAAATCAATGCATCCAGTGGTGTATTAAAAAATCGATTGTCTAGCACATAAATCGAGAAATTTCGCAAAATTGCGGCTATGATGGGTTGGCGTTCCCTCAACCTTATAAACGAGGACCAGAATGGTCACATTGAGCATGTCGAAATTTTGCCTCCGCTTTGTCGTACTGGCCGCACTTTCCGCCGCCATGGCCTCGGCGTCTGCACAAGATGCCCCGCATCACCACGGAATTGTAGACCAGCCTGCAAAAAACTTTCCCTGGATGCATCCCGGTCTGTCGCCCGACCAGCGTGCCGATATGGTGCTGAAGCAAATGACGCTCGATGAAAAGATTGATCTGATGCATGGCCAGGGCATGCGCGGCTGGGGCGGCAAACCCTCCCCCAACGCATGCCTGGGCAATGGTGGCGCGGGCTTTACGCTAGGCGTGCCACGCTTGGGCATCCCCATCATCCAGATGAGCGATGCCGCCTACGGAGTGCGCGGCAGCGCGGCCAATGGCCGCTACTCGACGGCGCTTCCGTCCAACCTCGGCTCGGTGGCAAGCTGGGACCCGCAGGCCGCCTGCAAGTACGGCGCGTTGATCGGACGCGAACTGCGCGCGCAGGGTTACAACATGACGCTCGGCGGCGGCGTGGACCTGGCCCGCGAGCCGCGCGACGGCCGCACGTTTGAATATATGGGCGAAGACCCAATCCTGGCGGGCACGCTGGTCGGCAACCGAATCCAATGCGAGCAGGCCCAGCACGTCATCGGCGACATTAAGCATTACGCCATGAACGACCAGGAGAGCGGCCGCACCGAAGTCAATGTCATCATCGGCAAGCGCGCCATGCGGGAAAGCGACCTGCTCGCATTTCAGATCGGCATCGCCATCGGCCATCCTGGCGCGGTCATGTGCTCCTACAACGCCGTGAATGGCGACTATGCCTGCCAGAATAAATATCTGCTGACAGATGTTCTCGAAAAAGATTGGAAATTTCCCGGCTTCGTCCTCTCCGACTGGGGCGCAACGCATAGCACTGTGGAGGCGTCTGCAGCAGGGCTCGACAATGAACAGCCTCTCGATACGTTCTATGGTCAGAAATTAAAAGAAGCCGTGCAGTCCGGCCAGATTCCCATGGCGCAGCTCGATGAGCATGTGCGCCGCATTCTGCGCTCCGAATTTTCCAGCGGCATCGTCGATTACCCTGTGCAGAAAAGCGTGGTCGATGTGGAGGCTGGCTTCCACACCGCGCGCAGCATCGAGGAACAAAGCATCGTCCTGCTGAAAAATGCGAACCATGTACTGCCACTCGACGCCACAAAGGTGCATTCGATCGCGGTTATCGGAGAACACGCGGACTTCGGCATGATCTCCGGCGCCGGATCGGGACAAGTCGATCCACCCGGAATTGCCCCGGAGAAATGGCAGAAGCATGTCTGGTTCCCCACCTCGCCCTTGAAGGCCGTGCGCAGAAAAGCGCCGGGAGTCAATGTACAGTTTGATTCAGGAATCAAACCAGCCTCCGCCGCGACACTGGCCAGGCGCTCCGATGTTGCCATCGTATTTGTCAATCAGTGGATGAGCGAAGGCATGGATGTACCCAACCTGTCGCTCCCGAACAATCAGGACGCATTGATCGAGCAGGTAGCGGCAGCGAATCCGCGCACCATCGTGGTGTTGGAAACCGGCTCCGCGGTGCTGATGCCGTGGCTTGACAAAGTCAGCGGCGTAGTGGAAGCGTGGTACAGCGGCAGCAAAGGCGCCTCCGCTGTCGCCAATGTCCTGTTTGGCGAGGTCAACCCCAGCGCGAAGTTGCCAATCACTTTTCCGCGCAATGAGGCCGACCTGCCGCATCCGCAGCTTGTCGTGCCGCCGCCCGGCGCAGACGGAAAATTGGCTGTGCTCCGATCCGGCAAGGCCATGCCGACCTTCAGCGTGACCTACGACGAAGGGCTGAAAGTTGGCTACAAGTGGTACGACGCCGAGCACAAGCCCGTGCTGTTTCCATTCGGCTACGGACTCTCTTACACGACCTATAGCTACTCGGGCCTGAACGTCGATGCCGGACCAACCACGACGCTGACCTTTACGGTGAAGAACACCGGCAGCCGTGCCGGAGCGGAAATTGCGGAAGTCTACGCAGCGCTGCCAGCCAGTGCGGACGAGCCACCGAAGCGCCTGGTGGGCTGGAGCAAAGTCCAATTGAGTGCCGGGGAAAGTAAGCAGGTCAGCGTCACCGTTCCGCAGCTCTATTTGTCCATCTACGACGAGAAGAAGGACACATGGAAGCTGGTTCCAGGTAACTACACTTTTATGGTCGGCGGATCGTCACAGGATTTACCGCTGACCCGCAAAGTCAGCATGCAGTAGGAGAGAGAAAGTCCCGCATGTCGTCCTGAACGCAGGTCGCTCGCTGTGGCGAGCGGCCTCAGAACGACAAACTACTCGCTGCGTAGCAATATTCAACAAAGCCAATCCGCCTTACACCAGCTTCTCTCCCGTCATCGCTTCCAATACGCTGAGCGGCGCATGTTCCGGTGTGACCATCGCTTCCGGCGCGACCAGATATGTCTGCTCCAGCGCATACTGGCCCGCCAAAACGGCATGCGGAACCATGTCCGTGTAGACCATCCAACTGGATCCCGGCGGAAGAAACCATGCCTCGCGTTTCCCGCGCGCCTGATAGTCCGCATTTTCTTTTAGAAAATTATGGAAGCGCATCATGAAATCGTCATACGGCGAGCGCTTCAGTGCAGGAAGAGCGCGACCCAGGCCCGCCCCACTGGCGGCTTTTTTTGTTATCCGCGTCAACGTGCTCTGTTCCCGCGGCAATGCAATCTGCTCGGGAGCGAACTGCGGAACCAGCGCCCGGAATGGTTCGCCGGTGATCCAGTCCCGTGGGCGAGTGGGATGAAGATTGTTGAAAAATCTTAAAATGCGCGCGCCATGCGTCGGGCGAGTGGGAAATGCATCGGTGTGCATTAAATCGTTGCGGCGGCGCAGTGGCAGATCGCGCCCTTGCTCCTCCTGCGGGCGGAAACTGCCGTAGTCCAACTGCCAGCGCGCTTGATACGGCGACAAAAAACCGGCAAGAAACTCTGTGACGCGCTGGGAATACTCCCGCAAAATGCGATGCAGGCGTTCGCTGGCCGCAGGGTCCGCACCTTTCACATCGGCCCCGGAAACCCGGTCGAGCGCAGGCTTGTAGGCCAGATTTTTATGCAGTCCGCTGCTTGTCTGCTCCAGCGTCAGCAAAAAATGAATGTCGTCTTGTAGCAATGCGATGGGCGTTTGCGGAAAGAAGAGAATATTGCCCTCTTCCAATTGGCTGCACCAGTTGATCGCCTCTTCATGCGGCAACGGCAGACCGTGCGACAAGGCCTCTTGCGGGATGATCACCATGCCCATGGAGGTCGATCCAGCTATTCCTGGCCCGCGAACTTGCGCCGGATCCACAGCGTAATCAGATAAGTGAGACACGCGAACATCACCAGAATGCCCACCGGAGCCTGTGG
>DAHUZH010000178.1 GCA_027306695.1 Acidobacteriaceae bacterium
GAAATTCTGTGTGTCCGGTGCAGCCTCTCCGCCCTCCTCGTCGAAGTCTTCGCCGCCCTCAATCACGATGGTGCTTGCGTTGGAACTAGGCTGCTGATCGCCCTTAGAATGCGCGGACGCCGCCATCTCGGAAACGTGTCCGCCGCCCGTGTTAGGGTCGGGCAATCCCAGCTTGATGCGCTGCTCTTTCAAGACAGCCTTGCGGGAAAGCTTGATGCGGTTGCCTTCAATGCCCAGCACCTTCACCAGCACCTGGTCGCCATCGTTCAACTCGTCCTTCACTTCGTGGACGCGATGCTCGGCAATTTCGCTGATGTGCAGCAGGCCGTCCGTGCCGGGGAAGATTTCGACGAACGCGCCGAACTCCGCCAGCCGGACCACCCTGCCCAGATACGTCTTGCCAACCTCGGGTACAGCCGTCAGGTTGCTGATGGTTTCAATGGCGCGCTTGAGGCCGTCCGCATCCGAAGACGCAACATTGACCTTGCCCGTATCGTCCACATCGATCTTGACGCCGGTCGCTTCGATGATGCCGCGAATCGTCTTGCCGCCGGGGCCGATCAGGTCGCGAATCTTGTCGACCGGAATCTGCATGGTGTGGATGCGCGGAGCAAACTCGGACTTCTCCGTCCGCGCTTCGGCCAGTACGGCATCCATTTTGTCGAGCAGGAAGATACGGCCTTGGCGGGCCTGCGCCAGCGCTTCGCGCATGATCTTGCCAGTCACTCCGCCAATTTTGATGTCCATCTGCAATGCGGTAATTCCGTTGCGCGTTCCGGCGACCTTGAAGTCCATATCGCCGTAGTGGTCCTCCGCTCCGGCAATGTCGGTCAGGATGGAGTACTCTTCGCCCTCCTTGACCAGACCCATCGCCACTCCAGCGACGGAGGCCTTCAACGGAATACCGGCTTGCATCAGCGCCAGACTTGCGCCGCACACGCTTGCCATCGAGGAGGAGCCGTTCGACTCCAGAATGTCGGAAACGATGCGCACCGTGTACGGAGATTCTTCCGCCGTCGGAAAAACGGCGGTGATGGCGCGTTCCGCCAAGGCCCCGTGGCCTACTTCGCGACGACCCACGCCGGTCATACGTCCAACCTCTCCAACGGAAAACGGAGGAAAGTTATAGTGAAGCATGAAGCGCTTTCTCTGCTCGCCTTCAAACGTTTCCAGACGCTGCGAATCGTCCAGCGTGCCCAGCGTCGCAGTCACGAGCGCCTGCGTTTCTCCGCGAGTGAAGAGTGCCGAACCGTGAACGCGCGGCAACACGCCAACCTCGATGGAGATGGCACGAATTTCGTCGAACTGACGGCGATCCGGGCGAATACGGTCTTTAATCACTTGATCGCGGAAGATGTTTTCGCGAATTGCCTCGTAATACTTTGAGAGCTTCTTCGGGGCCGCTGGATCATCGGCGGGCAGCTCGGCCTTCAACTCGTCTTTGATTTGCTTGACCAGCGCATAGCTTTCAAACTTCGGATGCTTGTGCGTATCGAGCGCGTCTTTCAGGCGCTCGCCAGCCTTGGCGTACAGCCCGTCATAATAGGCCTGGTCGAACTCCGGGGCCTTCACCTCGCGCTTCGGTTTGCCGGCTTTACCGACGAGTTCTGTAATCGCAGCGCAAATCTTTTTAATCTCGACGTGGCCAAACTCGATTGCATCGACGACCGCGTCTTCACTCACCTGTTTCGCGCCGGACTCGATCATCACGATGCCATCGGGCGTTCCGACGACGGTGATGCTCATATCGCCCGCGCGTAGTTCAGCATAGGAAGGATTGATGACGAACTGTCCATCCACGCGACCGACGCGGACTGCACCGACCGGGCCGCCAAATGGAATGTCGGAAAGCGCCAGCGCGCAGCAGGCCGCATTGATGCCGATAATGTCAGGGTCGTTTTCCTTGTCCGCGGACATGACCAGCGCGATGACCTGGGTCTCATTGCGGAAGCCTTCCGGGAACAGCGGACGAATGGGCCGGTCGATCTGGCGGCAGGTAAGAATTTCCCGCTCGCTGGGCCGGCCTTCCCGCTTGATGAAGCCCCCGGGAATGCGTCCGCCCGCGTAGGTGTACTCGCGGTAGTCGACGGTCAGGGGAAAGAAATCGATGCCCTCTTTCGGGTCGGGCGAGGCCACGGCGGTGGCCAGAACAACGGTGTCGCCCAGGGTCACAAGTGCGGCGCCCGAGGCCTGCTTGGCCATGCGGCCAGTTTCAAAAGAGAGTCGCTTGCCGCCGGCTAATTCGACGGTGACTTCATGTTTCATAGTGTCCTCAAATCTTGCTGTAGGGGGGCGGAAACGCGGAGTGGCGGGAGTGTGGGAAGTCTGGCAGGCGGCGTTTGAAGAAAGATGCCTGAAACTGCGGAAGCTGCTCGATGCGCTTCCACATGTATGCCGCAATGCTTAGGTCCAACCACGCTCGCAGACCAGAACTCTGCGTAACGTCGCTGCCGCTTACTTGCGGATGCCCAGTTTGCCAATAACTTCCCGGTAGCGATCGGTATCGTGTGTCTTCAAATAGTCCAGCAGACGGCGGCGATTGCTCACCATCATCAGCAAACCACGGCGTGAGGCATGGTCTTTATCATGGGCCTTGAAGTGGTCGGTCAACTCGGTGATGCGTTCGCTCAAAATTGCGATCTGCACTTCCGGGCTGCCGGTGTCGCTCGCGTGGGTGCGAAAGCGCTCAATGACGTCGGTTTTTTTTGCTGGTGCCAGCACAGGTGGCCACTCCTCTTGTATTGTCAATTACACTTCGTAAGTGTCTATCTAAGAGTAACATGGTTTGCTCTGGAGTAACATCCGTCACCCTATGAGTGACCATAATGAGTGACATAGGTTTTGAGGACAAAGTGACACCGCAAAGGCCCATTCTCACCCTGACCACCGACTTTGGCCTCAGCGATCCGTTTGTCGGCGTCATGAAAGGCGTCATCGCGGGAATCTGCCCGGCAGCCAACGTGATCGACATTACCCACGCAGTTCCAGCCTTCAATCTGCTGGAGGGGGCGCTGGCCATTTGGCAGGCGTGGCGCTACTTCCCTGTCGAGACGGTCCATGTGATTGTGATCGATCCAGGCGTAGGCTCCGAACGCCAGCCGATACTTTCACGGATGGGAAATTCATGGTTTATCGCGCCCGACAACGGCGTGCTCACGCTAGTGGAACGCGACGTGCGCAGAGACGGCGGCCTCGTGAGACATCGATCCATACAGAACCCGCAGTACATGCTCCCCGTCCAGAGTCATACTTTCCATGGCCGCGATATTTTCGCACCGGCGGCAGCGCATCTCGCCATCCAGATCGAGCGTGGTGCAGTTGCCGCAGAAAGCTTCGGTCCGGTTGTCGAAAGCATTCTTCAACTGCGAATCCCGGAGCCAATTCACAACTCCGATGGCTCAATTGAGGGCGTCGTCCTAAAAAGCGACCGTTTCGGCAATTTGCTGACCAACGTTGCGGCCTCGGATGTGCCAGACACCTCCGGGGGATGGCAAATTGAAATCGGTTCTCGGCGCATTACGCGCTTCGTCCGCTTCTATGCGGAGGCGGAACCTGGCGAAGTCTTCGCCATCCTCGGCAGCTCAGGACTACTGGAAATCGCCATGAACCGCGGCTCGGCGCAGCAGGCCACAGGAATTGCCGTGGGGATGCACCTTCGCTTGGTTCCAAATGAAAGGGAATTCCCTAATTGACTCCCCAACGCTGATAG
Organism: Acidobacteriaceae bacterium; assembly: GCA_027306695.1. Classification (GTDB taxonomy): domain Bacteria; phylum Acidobacteriota; class Terriglobia; order Terriglobales; family Acidobacteriaceae; genus JAKAAZ01. The sequence continues at coordinate 3,710 of DAHUZH010000178.1, forward strand.
TGTCTTTTGGATAAGGATGAACTGGCCGCAGATGCCAACGATCAGCAACTTTTACGGAATTCTGATTCAGATGTACTTCAAGGATCATGGCCCCCCCACTTCCACGCACTGTATGCTGAATCCGAAGCGTTTTAATTGACATTCGCACCTTTGAGATCATCCGTGGAGATTTACCTGCTCGCGCCATGGCGCTTGTGCTGGAGTGGGCACAACAACACCGCTCCGAACTCATGGAGGATTGGGAGCTATGCGTACAGAATCAAACACCGATGAAAATTCGCCCACTGCCTTAGTGCCGGAGATCGTACCCCAATCGCCCTGGCGTGTGACAGGGGTTGAAGTTCTTCCCGGGTTCCGCCTACAGGTTGCATGCACCGATAGCCTGAAGGGAGTGGTCGATATGTCCGCTCTCGTGCATTCGCCGAAGGCCGGGGTATTCGCCGCGCTTGCCGACCCGCGCATGTTTGCGCAGGTCAAAATTGAACACGGGGCTGTCACGTGGCCAGGAGAATTGGATCTTGCTCCGGATGCGATGCATACAGCAATCCGGGAGCATGGAGAGTGGGCACTGCAGTAATGGGGCAATTGGCAAGTTGGCTAGTAGGTCCCTGACAGGAGCTGCGGTCCCGAGGCCGGCTACCCTCTCTCGGAAGCGAGACGTAGGGCACCCAGATGTAAAATGGCCGAGAAGTAATATTCCTAGGGGGAAGAGCACAGAAATCTATGGCGATTTTTCGGATCGCTGAACATAGACGATCCTCAGCAGATATTAAACGCACTTAGCGATGTAATTCAAAGAGCTTATCAGAAACTACGAGACGCTGGGCTGGCGTAAAATGCCGGGTGGTCGATTCTGGACATGGGTGTCCCACGTCTCGCTTCTGAAGAAGTGGGATAAGCTGTCGGCATCTGCTCTGAGTGAGTAAATCATTTCATGAGAGGAATCAATAATAATGTACCGCACCTTTGCAGTCCTATTTCTTGTCATTTGTATATTCAGCGGAATGGCTCTGTCCCAAAAATCCTCCAGACGAATTGCTCTTACGGGCAACTCGACCGTGCCTAGCTCAGAAATATTGAAAAATTTGGGGAAAAAGTGCCCAGGCGTCACGCTTACGATAAACCCAGCTAATAGCGATTACACGCTCGAGGCTAATACGGAGAACAATCGTTACAATCAGCCTCTCCGTTATGAGTTCACTCTGTTCGACAGAAATGGCAACTCTATATTTTCGACTAAGACCCGGCATTTATCGAATGCTGTCAAGGACGTTTGCATGGCGATAAATGGGGCAGGAAAAGTAAAATAGAGGACTGGCATTCTGAACATAGCGCAACAGAGTGAAGAATTCAGATGATAAGAG
>DAHUZH010000179.1 GCA_027306695.1 Acidobacteriaceae bacterium
GACCGGAGAGGACCGTATTCGTGTCAGCGACGATCCGCATCGCGAGCAAGGCGTGCGGCGCGGGCCGGCTTCAATCTCGGCTTGCACGTCCTGCGGGGATACCGGCGGCGGGTTCAGCGCATCGAGCTTTGCGAAGGCTTCCCCGAGCCGTCGAGCGGCATCGTCGCGGTCGCGTTCACGGCGGGCCTTGAGGAAATCCACGAAGTCCTCGACCTCGGCTCGTTGCTGCGGAGCGAGTGAGTTCAGCTTCTCGATGAGCACTTGATCAGTGCGTGCGTTCATGGCACCACTCTGCCTCAACTGGCCCTGGAAATAAATGCTCCGACCGTACGCAGCAGACCCCAAATGTAGGGATCGACAGCGGATGGCTTCACCCTCACGGGCCGGATTTTAGCAGTACCCGCAGCCACGCCCGGCCAAAGCGGCGGTGTGCCCGGAATGTGCCGCGTTGAGATTGGGTGTGCCGGGAATGTGCCATGGATAGACTGGTTTGGGGCTGGGCAAGCGCTGCGAGTGATTGATTCATAATCCCCTGTATAGCCGTCGTCCGGCTGAAAATCCGCGTGTCGGTGGTTCGATTCCGCCCCTGGCCACATTAAATCAATAAGTTACGAAACTTAAGGTAATACGGCAGATCCCAATACTTTGCCGTATTACCTTATCAGGTCAGGAAGGGTATCTTTCGCGGAGACACCGCCCGGCTCATCGCCTATGCGAGGATTTTGTTGCCATGGCGCAGGTTTCATTCCGCTCTGCTGACGAAGTGCTTGCAACCGTCGAACAGATGGCACCCGAGATTTTATCCACTTTGGTTCAAGCACCTGAGCCGGTTTACGTATACGAATTTATTCAGCAGCGATTTCACGACAGCTCGGACGTTCGCGCAGACCCCGTCTTTCAGTTTCTATTCCGGAACTTCTATCGGATGGATAACGCAGGGTTAGGTGATACCTTCAAGACCGCCTTCTTTGATGCGTTTCAACTTTACCGGCAGGGAATAAGCGCGTCGGATATTGCAACTCTGGTCAACAGATTGCGACAAATAGAGACTCTTCGCGTCGAACGAAGCCTGCAATTCTCATTTGCTACCAAGATGGCGGCAACCATTAATCCTAAGCTTCCAATTTATGATGCATTTGTTGCCGACCTCTTTGACTTTAGCCCTGCCTACCATGTCCGTCACTTCGACAAACGGCTGCAGAGATTCACGAGCTTCTATACCCATCTAATACATACGATTGACGCCGCGACGCAAAGGGAGGCGTTGCGGTCGCTTGTGAGCGCAATAGGTGCACGTCTCGATGTTTGGACTGAGATCGGATGGGTCAAGCAAATCGATTTCATCTTTTGGACCGCTGGAAAGATTCTTCGCAGTAACCAAGGTGTCGTCGTCGAGGAAACGTAAGAGTGCGTGACAAAATTCGACCGGCTGAGACGGCTTCTGACATGACGGTCGCGCACGCGACACCGTCGTTAAACGGGATTCGTGCAAAATCTAACCCGATCCTAGAAACACTATCGACGATCAGTGGATATCCGGCTCGCCTCAAGATTTATCGGATTCCCGCATCCCAATACTGGTGGTGCCGCGCCACCTTCGGAGAACGCCGCGTCGCCCGCAGCACTAAGCAAACCAATAAGCAAAAAGCAGCAGCATTCGCGCGAGAGTTCTATGACTCTGTGCTCCTCCAAGTACGAGCGGAGCCATCGATTCCATTGACGACGAGTCGTTCATTTGAGCGATGTGCGCTTGCGCTGCTCGAGGAACACAAACAGCGGGCAAATGCTGGCGAGCGCAATCCCCGATTCGCCGACGACCTCCGCACGCACCTTAACCACCGCATCCTTCCATTTTTTGGCTCTTCGTGAAATTGTGTGGGCAGGTTTTGCTCATTTTTTGATCAGAGCTCCGGAAGCATGCAGGTGAGGACCTTCAGCTTGAGGTATTCCTCGTCGTGCAGACCGTAGGCTCGCCTCTGGATGACACGGATCTTGTTGTTCAATCCCTCGACGAACCCGAGGGAGACCTTGTTGCGCGGATCGCAGTAGGCGGCGATGCCATCCCAGTGCCGCTCGATCATCGCGGCGAACTTCTCGTACGACTTCAGGCGTTGCCATTTCAGCTGCGCCCGCCAGTTCTCGAAGAATTTCCGCGCCCATGCCTCGCTGCGATAGTCCCACATCTGCCCGAAGGACTCCTTCAGCAGATATGCTGTGTTGAGCCGTTTGTTGGCCGAGAGCAGCCGCTTGAGATTCTTGCGCGCCGAGCCCTCGAGGTTGTGCGGGTGGGCGAGCAAGGCGTACTTCTGGCCCTTGATGAAGGCGCGCCCTTTGCCGCTGAGTCGGGCGTACTCCTGCTTGCGCACCCTGTCGAGCGCATCGCCGAGGTGACGCAGCACGTGGAACTTGTCGAACAGGATCGCCGCCTGAGGGGCATGCCGGGTAGTCGAGTTGCGGAACGGCTTCCACATGTCCATCACCGCAAGCCGCACCCTGCGGGCCTTCTTTTCCCCGAGAAACCGGTAGAACTTGTCCATGCTCTGCTCGGAGCGATCTTCCCCGCCGAACCAGATCGGCCGCTGCCGATGCAGGTCGCTGACCACAATCCGATAGACGTGACCCTTGCGGATCGAGATCTCGTCGATCCCCAGCGCCTGGGGACTGGGCTTGGGGGCGCGCTCGAGCTGCGATCGCATGTAGCGCATTTCCAGACGCTTGACCGTCTGCCAATCGAGATTCATCTCCTTGGCGATATCCTTGATCGTGCCGGTGCGGCAGCGGCGCCCGACATAGCGGGCAAAGCGCTCGGTGTGCAGCGCGTTCTGCAGCAGAAACTCCAGCCGCTCGCGCTTCACCTTGCCGCACTGACGGCAGTCGACCCGCCGCACTTCCAGGTCCAGGTAGATCCGGTACGGCCCGCAGGGCAGATCCCGAACTCGGCGCCGCGTGCGGTCGTACCAGCCTCGGTGAATCGTGCCGCATGCGCCGCAGATCGTTTTTTTCCCCGCCGAACCAGAGTGACCAGCCGCGCGAGCGGATCACCGAACAGCCCCTGCACGGTGGCTCCGGGTCGAAAGCCAGGGAACGTGTATGCATCGATGAGGCGACGCGGTTTGCGGGTTCTTGGCATCCGGCCATCATGCCAAATTTCCGCTCGCCTGCCAGAGGCATCGAATCCTGGGAATATAGGGGTTTGCGCGTCATGGGGCCCCGTTTTCTACCCACACGGAATCACGAAGAGCCCAAATTTATAAAAAAACGTTAGCGACGACGAAACGGTCTTCCGCGTCTCCCGATCTTGGATTGCATCGCTCACTGCAAGTAACCATCCGACTCAGATTGATTGTGGTGCGTGGACTAGAATGCCGGAGCTCCTATCAGACGGCTTATTTGAGATGGCATTGGCGCAGTCACTTTGGTGCTCTTGTCTGAGGCATGGATAGGATGAACACGTTGTCTCTATTTGCAGCAGCCGGCGGCGCAGGCGTCCTTCTGCGTGTGCACGAGCTTCCATTGGGTTGCGCCCTCGTAGGGAGATCCTTCACCCGCTGTCAGCAGGCGCTTCTTAAAGACTTCGCACGCCGGTTTATCGGACAGCAGTGCCGCCATCTGCATGGCCTGATTGGACGCCGTCTTCTGAACGAGTGGCTGCATGAGCCGTTGGCCTATCGCGTTAGCGGCGTGTGCTACGACCGAGCTGGGCGCTTTGGAGCACGCGGTAAGCGCGACTGTGCTCAAGAGGACAAAGGCAAAAAGCCGCATGCGGACGGCGGCGTCGAAAGGTTGATCAGTCATCCATGAGTTCATTGGGTAAACCTCAAATCGGTTCCGCATTCTCCGGAGATTTACTGCAGGAATAAAGTGACATCGTTCTCAGTCGGAAGGCATTGGGTGTGAATCGGGGCGGATTTCCTTAACGCGGTCAACCGGAGGCAGCCGGGCCAGGGCTTGACTTCAAACAGGTACGCCCCCGCGAGTAACGGCAGGCCCTAGCCGATGATTGTCTCATGATTGGGCGTGCAGTTTAAGTCAGGAGACCGGGGGGCGATGGTCTTCTGGCGATTTGCGCCATTAGGGCTGCCTGTCTTCGCAGGGGATGTGCAACGTCCGCCCCGGCCCCAAGAAACGTGTTGCCGTGATTCCTCGGCCTGCTGACGCTCACAGGCAATCCTACTTCGGAAGACTCGCCGACCCTGGGCGCGAGACTGCGAAGGCTTCCGGGCTCAATTCCTCGCGCCGCGTGGCGTTGCGGATTCATCCAGTCGTCGGAGCAGGTTGTCGAATGCCCGCGCGACATAGATCTTAGCCATGCGCGAACTGATCTTCATCTCGCGTCCCACATCCTCGAATGGCAGTCCGCGCGCGATACGCAGCATGAATGCGTCGTGGCACCTGGGCGGGAGTTGCTGCACGGTCTTGCAGACGAGCGCCAGCTCCTCTTGCGCCTCCGCGGTGATCTCGGCAGACGGCATGAACCGCTCTTCGTCGGCCAAGTAAGTTTCCACAAGCCGACGCCGCGTTTGACGACTCCGCCCCCGATCCGCTGCGACGTTCATCGCGCTTCGCCATAAGTAGCGGTCTAGCGACTGGATGGCGTCGCGCCGTTCGACCGAGAGGATTCGAACATAAGCCTCTTGAAGGATGTCTTCTGCGTCGCTCAACGAACCGGCACGTCTGGCGAGAAATCGTAGCAGCGGTCCATGCTGCTGCCGTGCGACATTCGCTAATGCTTCTGAGCGCGTGTTCCCATCTGGGGAAATTGACGACTTCTCCTCGGGCTTGGCTGGCGTGTCACTCCGGTCGTGCCGTTCGCTCGATTGTGTACTCATTTGCCGATTACCCCTCTGACGTCATCAAGTGTTCGGCGTGCGATGCACAGTTGCTCGCCTCAAGGAGGACGTCTGCCGTCGCGAAGGGCAGCAGGCCAAGTCGAGACCTGTGTAGGCGGCGCGAAGCTGACTGAGCGCGTGGCGCAGAGCGACTTCATCGTC
>DAHUZH010000017.1 GCA_027306695.1 Acidobacteriaceae bacterium
TGGTGGCAGGGAGCGGTAGCACGGTGCCAACAGCAACGCCGATTACGGCAATCAGCGCCTCAATCGTACCTATGTCCGTTGCAGTGGATCGGGCAGGAAACCTCTACATCGGCGATGAGACGCACAGCACAGCGCAGAATGGTTGGAGTGATGCACTTATCGAGAAAGTGATTATGCATTGAGATCGTCTGCGAAAATGAACCGCATCGCACGGTTGCTGAATCGATGACTCCCATGTTTTGAAAGGAACTGCAATGAAAAAGCGAATATCTGGATTCTTACTGATATTGCCCGTGGTGCTCATGTTGTGTGCTGGACAAAGCGCCAATGCCAGCGACCACAGCGCACTCCAGGAAGCACTGCAATCGAAATATCAATTTACCAAGACCGGACTTGATCGGATTCGCATTACCCAACCCGGGACAGTATTGGTGATCCAAAAGGAAGGCATCAGCGGAGATCTCGCCAGTGACATGACCTTTCTGAATAACAAAATACAGAATGGCCAAGTCGCCCAAGCCGGAGGATTTGGAGCCTTCATGCAAGGCAAGATGACAAGCAGAGATTTGAAAGTCGGCGACAAGGTTTATCTTTTCAAGGTTGAAGTCAAAAGCGATTACGTTCAATATTTCGTAATTACCTGTGACACATATGATGTAAACCTGCACGGTTCCACCAAGCAGACGCGCTATAAGGCTCTCCTCACTTTTGAACTCGGTAAAGAATTTCTAGACACGGCAAGCGCGGATACGGTCGAGAAGGCGGTAGACGCAGTGATCGCTCCAGAAGCGGAAGTGGAGGCTGCGAGCACAAAGAGCGTCGATCTGGGCCAAACACCGGCACAGGTTGAAGGATCTCTAGGCAGACCGGACAAGATCATTCATCTTGGGGCCAAGATGATCTACGTTTACAAAGACATGAAGATCGTTTTCATGGATGAGAAGGTGTCCGACGTGCAATAAAGCGCACTGGTTGAAGAAATGCTTGTGGTCTATGGATTTCAGATCACTCTTGAATGATCTCCGAAACGAACTTTTGGAACAACTTCAATGTAGACGAATTTGTAGCGGTCGGAGCTTCCGGTATCTATAAAAAGCAACGACGTTCAAAACGACCGCTGCAACGCATTCAATATAAAACACTTGCGGGCAATAAATTTCAGCCAATTTCAACAAGCGCCTGAATCCGGTTCGGGACCAGGGGGTCGGAGGTTCAAATCCTCTCTCCCCGACCAATTATTTTCAAGCGAATGCAGCTTTTTCCGGGATCGCCAAAAATCCCGCTGTAGACGATTTTGTAGCGGTGAAAACCTCGAACGATATTGACACGAGCCAATTAGCTAGTGGCGTGACGATTATTCCAGCACAGGGAAAACCTCATCTCATTCTCGCCAAACAGATCGCGATACCCCCCAAGCTATGGAGGGCCTCAAATCTCCGAACGCCGCGTACTACGTGCAGGGAAAGGTTCATTATCGAGACATTTTCAAGGACTGGCACTGCCTCAAAGTCCGGATGTTTTTCGGGGGGCCAGCGGGAACACGGATGACCAAAGACACAAACGGAGTGACCCTTGGACACCTCGTACCGGATTCGTGGGGAAACAGCGAAGAGGACGAGAGCGAACCCGACGCAGGCCAGAATCCAAATTAGGACACTACCCCCCAAGCCACACACAATTGACCCTTGCCAGCCGTTCGCGTAAACTAAATGCTTGCGCAGGAAGGCGATTTTTCAGCCCCCGCCGCATCCTGGCTTCAGGCAAATTCAAGCTCCCAGAGCGCGTTTGCAAGGTGCAGCTCCGGTAGATGATTGAGCAGCCTCGGTCAACAGACTTCCGATTCAGCGAAAAGAGAATTTTTTCATGGCAAATCATGTTTCCTCATTGAAGCGCGCCCGGCAGACCGTCAAGCGCACCTCCGTCAACCGCGCCAACCGCAGCAAGCTGCGCAGCGGCCTGCGCGCCATGCGCGAGGCCCTGGCCAGCAACGATGCAAAGGCCGCGCGGACGCAGTATAACGAGACCGTCTCCATGCTCGACAAGGGCGTGCAGAAGGGCATCCTGCATGACAACACCGCCTCGCGCTACAAGAGCCGCTTGAACGCCCGGCTCAAGGCCCTGGCCACGAAGACCGCGTAGACTTTCTTCGCGAGATAGGAAATTCGTCATCCTGCCCCTGGAGCAACGCGAAGGGAAGGATCTCGAGTATTACCTAAAAGCCAATGCACAGATTCTTCGGTCGCCGTGGCGTCCTCAGAATGACGCTTTTCTTGATGCTAAATTTCTTCTCCCGCCATTTGCTACACTTCTCCGCAAAGCTCCCGCAACAGCAACATCCAGCGGTCTCCATAATCGTTCCAGCCGCCTAAATGCCGCACTCGTTCGAGCGCGCTCGAACGCATCTGCTGTTGCAGTTGCGGATCGTCGGCCAGTTGTTGCATTTTTTCTGTGATCGCCTGCGAATCGCGGACCGGCACGATAAATCCCTCTTTGCCGTCGGTGAATAAATCCTCGCTGCCTGTATTCGGGGTCGCGATCACCGGGCAGCCGCAGGCCATCGCCTCGCCCTGCACCAGCGCCAGTCCTTCCTCCAAAGAGGGCAACACCATCGCATGGCTGCCGCTCAGAATCCGCACCAGTTCCGCGCGAGAGACGGCCCCGACGATCTCCACCTGTTCCATGGGCAGTTGAGAAAACAGCGGCCTCATGTGCGGGAACACCGGGCCGACGAGCCGCAGCCGTTTGCGTGGATGCCGCAGCCGGGCGAATGCCTGCAAAAGATAAGGGACGCCCTTGCGAAGGCTGACCTGGCCGACGAACACGACTTCAAATGTGTCCGGCGATGGCTGCGCCACCGGATGAAAATCTTCCAGGCGCACACCGTAGGGAATGACCCGCATTTTTTCTTCGGGCAGTCCTTCCTCCACAAAGGTGCGCGCGGCGAAGCTGGAAGGGACGGTGATGCAATCGGCCTGCGCGTATTGGATCTCTTCGCGCTCCGTATCGCGCGGATCGTAAATATCGAGCGGCGCGCCCCACCGATTGTGCTCATCCTGAAGCAGCCTTCCCTGATAGCGGGCATGGGTCGAGCCGCGGTCACAGATATATTTGCCGCCGCGTGACTGCACCACGCGCCCGGCGTCGAGCGCCGCGCCGGAGATGGCGATCAGCGCATCGCAATGCACGGACTGCCGAGCCATGCGGCCCGTCAGCCAGCGATCGAAGGCCAATCCGTTCCAATAATCGAGATGCTCGGTCCATGGCGAAGGGTAGAGGCCGTAACGGGCCAGCAAAGCCAGGCCACCATGAATCCACGGAAAGGTCTCGACGTATTCATGGGGCAGGCCCTCCCGCTTCAGTCGCGACCATGGGTATGTGGAATACACGGTTTGCAGGCAGGCATGACGTCGCAACTGGTGCGCCAGTTCAAAATGGTGGAAGACACCGAAGACCGCCTGCGAAACGCGCACCGCTTTTCCCTTCCCCGCGAAATTTTTTTCGATGCTTCTCCCTGAGCCTAACGTATCAAGCGGAACAGCGACGGTGGGACACTCGCGTTTCTTAGCGCGAAATCGTGTAATACCCTTGCCGCACCTGCACTCGGAGCAGCTTGCCCTTCTGCTGGCATGTCACCTGGATATGCCGATAGCCGCCGTCCTTTTCGCCGTTGGAGAGCGTGTAGCTGGCCCGATATTGCGTGCGCAGTTCATTCTCGATCTCATCGAAGGCGGCCTTCATCTTGCGTCCGTTATTGCCGATGTTGAAGACGCGCCCGCCGGTGGCCTTTGCCAGCTTGCGCATCGTGCCCGTTCCATAAAAATCGAGCGTTCCATAGATGCTGGGATCGGTAATCAGCAGAACATAGACGATTGCGTTGGCCTTTTGCGCCGCTTCCATGGCCGATTTCAGACCCTCCTGGCTGCCTTCATCCTGGCCATCGGTCAATAGGAGAAGCACCTTGCGCCCAGCCTCATGGCGCAGCTTGTCGTTGGCCGCCAGATACACAGCGTCGTACAACAGCGTCCCCTTCGACTTGCCGATGGAGGGTATCGTGCCGTTGGCATAATGACCGGAAGCGGAATTGATCTGTGCACCATCGAGCGCGCGTTTCAGTTGGCTGGCGCTGCTCGTCAAGTCGGCCAGCATATCGACCGTCACGTCAAAGGAAATCAGAAATGCTTCGTCCTTCGGCTGTAAAAGGTGACGGAGAAATGTCGCGGTGGCCTGCTCCTCCACAGGCAGAACGAGCTGCTGGCTCAGACTGGTGTCTAGCAGGATGCCCAGAGTGAGCGGCTGGCGGGTCTCGGCCTCAAAAGTCTTCAAAGTCTGGTTGGTATTGTCGTCCAGGACGGTGCAATCGGACTTGGTCAAGCTGGAAACCAGGCCGCTGTGGGCATTCCGCACCACGAAGTAAAGATTGACTGAATTTGCCGTCGAGGGCTGCGTTTGGGCCGGAACATTGGCCGGGGTATGGGGCTGACTGGGTGTACTCTTCGCTGGGGGTGCGTCGGGCGCGGGCGCAACCTGCGCCTGTAGGGGCGAGGCCAGCAAGGTGAACAGCAGGACTTGTAGCAGGCGGCTCATGGAGTTGCGTTCTCCCATTAGACGCTTTCCCGGTGAACTTTTAGGATACGCTTGCAACTCGGCTGTCCTCTTTTTGCTTCCCACCGTACAATGGACGTAATAAAGAAAAATGCTGAAGGACTGCGGCCAGGATATTTTGATAGTTTCCAGGGATGGTTTTGCTCGGCTTTTTGAGGGGGTTTCGGTGAAGTTGGGAGTATTGTCTTTCGCCTGTCTACTTTGGATTGCAGGGCCACAGCTTGAAGCGCAACAAAATCAGCAAGTGCCGAATGCGCCGGGTGCGACTGAACCTGCAGCCCCCACTCCGCAGCCATCGACTGGCTCTGCGGGATCGATGGGGCTTCCCGGTCTGTTGCACGGTGTGACGCCGGGAGAAGGTGCTCCGGCCACGTCCAGCAGTTCGGGAAACGGTCAGGCCCCGCAGTCCGGCGCAGCGACTCCGTCGCAGACGCAGCCATCGCAAGTGCCTCCCCCCGTCATTCCAGCACAGGGGCAGGGAGCTTCGTCGGCCAGCTACACCATCCGCACACGAGTGAATTTCGTTCTGGTCCCGGTCACGGTGAAAGATAAATCCGGCCAGCTTGTCCCCGGCCTGACCTGGCATGATTTCCAGATCTACGAAGACGGTGTGCCGCAGCGGATTTCCTTCTTTACCGAGGACCCGTTTCCACTCTCCGTCGCCTTTGTCATCGACCAGAGTCTTTCCTCCGATACGATGCGGAAGGTCAACGACGCTCTGAGCGCATTGCAAGGCGCATTCGCCCCGTACGATGAAGTTGCGGTCTATACGTATGCCTCGCACGTCACCCAGGCCACCGGCTTTACCGGCGCACAGAGCGACCGGCTCGCGGTCACGCTGGGCAGAATAAAGTCTCCGGGCCGTTACATGGAAGTCCCCAGCAATACCGGCCCCATGGCGGAAGGCCCCAGCATCAACGGCCACATGGTCGACCCCAATGTGACGCCCACGCACGATGGCACATTCATAGGCATTATTCCCAAGGAAGTCCACACGCTGAACGACGCGATCTTCCACGCCGCCACCGACCTGGCGCAGCGCAGCAAAGGCCGCCGCCGCCTGATCTACGTCATCAGCGACGGCAAGGAACAGGGAAGCAAAGTTTCCTATAAGGAAGTTGTGCGCTACCTGCTGACCAACCAGATTGCCGTATACGGCACGCTGGTCGGCGACTCGGCCCTCCCCGGTCTTGGTTTCCTCGACCGCTTCCACATCCCCATGCAGATGACGGACAATATCCTGCCAAAGTACACGTTCGCAACCGGCGGCGCATTGGATGCGGAGATTTCCCGCAATGCGATCGAACGCAGCTTCGCAAAGATTGCGGAACAGGTGCGCGACCAGTACACGCTGGGCTATAACAGCCATATTTCCGTTCTGGACAGCCGTTTCCGCCACATTGAAGTTCGCGTGCTGCGTCCGAATGTGACTGTGCTTGCCAAACAGGGCTATTATCCGACGGCCACGCCGAACAACTAGACCGGTATGACAGCGGCAGCAACCACAAGCGCGCTGGGGTTGACTGCTGCGGCAATCTGGGGCGCGGCGGATTTTAGCGGCGGCATGGCCGCCCGCCATCTTCGCGTCTTCTGGCTGCTCTCTGTCTCCCACGCTTTCAGTCTGATGGGCCTATTGTTGCTCGCTGGCCTGCTGCATGCGCCGCGTCCAGATGGGAACGTGCTGGCATGGGGTCTGTGCGCGGGCATCGCGGGCGGGGTCGCATTGCTGACGTTCTACCATGTGCTTTCGCTTGGCGAAATGGGAACGACAGCTTCCATCAGCGGCCTGTTGACGGCAGCGCTCCCAGTAGTTTTCACGCTGCTCACCATCGGCGCGCCCAGCCGCCGCCAACTGGTTGGGTTTGTCCTGGCCGCTGGCGCGATCTGGATGATTAGCAGCCAGCCAAGCGCCAACGGCAGCAGCCGTAACAACCAGCGAAAAAAAATGGTGCTGGCGGTCGCCTCCGGGCTGGGCTTCGGGACGTTCTTCATCGCCATGCGTGAGGCGAACAGCGGTGGACTCCTGTGGCCTCTGGCTGCGGCGCGTGCCGGAAGTCTTACATTGGCGATCGGGGGCGGCCTGATCTTCAGCCGTCACCGGTTCACGGTAGAACCCGCAGAAAAACCTCCGTATCCAACTTTAACCATTCGCTGGCAAACCGGCGTGGCGCTGGCGCTGGTGGCTGGGACGTTCGACACCAGCGGCAATCTTTTTTTCATCGCGGCCACGCGGGCGGGTAGGTTGGACATCGCCGCCGTGTTGTCCTCGCTGTATCCCGCATCGACCATTTTTCTGGCTGCATGGCTGCTGAAAGAAAAAACGTCCCCACGCCAGGCTGTGGGCATGGCTGCCGCGCTGGCTGCGGTCGCATTGATTTCATGACACCGAATAGTCACTTTCTGATCAGGTAATGCGAAATTGTTCTTGGAGCATCTAAAATTAAAGAATACTGAGCAGATACGCATATAATAGATTTCCGTGATTTCCGAACTGAAATATGGATGCGCTTTGATGGCCAATCTCGTTCGGAACGCATCCCAATGGGTATATCGGGAGATTTTCAAGCGAGCTTTCGTCAACACCGAATTTAGAAAACTTGCATCAGAGTTTTTTCTGGAAGTTGGTGTTTTATGTTTCGTTTTTCCAATTTTGGACACCATAGTAAATTTTGGAACGGACAAAGTAACAAAGACGATGACAATTGTGAGTGTCGGAATAGACCTGGCCTGCCCGGCAAATTCTGAACCAGTGGGAGTGAGACGAACTGGTATGGAAGGAGCATGGAAATGGCAAGGCAAGGAAGCACACGCCTGAGCGGATAGTGAACATCCTGCGGCAGGTGGAAGTGGCGGTAGCGAACGGCAAAACGCATCCGTTGGCAAGCCGCGAAGGCGGGATCACCGAGCAGACCTACTATCGCTGGCGCAAGGAGTACGGCGGTCTGAAGGTAGACCAGGCTAAACGGCTGAAGGAACTGGAGCGGGAAAACGGGAAGCTGAAGCGCCTGGTGGCTGAGCTGAGCCTGGACAAGCAGATTCTTCAGGACATCGCGCGGGGAAACTTCTCAGCCCGGAGCGGCGCCGTACCGCTGTGGAACATGCAAGGCAACAAGGGGCAAGTGAGCGTCATGCGTGCCAACTGGTTCATCAGCCACGCGGCACGCAGCGCTACCGGCCGACACCGCGGAACGACGAAGACGGGCTGACCCGGGCCATCGTCGCACTGGCCAGTCAATATGGCCGGTATGGATAGCGACGCATCATCATCAAGCTGCAGGAAGCGGGCTGGAGCGCCGGCAAGGATCGCGTGGAGCGGATCTGGCGCCGCGAAGGACTGAAGGTTCCGCAGAAGCAGAAGCCGCGCGGCCGTTTGTGGCTCAACGACGGCTCGTGGGTTCGCCTGCGGCCGCAGCGGCCGAATCGCGTCCGGTCGTACGATTTCATGAGCGCATTCACTCACGATGGAAGAACGGTACGTTTTCTGAACCCGATCGACGAGTACACGCGGGAGTGCCTGACGATCCATGTCGGGCGCCGGATCAACAGCAACCAGGGTATCGACGTGCTGGCCGACGCCATGATCGAGCACGGCATTCCGGAACAGATTCGATCTGATAACGGCCCCGAGTTCGTTGCCAGGGAACCGCGCAAGTGGCTGGCAAAAACTGGAGCCGAGACTCTGTACATCGAACCCGGCTCTCCCTGGGAGAACGGCTATTGCGAAAGCTTCAACTCCAAGCTGCGGGATGAATTCCTGAACGGAGAAATCTTCCATTCCCTGAAGGAGGCGCGGGTGTTGACGGAACGCTGGCGTGTCTACTTCAATACAGAACGGCCACACTCTTCGCTGGGCTACAAGCCGCCAGTGCCAGTAGCATGGCTGACCGAAGCTTCCCAGCGGAGTGGGAAAGTGGAAAGCGTTCTTTGCTTTCCACTTTCCCTCTCCGCCTACTACTGCGACGGGCAGATAACTCCCTCTCCCGCTGCGCTACACTAACAATCTCACTGCTACAAATTTCCGGACAGGCCAGATGCATGGCGGAGTTTTTCGTGCAGAAGTAAGCGGGATGCGTCGTCCCGAGAACACCTTCGCCTTTTCCAGTTAACGAGGATGCCCGCAGGGACCAGCCAAATTTTCTTTTGACAAACTCTGCCGAGTGCGGAACACTAGCGCCATCTGGAGCTGCCCGCATCTAAAACTTTAACCATGGAACCTTGCAAGCACCCTCGTGTGCGCGTGCTGACGCGCGAAGAAGACGCTGAATTTGTAGAATGCCTGGAATGCGGCGAGGTCTTCGACTCGCACGAATTCAACGATATGGCCATCGAAGAACGCAACCAGAAAGAAGCCGATCTTAACCCGGAATAGAGTTAGTGGCTAGCTGGGTCTGCCTGTACTGGCGCCCCCAGGCGCTGCCCGCTGCGCCATAAATAATGAAACCCAGAAAGCACTGTCAGCCATAAAGTGGCTTCGAGCGCTGCGTGGCGAATCCACAGCACCCAATGCGCCGCATGGGTCTGGGCCAGCACGACAGAGCTGACGGCAAGAATTTGTGCCAGCGTGTTGGCCTTGCCAAGCAGGCTGGGATGGAAGTCGCGCGTCCCGGTGGTCGCATAGAGAAGCGCGGCAATGATCACAATACCCAGGTCGCGGCTGAAGACCATGACGGTAATGCGTATGGACACGAGACCCACATGCATCAAGACCAGGAAAAGCGTACTTAGGAGCAACTTGTCCGCAATGGGGTCGAGATAGGAGCCGAGTTCCGTGCGCTGACGAAAGATGCGGGCCAGTCCTCCGTCGAGTCCATCGCTGACCCCGGCCACCACCATCAAGATGAAGGCGCGATGGAAATGCCCATCCAGAATGGCAAGAACGAGAAATGGAACAATCGATAGCCGGAGCAGCGTAAGTTGATTGGGCAGTGCGCGTAGTTGGCCAAGCACAGGAATGGAGGTCGTCCTGATTCATCGTAACCCAGACAGGCGATTTCCGAGCCGCAGAAGCCTGCGTGACGCAAACAGTGTGTTGCCGACACCAAGACATGGCATTAGAATCGGAAGTACACCCGTAGGCGCGTAGCTCAGTTGGTTAGAGCGCTACCTTGACACGGTAGAGGTCAGGAGTTCGAGTCTCCTCGTGCCTACCATATTTTCAATCACTTACACCCTTTCGATTCTCGAAAAGGGCACATAATGGGCACAGAGAGGGCACAAAACCCCTAGAGTTGTACCTTTTTTCATTGGACTACCACCTTTTTCCGCATCTACGCAAGCGTTATTGGGGGCAGCATTTGTGGGCGCGGGGATATTTCTGCGCGACGGTGGGCGCGGTGGATGAGAAGACGATCCAGGCGTACATCGAAAATCAAAAGTGGGACGAGGATGCGGAGAGCTTTAAGATCACAGCGCCCACGGAGCCTTAAGCCGGCTTCAGCCGGGAGCGCTTCAGGCGGCTTCAGCCGCAAACAGGCGACTTTCAGTCGCAATTCAACCCACCGGCTTTCAGCCGGTGGTCGTTTAGATGCGAGCAACGGAAACGAATTTGAACGGCGATTCTGCACGAAATGTTGCAAGAGCCAAACCTGCTACCAACTCGCCGCAACGAGTGTCTTCGTCGGTTTCTTACGCGGAGCATCTGTAGTGCCCGTCAACGGAGCGGTCTACAATTCCTCCTGTTGAGGTCGTAAGCATGAAGGAGCGGTTGGGCGAAAAGAGAGAGATGCCGGATGTCCCTAAGCAGGACTTCGTGGACGCGCTGGCGGAGATCTGGTTTCAAATCAACTTCGCGGCCTATCATATGGCTTATGTGCGGGTGTATTCGCAGTCCGAGGCTCTGCGGACGGCGTCCAACGTCTTGAGGGAGCAAGAACAGGACGTCCGAAATCACGTACAAATCGACATCGTAATCTGCCGCAGCCATCTGGCTGCTTTTTTTTGGCATCTTGAGCATGTCTTCGAGGCGCTGCGAACGGCGATCACCCGAGGCCAAAAGGAATACCCGGAGGCGCGGTACTTCTGGGGTTACGAAAAGCGACTAAATGAATTAGAGACGTTGCCAATACGTCAGGAGATCAAGGACTATCGCAACATGGGGCACCAGCAGCCAGCCATTATTGGCAGTAAGTGGACTGCGAACCATCGTTTCCTTCATCACTTCCTACCGACGATCAGCGGGCACGCGCCGCAAGAAGATGTCGAAATGACGACGCGGCTCAATCAGTATTTCGAGTTCGCGGCAAATGTTTGGCTAGAGTTCGCGCCAAGCGACTTCAAGGAGAAATTTCCGCGCAACTTCCAGTTCCCAGTCACCGTTCCCTATCTTTTCGGTGGCGAGCTACCCACGGGCCTGAAGGGTGTCCCGCAGTTGGAGGTTACCGTGCAGTCGTACAACAAAGGGGAGTCCAAGAGTGCGGTCGTTCCAGATGCTGAACAATCGTCATCGGAATCTACGGGGCCGGCAGCGGAGTGACAAACTCTATGGCAAATTTTTATCGCCGATTTTTTGGCTCCACTTTTAACGATTTTTAGAATCGGTAAATTACTAGAAAGTTCGGGAAGAAACTCGGATTCGATTCTCCCCGCTTTCACCGCTCCTCGTTCACGCCCTCTATCTTCATTCGCTTGTAGAATTCCTCGTGCGAAGCTCATCCGCCCGGCGCTTATACTCCTCGACATCGAAGATCCCCACATGATTCTTCGGGTCGTCTCTATGCAGGCTGGTTTCGTTCAGATGGAGCATATTGATTTCCGCACCGTCACGGCAGACAATCCTTGGTCTCAATCTCTGGTACGCGCGCTGACGAAGTCATAGCTCCAGACATGGTTCCGGTGCTGTGGCCGCAGGCGAACCCACGAGCCGTCGTTGAGCCACAACCGTCCTCTTGCTTTTTGCTTCCTGGGAATCTTCAGCCCTTCGCGACGCCAGATCCGCTCCACCCGGTCCTTGCCGACTCGCCAGCCCGCTCGCTGCAGCAACGCCGTGATGCGGCGATATCCATAGCGCCCATATTGGCTGGCCAACTCGACGATGGCCCGGGTGAGCGTATCTTCATCCTCCCGCTGCGTCGGCCGGTAGCGTTGCGTGCCGCGTGGCTGCTTCACCACCCGGCACGCTCCCCGCTCACTCATGCCATGCGCGTCCTGCGCATGGCCGACCGCACAACGTCGTCGTTCACGTCCCACATCGCGTGCCCGCTCGTTCTGTACTCCACCATCACACGCCAAATCTAGCACGGATGCTGAACGACCCCGACTTGAAGTCGAGGGGTTTCCACCATCCCCGATGGGGACACTAAAACCACCGTGTACACTTTCTTTCAATCTTGTCCATGTATCGTTATATATATCTATTATTATATAATCATGTCAGAGCTGAGCCAATTCAAGGCGGAATTCTTTAAGGCGCTCTCCCATCCTTTGCGCATACGTATCCTGGACGAATTGCGAAATGGCGAGGTGGGAGTTAACGATCTCAGTGCAAGGCTCGATGCAGAACAAAGCAGTCTATCGCAGCAGCTCGCAGTGCTGCGCAATCGCAACCTGGTTACGGCGCGCAAGGATGGACTGAACGTCTTGTATTCGGTCCGCGATCCAGATATTTTCCGATTGCTCGATATTGCGAAGAAGATATTTAACAAACAACTGGTTGGGGTCCAAAAGATGCTGAGTCAACTTTAGAGCCTATGCAGTATCTCAAGCTATTTTGTGCGACTTTTTAACATGATTATCTTTTAATATAATAAGCGATATTCATCGCAAATCTATCCGATAAAGGCCCTTCGGTGAGTCCTTTGGACTGGACATCCCGGTATCTTTTGGCGTTATCACGACACGACCTGTCTCTGCTCTTGGTCTTCGTGCTCGGGTGGCTTGTCTTAGGAGTTGCCGGATTGATTCGACCGCATCGGGTCGGTTTTGTGGCACGTATTCTGTTCCCTCTTGGGGCCGTGGCTGGATTGGGCGGTGCGCTCTTGAGCGGAATTTACCTGATAACAGGCCACGCACCTGAGATATTGATTCTTCCACTTGGGCTGCCGGACCTGCCGTTCCATGTGCGTCTGGATACATTGTCCGCTTTCTTTTTGTTGCTGTTGGGTATAGCGGGGGCTGGCATCTCGACGTTCGCCGCTGGTTACTTCCGATCGGGCGAAGGCACCGCGCCGGGCCTGCTCTGCCTTCAGTACCATGTATTCCTTGCCTCCATGGCGCTGGTTATCCTCGCCGACGATGCCTACTTCTTCATGGTCGTTTGGGAGACGATGGCGCTCAGTTCGTATTTCCTGGTGACTTCGCAGCATCGGATTCCAGAGATTCGCCACGCTGGGTTCCTCTATCTCTTGATGGCCCATGTAGGGGCCATCTGCATCCTGCTCTGCTTCGGAGTACTGCAGGGCGGCAGTTGGCAGTTCACCTTTAATGCGATGCGCGGCGCCACACTCACACCCTTCTGGGCCAGCGCGGCCTTTCTGCTTGCGCTGACCGGTTTCGGCGCCAAGGCTGGTTTAGTTCCGTTGCACGTTTGGCTGCCGGAGGCACATCCTGCCGCACCTTCGCCCGTGTCGGCAATGATGAGCGGGATTATGCTCAAGACCGCCATCTACGGCATGTTGCGTATCGCTTTTGATCTGCTGCACGTCCGCTTTTGGTGGTGGGGAGTACTGATGCTCGCGCTCGGCCTGTTCTCGGCCTTGTTCGGGGCGATCTTCGCCGCCGTGCAAACGGACATGAAACGCCTGCTGGCATACTCCTCGATTGAAAACATCGGGATTATTTTTACCGGCATGGGTCTTGCCATTCTGTTTCAGGCGTGTCATTTGCCATTGTTTGCGGCGCTGGCCTTAACTGCTGCGCTGATTCATTCCCTCAATCATTCCCTTTTCAAGAGCCTGCTTTTTCTCGCCACTGGTTCCGTGTTGCACGCAACCAACCAACGCAGTCTGGGCAAACTTGGAGGGTTGATCCGGCGCATGCCCTGGGTCGCCACGCTGGCGCTGATCGGCACTCTTGCGATTGCCGGGTTGCCGCCGCTTAACGGCTTTGTTTCTGAGTGGCTGCTCTTGCAGTCGTTTCTTTTCACTCCGCAGATTCCGCACGCCTTCCTGAATATGCTGATTCCGCTGGGCGCGGCTGTATTGGCGCTGACTGCTGCCCTGGCTGCATACGTGATGGTGAAATTCTATGGCGTGATTTTCCTTGGACAGCATCGGGAACCTTCTCTGGCCCATGCGCACGATGCGGACTGGCTGGAACGCATTGGCCTCGCATGGCTGGCGTTCGGATGTATTGCGATTGGAGTCATGCCTCAAATTGCGCTTCGGGCTGCCGGTGCCGTCACCGGCACACTGCTGGGCCAGACTGTGAACCTTAGTTCTCCCTACTGGTCGATCGCTCCAATCTCACCCGGACAGGCGTCCTACAGCGGACTGATACTGCTGGCTGGAATTGTCGGAGTCGTGGGTTTTACCTTTGCACTCGTGCGCGTAGTGGCACACGGACGCATGCGGCGTACCGTCCCCTGGGACTGTGGCTATCCGTGGCAAACCTCCAGAATGCAGGACACTGCCGAAGGTTTCGGCCAGCCGATTCGGCACATGTTCGGGCCTTTCTTTCGCATGGAGCGCGATCTGCCCTCCCCTTCCGATATCGCTCCGCGCTACAGAGTTCATATTGAAGATCGTCTGTGGCGGACGATCTATCTGCCGATTGCGCGCGGCGTGCAGCGGCTGGCGGATGCGGTCGGCGTTCTGCAAGGCGGACGGTTGGCCATCTACCTGCTCTACAGCTTTCTGACGCTGATTGCACTACTGGTGTTTGTCCTATGAGCCCGCTCACCATCGTTCGTCAGTTTGGCGAAGTGATACTTGCCATCGCCATTGCACCACTGTTAGTCGGATGGATTGCGCAATGCCGCGCGTGGTTTCAGAATCGCTCTGCACCTCCATTGACGCAGCCGTACCGCATGTTGCGCAAGCTGTTCCATAAAGATGTCGCGCTCGCCACGGATGCCTCCCCACTGTTTCGCATGACTCCCTATATTTTGTTTGGGACGATGGTGCTGGCGGCAGCGATTATTCCATCCGTCGCGACCGATTTACCTTTCGCGCGCGTGGCAGACGCGATTGCGCTGATCGGTCTCTTTGCTACGGCCCGCGCTTTCCAGTCGCTCGCGGCGATGGACATTGGCACCGCCTTCGGCTCGATGGGCGCACGCCGCGACATGATGATCGGCTTTCTTGCGGAACCGGCCCTGCTGATGGTTTTGTTCAATGCATTTCTTCTGTCTGGGAGCACGGCGTTGCCCAACGTCGTCGAGGCATCGACTGCACATCCATTCCTCATCGATCCCAGTCTGGTCTTCGCTGCGGTTGCATTCGTCATGGTCCTGCTGGCGGAGAATGCGCGCATTCCCATCGACAACCCTGCGACCCATTTAGAGCTGACCATGATCCATGAAGCAATGGTGCTCGAATATTCTGCGCGTCATCTCGCGCTGGTGGAATGGTCTTCTGACTTAAAACTTTTCAACTACGCCTGCATCGGCTTCGCGCTCTTTCTGCCGTGGGGCATAGCGACCCACGGTGCGGATGGTGGCCTTGCGTTGGGGGTCGCCGTCATCGCACTGCTGGCAAAGCTGATCGTGGCCGGAGCAGCGTTGGCGCTGATTGAATCTCTATCGGCAAAACTGCGAATCTTTCGTGCCCCGGAATATCTGGCGACGGCTTTCCTGCTCGCCGTGCTGGGCTTGCTCGTTCATCTTCTGCTGGGAGCTTAAAGAAAATGCATCCGTCCCATGTGATCGCCGAATTGTTGAAACTGCTGGCCGCGAGTCTGCTGTTGATCTCCTTTGCCATGCTCTCGCGGCGGCGCACGCAGCGGTTGATTACCCTCTTCGCCTGGCAAGGCTCTGTGCTCTTTATCTCCACTCTTCTCGTGGCTTATAGTGCTGGGCTTACCGAACTTTACTATTCCGCCGCACTAACGCTGCTGCTGAAAGTGATTGCACTGCCGTGGATTCTCCATCGCCTGATCCAGCGTCTGGGTGCGCAATGGGACAGTGAGACCCTCGTCAATATCCCCACGACCATGCTCGTCGGTCTGGGCCTGGTCATCTTCGCCTTCGGACTGGCGCAACCCATCAGCAGAATGGCTACAACGATCACACGCAACACCATCGGCATCGCGCTCGCCGTCATCTTCCTTGCCTTCTTGATGATGATCACCCGACGCAAAGCGATTACTCAGGTGATTGGATTTCTAGCGATGGAGAATGGTCTGTTCTTTGCCGCCACCAGTGCCACCTACGGTATGCCGATGGTCATCGAGCTGGGCATCGCGCTCGACCTTCTGGTTGGATTTTTCATCCTTGGGATATTTTTCTTCCAAATTCGCGAGCAGTTCGACAGCCTCGATCTCAGCAACATGGAAGCACTGAAAGAGGATTAAAGTGGTCATACTCGTTGCTCTGGGATTGCCGCTGTTGGGTGCGCTCCTGCTTGCTCTATTCGGAGCGCGCCACTACGCTGCGGAGTTGAATGCCGCCATGAGTTTTGCCACGCTGGTCGCCGTCATATTTCTGGTTCTACGTGTCCTTCGGCATGGGTCGATACTCGCCTTGCATGAACAGTTCTTTGTCGATTCCTTCAACGTCTTCCTGGTCGCGCTGACGGCTTTCGTTGGGTTTACGACTTCCCTCTTCTCGCGGCCATATATGCGAATTGAAGAACAGCGCGGTCGTCTCAGCCCACAACGGCTGCGCCTCTATCACAGCATGTATCAACTGTTTATGGCGGCAATGTTTCTGGCGCTATTGACCAATAATATGGGCCTGCTCTGGGTAGCGATGGAAGCCGCCACGCTCTCGACAGTATTGCTGGTTTCGCTGTATCGCACACGCGCCAGCCTGGAAGCAGCCTGGAAGTATTTCATCCTCTGCGGCGTCGGCATTGCCCAGGCGCTGTTTGGCACTATCCTGCTGTATTTTGCAGCAGAGCATATTCTGGGCCGCCAAGGGATGACAGCTCTATTGTGGACGCACCTCAATGCGGTGAAGGGGCAGCTCGAACCCCGAGTGCTGGGGCTGGCCTTTGTCTTTCTACTGGTTGGCTATGGGACGAAAGTCGGTCTGGCCCCGCTCCATAACTGGCTCCCCGATGCCCATGCCGAAGGTCCAACACCTGTGTCCGCTGTTCTTTCCGGCTTGTTATTGAATGTCGCGCTCTATGCGGTCATCCGCTGTAAGGTCCTGGTCGAAGGTTCGATTGGCTCGTATCTTCCTGGGCATATGCTGATGGGTTTTGGCCTGCTCTCTGCTGTGCTTGGCGCATTCTTTCTGTGGAGACAGCGCGACATCAAGCGGCTGTTTGGGTATTCGTCCATCGAACACATGGGCATCATCACGTTTGCATTTGGAATTGGCGGGCCGATTGCAAACTTCGCGGCCTTGCTGCACATGACCGTCCACTCTCTCACCAAATCGTCGATCTTCTTTACGGCTGGCCATGCCTCGCAGACCGCCCATACACAGCAGATGGACGGGATTCGTGGTCTGGTGGGCATCAGTCCAACCATTGGTTGGGGCCTGATGCTGGGATCGCTCGCTATTCTCGGTATGCCGCCGTTCGGGGTCTTTGCCAGCGAATTTCTGATTCTTACCACCGCTATGCGGGAACATCCCTGGACAACGCCATTTCTTTTAATCGCGCTGGGCGTCGCCTTCGCTGCCATCTTCCGCAAAGTGCAGCCGATGGTCTTCGGGGAAAGCGATGCGCCGCCCTTACCGCATTCCCCGGCGTTGGTGCCGGTCTTCATCCATCTTGCAATGGTGCTGATGCTGGGCGTCTACATTCCGTTTGCTTTGGCAGAGTGGTATCGAGCGGCGGCGCGGCTGATCGGAGGATGAAAATGGCGACGGACTTCATGGAATTTCAACCCGCCAAGTTGCCTGCGAATATACCGGGCCGCCGTTTGCGCGTTGACCGCGTGCAATGGCTCCAGACAGCAGAGGCTTTGCGTGAATCGAACGTGCGCTTTCTCACTCTATGGGGTGCGGATGATCGGGACCACGACGGAGGCTTTCGCATCTATGCTGCGTACCTTCTGCCCGACACCGTAATTGTCGTCGAACACTTCATGCAAGATTTCCCTGCACCTTCGTATCCGAGTATCGCGACCTTGTTCCCAGCAGCATTGCGTATGCAGCACGCCATCTATGATTTACTCGGCATCTCAACGGACGAAGCGGACAAGCGCGGCTGGCTGCGCCACAGCGGCTGGCCGGAGACACTCTTTCCCCTGCGGAGAGATGTCGATGGCACTCAGCAATATCCGGTTGCCTCTGCGCCATATCCATTCGTCGAGGTGGAAGGCGATGGCGTACATGAAATCGCCGTGGGCCCAGTCCATGCTGGCACTATTGAACCGGGACATTTCCGTTTCTCCGTTGTGGGTGAAAAAGTTTTGCGCCTGGAAGAACGTCTCGGTTACACCCACAAAGGAGTAGCAAAACACTTTGAGGGCATGTCACAAAAAGAGGGCCATCGGCTGGCAGCGCGAGTCTCCGGCGATTCAGCCGTCGCATTCTCCTGGGCGTACTGCGCCGCTCTGGAGTCCATCACCGAGACCGTCTGCCCTGCGCGAGCAATCATTCTGCGTGCCTTGGCACTGGAGCATGAGCGTCTGGCGAACCATCTCGGCGATCTCGGCGCACTCGGCAACGATGCGGGTTTCGCCTTCGGCCTTACGCAGTTCTCAAAACTGAAAGAAGACCTGCTACGAACCAATATCGTTGCCTTCGGCGCGCGCTATCTGCTGGATTACGTCATCCCCGGTGGCGTTGCCGTCGATCTGACTGTAGATGCGCGTCGCCTGCTGCTCGATCTGTACGATGCATTGGGGCCATCTGTAAACCAGATGCGCTCCATCTATGACGAGCACGCAGGACTACAGGATCGCATTCGTGAAGCTGGACGGTTAGAGCAGGCCGCAGCCGAAAAGCTAGGCGCAACCGGCTTGGTCGCGCGCGCCTCCGGCCTTCCATACGACCTGCGGGTGGATCATCCGTGGACCCCCTATGACTCATTCGTTCCAAAGCTGATCGTGCAAACCGGTGGGGACGTGGCCGCGCGCGTGCAAACACGTTTCGATGAAATTCTCGAATCCCTTCGACTCTGCCGTGCGCTTCTCTCTGGGCCTCCTAAAGACGCTATCCACACCTC
Source organism: Acidobacteriaceae bacterium (assembly GCA_027306695.1). Classification (GTDB taxonomy): domain Bacteria; phylum Acidobacteriota; class Terriglobia; order Terriglobales; family Acidobacteriaceae; genus JAKAAZ01. Next base: position 18,819 of record DAHUZH010000017.1, read on the forward strand.
AGTTCCCGTAGCTACCTCAGACCTTCTCGGGATTGGCCTCATCGAAGGATGGCGCGGTCCGGTGTTGATTGCGCTCGAAACCGGCCCGAACGGGGGTATCCGTCGCTGCCATGCACACGATCCATCCTGGCAAAACTGGCCGCTCCTCGAATACGCGATTCTCGGCAATATCGTGCCGGATTTTCCGCTCATCAACAAATCCTTCAACTTGTCCTACAGTGGACAGGACGGATGAGGTAATTATGTGGAACACGCTTTCACGAATGCTGCACACTGGCCTGTTGACAGAGCCTCTCCCGGCCCCCGGCGAGGCCGCGCCTGCGCTCGAAACCTTGCAGCGGGAGCTTCTTGGAATTCTCGGACGCGCGCTGTGCATTCGTCATGTCGATGCCGGTTCCTGCAATGGTTGCGAATTGGAAATTCAGGCGCTCAACAATCCGTATTACAACCTTGAAGGCGCAGGGATTAAATTCGTGGCCAGTCCGCGTCACGCGGATCTGTTGCTGGTCACTGGCCCGGTATCTGTGAATATGGAAGAAGCATTGAAACGCACCTACGATGCCGTCCCCGATCCAAAATTAGTCGTCGCTGTTGGAAATTGTGGAGCATGCGGTGGCATCTTTGGCACAAGTTATGCCAGCTGCGGCGGCGTGGTGAACATCATTCCGGTAAATTTCACCGTGACGGGCTGCCCACCCAGCCCGACCGCGATCCTGTGTGGAATCCTCCAGGCTATACGCCCTGCGTCAGCGACCACTAAAGCAAGCTGACATCTCAAGCAACCTAGGCAATTTTGACTCGCAGGCAGCATTGAATCTGGATGAGCCTGGCATAAAAATTCCTGAGAGTGTCAACCCTTGTAATTCGGCATGCAGGAAGTCTCTTTCAGCCCCAGCTTACGCAGGATGTACATCGCTGGGCACCAGTTTGTGAAGGCGGACTGAAGCAGATTCAGGCCGACAAATGCTGTGAAGAGATACCAATAGGGAGAAACAAAGTGCCCCAACGCCACTGTAATCAGAATAATGGTCCCTGCCAATAAACGTAAACTGCGTTCGACTGTCATATTTATCTCCTCGTTACTGTGCAATTTTCTTTTCGTTACTCAACATCTTCCGTCGTTCGATGATGTAATAGAGAATCGGTACCGCCATCAAGGAAAGCAATGTGGAGGCCACTCCACCAGCCATCAAGGAAAGCGCCAATCCTTGAAAAATTGGATCGGTCAGAATGACGCTGGCGCCAATTACGACGGCAGCCGCAGTCAGCAGAATTGGACGGAGCCGCACCGCTCCGGCATAAACCACTGCGCGCTCCAGCGGCATGCCTTCGGCGCGGTGATGATTGATAAAATCCACCAGGATGATCGAGTTGCGGACGATGATTCCTGCGCCAGCAATAAAACCGATCATGGATGTCGCCGTGAAGAACGCGCCCATCAGTGCATGCGCCGGAAGGATTCCAACCAGCGTCAATGGTATGGGGGCCATGATGATGAGTGGCGTAACGAAGGAACGGAACCATCCTACGACCAGGACATAAATCAATAGCAGTGCACCTGCGAACGCCAGCCCCAGATCGCGGAATACTTCGATGGTGATTTGCCATTCGCCATCCCACTTCATCGAATAGCGTGCGGTTGAAGTCGGCTGGACAGAGTTATAACGGCCCAGGATGTATCCCTGTGGGAGCCGCAAATGATCCAGCGACTTATTCATCTTCAGGATTGCGTACACCGGACTTTCTTCTCCACCCGCAAGATCTCCCGTCACGTAAACCACGCGCCGCATGTTCTTGCGATAGATGCTTGGTTGCAAAGTCTCCTGGCGCACGGTTGTCACTTCGCCGAGAGACACCTGTCCTCCGGTGGCCGTCGGCAATTTCAGACTTACCAACTGATCAATGCTGGAGCGGTCCGCACGGTCTAACCGGACATTGATCTGCACATCTTCCGTCGCGGTTGGAGAGTGCAACAATCCGGCGTTTGTACCGTGCAGAGCAATTTCCAGTGTGCGCGTCACCTCCTCCGCAGAAACTCCCACCAGCGCTGCCTTTGCGAGATCGACACGAATGTCATATTCCGGTTGAGGGTCTTCCACATACCAGTTGACGTCCACAACACCGTGCGTCTGCCGGAAGATCTGCTTGATCTGTCTGGCTACGTCAATCTGGCCATTCAGGTCCGGCCCATACACTTCTGCGACCATTGTTTGCAGCACGGGTGGTCCCGGAGGAACTTCGCTGACCTCAATGCGTGCGCCAAAAGGGGCCGCGATCCTATCCAGCTCCGTCCGGAGGCGTCGCGCAATATCATGACTCTGCGCGCTGCGTTCATTCTTGGGCAGCAGATTCACCTGGATGTCTGCCTGGTTGGGCTGGTTGCGTAAAAAATAGTGCCGTACCAGACCATTGAAGTTGTATGGACCCGAAGTCCCTGCATAAATCTGGTAATTCACAATCTCCGGCTGTCTGGAAAGATAAGCGCCCATCGCCTGTGCCAACTGGGTGGTCTGTTCCAGCGTGCTGCCATCTTTCATGTCAATGATGATCTGAAACTCGCTTTTATTGTCGAAAGGCAGCATCTTGACTTTCACCAGCTTGAGTGGGACCAACAGCATTGCCAGCAGCAACAGGAGAACCACGCTACCCAGAAAAAGATAGCGGGACGATGCTTTCGCAACCATAGTCTGCATCATCCGCTCATAGATGCGCGTCATCCAGTTGCCGGTTTCATGGTGATGCCCACCGGAATCGTGCGCATAATGACCCAGTAAGCGTAGTGAAGCCCAAGGGGAAATTATGAAGGCCACAATCAGCGAAAGTAGCATGGCGGCTGAGGCTCCGACAGGGATGGGACGCATGTATGGACCCATCAGTCCCCGCACAAACGCCATAGGCAGGATCGAGGCGACCACTGCGAACGTGGCAAGGATGGTTGGATTGCCTACTTCGCTGACTGCCTCGACGACCACATCATCCAATTTGCGTCCACCAGTTTGCGGTAACCGGAAGTGCCGAACGATATTCTCTACGACTACGATGGCATCGTCGACAAGAATACCGATGCTGAAGATGAGCGCGAAGAGCGTCACCCGGTTCAACGTGTAGCCATAGAAATAGAAAACGGCAAGCGTGAATGCGAGTGTCACTGGAATTGCCAGCAGAACGACCCCAGACTCCCTCCATCCAAGTGCAAATGCAATGAGCAATGTGACCGACAGGATCGCCAGCAATAAATGCTCCAACAATTCATTCGACTTTTCTTTCGCCGTCTCTCCATAATTGCGTGTCGTGGCGATGTTCAAATTTCCCGGGAGCATGTCCCCACGCAAATGCTGCACGCGATCCAGAACGTCATTGGCGACGATGGTCGCGTTTGTTCCTTTCAGTTTGGCAACCGTGAGTGTCACCGCAGGATAGTCGAAGCCCTGTTGCACCCCAGCTTTCTGCGCCGTTCCAGCGGCGTCTGCAAAAAGCACATACTGGCTTGGCTCGGCTGGGCCATCCTCAATTTTCTGGGCAACGTCTCTTAGATAAACAGGATGTCCGTTCTTGATGCTTACGACTACGTCCTGCAATCCATTTGCATTTGTAAAAAAATGGCCTGCATCTACCAGGAATTCGCGGTTCCCTTGCGAAAATGACCCCACCTGCGCTTTTACATTGGCGGCCTGTAAACGGCCCACGACTTCCTGGGCAGTGACGCCATAAGCTGCCAGCCGGACATCATCCAGCACAACCCGCACAACTCGCGGCTCCCCGCCGATAATCTTTACTTCAGAAACATTGTCGGTCTGCTTGATCTCGTCTTTGAGTTCCGCTGCGATCTGTCTTAATCGGTAGGAATCGTAGTTAGGTCCCCATAACGTAAGAGCAAGAATAGGCACGTCATCGATCGAACGGGCTTTGATAATCGGTTTCGATAGGCCTGGAGGAATGACATCGAGATTGGAATACAGCTTGTCGTAGGTCTTTACAATCGCATTTTCCTGGTTTGAGCCAACCTCAAAGCGCACAATTATCAGGCTCGAACCGGGCCGTGAGATGGAATAGACGTACTCTACATTCGGAATCTGACGCAGCAATTTTTCCAGCGGCATACTGACGCGCCGTTCCACTTCCTGCGGAGAGGCGCCGGGCATCGCCACCATCACATCGAGCATCGGCACGACAATCTGAGGTTCTTCTTCGCGGGGTGTCTTCAGAATTGCAAACGCTCCGACCATCAGCGCCATCAGGATAAGCAGCGGTGTCAACTTGGAGTTGATCGATCCCTGCGCGATGCGCCCCGAAATGCCGAGAGGCCGGTTCATCCTTGCACCTCGACACGCTTCCCACCCAATTCCCGGCCATCCGGCGACACGACGATCATCTCCTTCAGGCTCAATCCAGACAGCACCTCCACCCTGTTTCCGAACTGATTGCCAAGTGTGACGTAACGAAGCTGTGCGCTTTTGTCTGCGCCAACCACGTACACACTCGCAAGATTCCCATGATGTACAACCGCCGATTGTGGAATCATAATGGAGGTTCTTTGACCGCGGACGAGGCTCGCGTGCCCGAATAGCCCGCTCCGAAGCGCAGCATTCTGCGGCAACTCGATCTTGACAGTGAAGCTGCGGCTGCTTGCGTCCCCTGCCGGATATATCTGGATCACTTTCCCAGCCATCTCTTTTCCGGCAATCGCATCGATCTCTACCGGAACGCTTTGACCCAGCCGAATAAATTTGACGTTGTTCTCATCCACGCTCACCTCAAGGTGGAAGCGGGCCATGCTCTCGAGGGTGAATAACGGAATGCCTGGCGATGCCAATGCACCTGGATCGACATTCCGCTGCGCAATGATCCCGGAAAAGGGGGCACGAATTTGCGTATAGGATGCGCCAATTGCGGCCTGGGAGACAGCCGCTTTCGCCTGCGCTTCATTTGCCTTTGCTACATCACGACGAGCAGCAGCGGTCTGCAACTGCTGCCGAACCTCGTCGTACTCCTGCGCGCTGACAGATTTTCGCTGATGCAGCAATTCATAGCGCTGCATGGTCGATGCGGCAAGCGCATAGGCACTCTCTGCTGCACCCACTTCATGCTCTGCTGCAGATAGACTGGCCTGCGCCTGTTCAAGGCCAGCTTGCGGCTGGGCAGGATTTATCCGCGCCAACACCTGGCCAGCAGTTACATGGCTGCCCTCCGTCACCATCACTGCGACAATCGTGCCCATCATCTGCGGCGCAATCTGTGCTGTTTCCGCAGCTTGTACGGTACCTACTGCCTGAAAAGAATCCGGCACTGTCTGCTGATTCACCTGCATCAGCGCGACTCCGGCAACGGTCTCCGGCATAGCTGGAGTTGCAACATTTTTTGAAGAGCAGGAAACCATGCCTCCTGCAACCGGCAGAAGAAGGCCGAAACATAGCGGAGTCAAAATATTCTTTTTCATTGCGTCACCACCGGAGATTGCGGAGAAAGGTCGCCGCTTGCCAATTGCAAGGCGGCATAACTAAGCACGTATCTGTAAACGGATTGCCAGTAATCTGTCTGGCTGGTACGCTCGGCGTCTTCAGCACGCAGTAAATCTGTCACAGTCGTCAAACCACTTTCGTAGCGGTCTCGCGTGATGCGTAAACTTTCCTGAGACTGCGCGATGGAGCTTCTGGATACATCCAGCATCTGGCGGGCCGCATCGCACTCGTAAAATGCACGCCGCACCTGTAAGCGGACAGCATCCCGCGCTGCCCGCTGCGCCGCTTCTGTGCGGTCCAAATTGGCTTTCGCCTGCGCAAGCGCAGCACTGTTCTCTCGTGTGAAAAGATTTATATGGAGTTCCGCACCTGTAACCCAATTGGTGCTGCCGCCACTCGCAAAGGATGGATTGTCCGCCTCATACGATCCATAAGCATCGAGGCGAGGCCCGAAGGCAGCCTTCGCTGCTCGCACGCCATTCTGCTGCGCCCCGATCTGCGAGGCCATCGCCTGCAAGTCGGAACGCTGGCGCAACGCACGGGCCTCGACCTCTTCCAGCGCCACCGGAGGAAATGCATGCTCTTCGAGCACCTCGGCGGGCTGCTGTCCCGGGGCGAGTGGTGCTCCGAGAGCCGTTTCCAGTTGTGTGCGGGCGATCTCGACACCGCTACGAGCACGGATCAAGTCCTGCTGACGCATCGCCTGATTTACTTTAGCCGAGAGCGAATCGGAATCGACCGCAGTACCCGCCTCTACACGAGAGGCACTGGTATACGCCAAGGCCTCGGCCGTCTTCTCTGTCTGTTCTGCCAACTCCACCTGCTTCTTTGCCAGCAACCATGCGTAATACGCATCCAGAACTTTATAGACCAGTTCCTGGTCGGAACGGGTCAATTCCTGCTGTGAGGCGGTTTGTGCCAACTTGGCCTGGCGCATCTGCGAGGTGCCTGCAAAGGAGTCGAACAGGTTCCATTTGCCTTCCAGACGGCTCATGAAATTTCCAATGGCACTCGGCGAATTCAGTTGGCTCAATGCAAAATCAGCGGATGTGAAGCGGCCCTGACGCAGACGAGTACCGAAGACATATACTGGATCATTGCTGAGTGTGGCGTTCTCCGTAAATCCCACATGCGGAAAAAATTCTGCACTGGCCTGTGTGACAGATGCTTTTGCCACCTGTGTATCGGCCTCCGCCATCGTATGCGTGGGGCTTTTTCCCATCGCGATAGCGACAGCATTGGGCAACGTCAATGCCTCTGGCTGCTGGGCGAGGATCGCGCCCGTTGGGAGCAGTACCGCAAAAATGATTGCGTGGACTGCTGGACATCTAAAACCTGGAAGTTGCTTTATCTGCATAGAACCGCCAAACCGGGCCTTCATGCAGATAAATGCAGGCGTTTGGAAAGTGTTACAGAATATTTTTTGGGGGTACGATTTGCAAAATTTCAGAGAGAAGCTTTGCCGGTTCCCTTGACCTGACTGGGAGAGACAACCGGACTGTCATGTCCGGCTAAACGAAAATACTCCTGCAGTAGTAGTTTTCGGACTGTGTCCGCAGTTTCTGGCTGGCAGCCAACTATATAAGAACGGCAACGCTCTACCGCGTGGGAAAGATCTTCCAGAAAGTGAATGCACGGGACACAGTCCTGAACATGCTTCTGGAATTTTTCGCATGTCAGATCGTCCACTGCGCCGTCCATGTAGTCGGACAACCCCGCAAAGATTCGTCGGCAATCTATGGGTTTGCGCTGTCTCTTCGGAGGTTTTCCCGGTTTCTTCCCGTCCCCCGAAGCCAATTCCCGGCGCACAAACAGCCGTCCACGATGCAGGCGCACGCGAACCGTGCCTTCCTGAAGGCCCGTAATCTTGGCTATTTCCGTACTGCTCAACTCTTCCATGTCGTGTAACACGAGGATCAGCCTATACTTCGCTGGGATGCGCAGAACCGCAGCATGTAAATGCTCGGCATCCTGGTGCGATATGGCAGTCGCCTCCGGCGTCTTCCCTCCTTTGTCCGCCAGCGCTTCCAGTTCCCGGCTGTCTGGCATCAGTTCGTCTAGAGATAAAGTATGATCTGGCGCGAACTTGCTGCGTCTTCGGTTCATCCAACAGCGGTTCCGCGTGACCTTATAGAGCCAGACCGCGAGAGCTTGCGGACTTTCAATCTTGCGCAGGAATGGCAACGACTTTACCAGCACCTCCTGCATGGTGTCCTCAGCATCTTCACGATGGCCGCAGACTTTCATGCTGAAGGAAAACACGGTGCTCTGTAGAAGATAAAGCGCTTGATCCACAGCTTCAGGCTCCTGGGAGCGAAGCAATTGCACGGCTTGGATCAATTCTGGTCGCATGCAATCCTGTCCTGGAGATCTACTGTCATTCTATACAGGCCTTATGGAATGGCCCGAAAGGACAACCTCGGAGTACAGGAATAAATCCACCAACACTCCACTACTTCATAGGTCCTTGCGTAGATGCGTATGCTGGCCCGATTAAGGGTATTGTGGTTATCCATGCCATCACTCGCCGTTTTCCTCGCCTGAGGCTGATTTACTCGACAAGTTGTAAGTTGAGGGCAATCCGCACGCCATTCACCAGAACAATGCTCTGGTCGATTAAATCCTGACTGGTAATTTTGTTTTCGATGAAAGACTGGACGGACTTTAAAGGGCAAATATAATCGACAGTTTCAGAGGGATTTTTCTCATCTCCAGGGTGATCGAGACGATTGAGTACGGAAAAATCGAGCGCGCCATATTCTGCATTTGCCGGAAGCCTCCCCAGGAGACCTTTCAACTCCGGCGCGAGAAAGAGATCGAAATCCTGGGCCGCGCGTTTATAAATGGAGGTCGTATCTCTATGGAAAGGCAATGGATTTTGCAGCGTGACATGCAGAACTGTCTGGTCGCCATAAATTTCAAATGAAGGTGGTGTGCCCTCCAACAGATGAAACTTTGCCCCATCTTCTTTCATGATCGCGTTGAGTTGCGCTTGGGACTGCGCCTGCAATCGCATTGCGTCCGCGGGTGTTGCAGAAGATTTCAAGGCAGGCCTGGATTCTGCAACTGAATCAGCAGGAGCAGCGCCTGCCGGTATGGAAGAAGACGATTCCCGCACCTGTCGCGGGACGGACCGTTCCAGGGCCTGCAAGTCGAGCGGGCCACGTTGCCCCAGCGCGAGCCCGAAATCCTTGCCGTCCACAAAAATGTCAGAGCGATTGAGAATCTCCTGCTGCTGCGCATCCCCGGACGCATTCAGATAGGCGAATGCGTCCTTCCGATCAAAGACAACAGTCAGGCTCTCTTGCCCCTCGTAGTCGTAAGCCTTGTTTGCATCGCGCGTGTTATAGATGATTTCAAAACCGATTCCATCGCAATCGATGTTCTCGGGGATTTGCTGCTTTACGAGTTGCAGGATGGGAACCACCACTTCCTGAAAGGTCCGACTGGCGCGCTCATTCTTGGTAAGGAGCGTTGCATTGAATGCCGCCTTGTAAATTCCGGAGATTTTCAATACCTCGCGGCCTTCAAAATAAACAAATTCAATCCCGTTGGAATCCGATGCTGTCCTCTGCCGGGGCTGCGCGTTCACATAGCGGGCCAACCGGAAGGGGAACGGGAATTTCGTCGCGGTAATCGATTGCTGGAGGGATTGAAGCTGCGGAAGATACTTCGCTTCGTCGGCTTTTAGTCTTGGATTCAGTATTTCAGCCGGACTCACCTGTCCCAATGCCGATGCCGTCACAACAAAAAGCAGGCTCACCATAATGGGCCTGAGTGCGGTACGCAGAAACCACGCCGCACATCTCATGAAGTCTTACCTTTCCGGTTCCTGTGGCCCTTGACGGATGGCTTACCATATGCCGGCACGGCAATGACCCGCATATAAGCAATCAAATTGCGGATGTCATCCTGCGTTAGCGATTTGCCGTAGGGCGGCATCATGGCCGATTTTCCCAAAGCTCTTCCGCCCAGCGCAATGGCCTGCTGTAAGGATGCATCACTCATGCCGTTGAACACCGCCCCATCGTTCATCAGAGGCGGCGCAGGAGTGACGTTGGAGCGATTGGAGGGGCCGGCCGGGGTCGTGTCCGCATGGCACCATACACATTGCTGATAGAAAATTCGCTTGCCCTGCGCCTGATGATAGTCCAACGGGATGATGCGTTGTGGGTCGTTCCAATCGGCCTCAGTTCCATAAGATCCATAGGAAGCGTACTCATTCCATCTCGGATGCGGTACGGTTGTGACGACCATGCCCTGATCGCGCGACCAGCACCAGCAGGGCGTGGTCGGGAAACGGCTCATGGTGTAGGCGGACAGCCCCAGACACCCAATAAGAACAGAGAGGAAAATCAGCAGCACCTTCATTACTGTCCTCCCGCTGTAGCTGCGGATGCTGCGCTCCCGGATGCCGGGGCCTGCTTCAATGTCAACAAATATGCGGTCAGGTCCCTGATCTCATCTTTAGCAAAGGAATGTCGCGGCTCGATTGTTCCCGGAACCAATGCCTGAGGGTCGTGCAGCCACGCTTCAATCCAAGCTGGCGTCAACCAATTGCCCGTATTGTTCAAACTCGGGCCCACGTACCCTCCGGACGATCCGATCGTATGACACGACTGGCACTGATATTTCCCCTCATAGAGTTGCTTACCGTGTACCGCCATTTGCGGCGTAAACTCCTTTTCGTCGATTGCTGCAGGGTCCATATGTGGGTCGCGCAGCGAAGCCGACAGATAATCGGCAATGGTTGCCGCGTCCTTGTCCGACATATTGAACTCGGGCATGCGCACAGTGAGCGTCGGACGGAGGGTTTGCGGGTTCTTGAGAAATTGGACCAGCCATTCATGCTGCGACCGGCTGCCCTCATATGATAGGTCCGGGGCCAGTGTTCCGCCATAGCCGTTGAATGCATGGCACACGAAGCATTTGTAACGCTGGTAGAGTTGTCCGAATTGCCCGTCGGGATGAAACTCCGGATGCGGCCGTGGAATAATCAATGGCTTTTGCGTGTTACTCGTAAGGGTGGGCCCGGTCATGCTGAGCAACGCCGTAGTTAGATCGTCCAGGTCGCTATGGCTCATGTGGAATTGAGGCATGTGCGTATCGGGAGTAATGGAAACCGGGTTGGTTACTTTTGCCTGGATGTAAGAAATCATGAACTTCGGGACTTTTGACACACTGATGTCAAGTTGCGATACGTTGCCATTGACAAAATGCAAAGGCGCTGGATGTTTACGTGCCGACTTGACCTGTACAAGATAAGGTCCCGCCGCCATACCGAATGCGGAAAGATCGGGGGCAAAGTTGCTAAACGGGGTGACTCCCTGAATCGCATGACACTCGGCACAACCTTTTTCTACAAACAGGTGCTGGCCAAGCTGCACCTCGGCAGCGGTGGGTGGCCCCAATTGCGGCACATCTTTCAGTAGATCGGGATCGGTGAGCCGCTTCAGAATGTATTGTGTGACTTCATACAGATCCTGGTCGGACCACTGGTACTGCGGCATTTTGGTGTGTTGCAGATAGCCTTGCGGGTCGCGCAGCCAGGCCACCAGCCACTCCGGCTTCACTTTGCTGCCGACCTTCGTCAACTCCGGCCCAATGTCCCCTCCAATGAGCGTGGTCTCTCCGCCACGATCGACGGCGAGCGCATGACACGTTACGCAAAACATCTGGTTGAATCGTATCTGGCCCTGGTCCGCTGCATCTCCCTTTTTGGCAGCGACAGCAATGACGTGTGGACTGAATCGGTACGGCGCAACGGGCTTTGCACGCTGCACGCTCAGATACGCCGAAAGCGCGCGCAACTCCTGATCGCTCAACTGGAATTTTGGCATGCGCGGATCGGTGTCTACACCATCCACGGTCACATTGCCATCCGCGTTGGTGAGAGTGCGCGGATCTTTCAGCCACTTGTAGATCCATTCGCGGCTTACCTTGGTTCCCACGCTGGTCAGGTCGGGGCCCAGCATGGCAGGACGGTCGATGTCCTGAAGCCTATGACACCCGATGCAATTGAACTTTACGATCAACTGCCGGCCATGGTTGAGCCGAGGCGTCTGAGGAAGGTCTTCTCGATGGCATGCGCCACAGCTACCTTGCGCGTATTGCGCCGGTAGGACTGGCTGTTTCCATGCGAGCGTGCCAGGCCGCATGGAAGCGACTCGAACCGGACCTCGCTTGTACTGTTTCCATTCACGCCAATCCGTTCTCCCCTGCCATAGGATCAGGAGCAACAGAATGGCGATACAGACAGCGAATGCATGCGGTATCCAGGCGATGACCTTTTGTATTTGCTTAGCTGACATGCCTGCTCCTCAGCGAGGGCGTAGCGTACTGTATACAACTTCGGCAGATTGGACGGACTTGCTTGCATCGGAAAGCGAATCTCAGCCCGCTCAGGTCTATAACTTTGTCGATAATATCCACGCACAATCTCCATCGCTCAACGCCTATTGCTTCACGGTGAGGTTGACTTCCGTTGTCGGCCTTGTAATGCAGTTGCAGGGGGAGCAGTTGCAGCCAGGTTTGACTGCGGTGCCCGTACTGGCTCGGACAGCAATCACCTGTGTTGTAGGCTTGGCTTCTTCGCTCCATGTCTTCAATGTGTACTGGCCTGGAGGAACATTTTTGATCGTGTAGTTGCCATTTTTATCCGTTACAGCAAAATATGGCGTCGGCACGACAACGATGTAGCCAGACATCTCGGAGTGGACCTTGCAGAGCAATGGAACTACGCCCAGTTCATTAAAGGTGAATGACTTCACAATTCCTTGTGGCCAGGTACCCATATTGTGGGCCAGCTTATGGTTGTTATTGATGCCTGGCCAATATACGTTATGTTGAACGGGATCATCATTGAGGAAATTCACAGTGGTCCCCTTCAAAATAACAAGCACATGCGGGACGAATTTCATCCGGGATTGGTCCATGACCGCATGTAGCACCGGCGGTGGGAATGTCTTCCCCGAAATGCTATCGATGTAAACAACGATATTTTCCGGAGAACGTATTTCTTGCGCTGTGACCTTTCCTTTCACATCTCCAGCCCAGGAAAGACTCGACAGTGCTGCTACAAAGATCAAAATAACGGACCGCGCAACGAACTTCTTGCAATTACTCATGGCCATACCCCTCTCGGGAAGTTGCGGTACTGAGAACAACATATTTATGGCAAGCTGTTTAATTCATCCAGAGCAGATCCAAATAAACTGCGGTAAAATCGCCTGCTCCATTGCCTTGCCATCGTCCCCGCAACTTCCATGCCAATACCTCGGTTTCGCGATGCACTATTTCTTCACTGTCAGATTGACGTTCGCAGCGCCTGCCCCCACTGTTACTGCCTGCGTCGAAGGCTTGGCTTCTTCGCTCCATGTCTTCAGTGTGTACTGGCCAGGCGGAACATTGCTTATTGTGTAATTGCCTTCCTTGTCAGTCAGCGCAAAGTACGGTGTAGGCACAACAACTATGTAGCCGGACATTTCGGGGTGGACGTTGCAGAGCAGTGGAACGTCGCCCAGCACATCGAAAGTGAATGGCTTTGAAATTCCTTGTGGCCATGTGCCCATATTGTGCGCCAGTTTGCGGTTGCGGTTGATGGCTGGCCAATATACGTTGTGGCCGACCGGGTCCTCATTCTTAAAGTCGACCGTTGTTCCCTTAAGGACAACAAGTACATGCGGGACAAATGCCAGATGGTGCTGGTCCATGACTGCATGCTGTGCTGGCGGAGGAAATGTTTTACCCGGTATGCTGTCGATGTAAACGGCAATGTTCTCCGGAGAACGCATTCCCTGCGCTGTGACCTTTCCTTTCACATCTCCAGCCCAGGCAAAACTCGCGAGAGATCCCAGGGTAAGAAAAACGATGGCCGGTAAAAAGATCCTCTTTAAGTTAGTCATTTCTATATCTCCTCTTTAAGTAGTTGTGTTGCGTAAAATAGTTTCGATGCTGCGTTGTTAAAATGCAAAATCGATCCCCGATATGAACTGGTTAGCACGATAGAACGCATTGGTTCCTGGAACAGGCTGTTGGTAACTAAAGGAATACTGCGACTCGATCTTGATGTTAGGGCGCACCAAGATTTGCAATCCAGGGCTGTAAATGCTCCGCGTGTCGTAGCGGGATACCCCATTTAACCGGTCCGTAGGAGAATTCACGCCGTCATAGCGCATCAGACCGATAAGCCACGGATAGAACCAGTACTCTGCCTCAAGAAAGCCGCCGGAAAATGTCACCGGCGTGGCCGACACAAAACCCGTGCTGGTTGCGTTCAGGGCCTCATTGGAATCATGGGCATGTTCCATAAGGCCCCAGAGTTCAAAATCACCGCGGAACCTGTAATCGAACGCGCCACCGGCACGATAGAAGGGCTCGTGAATCGTCGGCAGCCCTGCGTACAGGGCCCCTCCCTGGTTGAGTGCATTGTCTCCGAAATATCCGAAGGCGTTGAACTTTATCCAGGTGTGGTCATGAATGCCAGTCGGACCAGAGGCCTGAATTTGCTTGCGGATTGCTGGATTTCTCTCCAGATTCCAGCCCTGCCAGAAATTGACATAGACATCTTTGGAATTGCGCGCGGACAAGGGTGCGGTCCCGTACAAAGCGTTCTCTCCGTCCACGACGGCGACTGTCCACCAGGTATAGCCTTGGTGCGGATACCCGCCAAACTCAATCCCACGCTGAGGCGATGCAAAGGTAAACGGATTGGCCGTCGTGCCAGCGAGCGGGCCATTGCCTGTGGGATTCACATAGGCCGTCTCATCGTAAATTGCATAATTCGTCAGGTTGATCGTACGAGCCTGGGTAAAAGGAAGATCGAGCTCAAACTGTCCATACCGGACATTAAGGTCGTTCTTTGGGACATGCAGGTAATATCCAATGAAATTGTTTGCCTTGATATAGGCATCTCCCATGCCTCCGTCAGCCCCGGAACCGCCTGCGGCAATGTCGTCATCAATCCAGAATTCAAGGGACGGCCCAAGGCTGCTTGCGGCAATGATCGTGAATGTATTGGGTTGAAATATGTCCGTTTGAGGGACAAAGCCATCTGCCGCAATAATTGCGGACGGTTGAGGGCTATTGTAGTTAAAGTAACCGGAATAACGGAATGAGATCGGAAGAATAGGAAGTTCTCCCGGCCAGATGGAATGGGGAAAAGCCTCTTTTTGCGCCGGGGCACCCAGCATAAGAGGTGGCTCTTTGAGAAAATCCTCATCGTCCTTCGGAAACTTGAAGCCATTTTCTTTGAATGCCAGTCCAAAGTCGTTAAGTTCGGGCCAATTGTTGTGGCAGGTAGGGCAAGCGGTATGGTATTTCCTGGCGAAGGCGGGGATCGCCATTGCACGCGGTGTTGACGCTTGAATTGCTATCAAAATGCCCGTAATTAAGAGCGTTTTGACAAAAGACACACTGATTTTCTGACCCATTGCTGACAGTTCCTCCCTACCGTGCTCTATCTGGCCTTGTTTCCGGGACACCCGCTCTGAACTATTTCGGTTTATGAGTACATCGCAGATTAGCGTCTGCATTACCAAGAGGCCATGACAGATATCACGGGCCTATGTGATGGCCATCACATAGGCCATGGACAGCAACAGGACCACCGAACATGGACATTCTGAAGCTGAGTATCCCTTTGAAATGTGCGTTCTTAAGACAGGCAGAAGAGTATGAGAATTATGGCTATGGAAGTGTATATCTCAATATTCTTTCGATTTTTCAGGCAGGTCGATATGGTTCCTGTTGCATTCGACCATCGGAAAACATTCCTCCTGCCGTTCGGTCTTCCCAATTGCGAAATAGGTACGGAGCAGTCAGGAGAGTCTGGATCCCAATCCACGTTATGTAGCAAGCAACCGCTGTCACGGCGCTAACGTCGCTAAGGTTGGATTGTGTGGACAGAATAATTCCAATGGCGGATGTTGTCCCTGCAAGAACACACAGCATGCCTGCTTTTTCTGGATAGGTTTGCAAATGCAAAGCCAGCCCCACATACAACATGCTCCAAAAGAGACCATACAATCCAGCAAGCAGAACGAGTATATCCAGAGGAGCTAACCGGTCCAGCCAAAAAGCCAGCCAGAAAACAACAGAAAATACTCCGACCCAGAAGTAAATGGAAAACTCGCGACGGCGACATGTTCCATTTGCCAACATCCCGATGCAGCCTACAAGGGTTTGCCCCAGCAGACACATGACCGTAAGAAATACAGCTAGGATGTAACCAAAGGCCTCAGCCCCTGGACGTGTCATGAAGGAACCCAGGGAACAAAGCGCCATTCCGAGACATAGCGCAAAAATACCATGTCCTATCAAAAAACGATGGCCAACTTTCCATCCTTTTACCATTGCAACTACCTCAGTTTCCCGAAAGAGCCTTCATGAGGAATTTCTTCCCTTCCAATCTACAGGGACAAAGCTACGCCATTCTTGTTTGTCCGCAGAACTGGACATTGGGTTCCTCAACAACATCATATCTATCGATATTTCGCTGCTGTATGTGACGAGATGCACATATTCGTGTGATGGTTGTCACCGGACATGTGCCAGAAATGTATTCAATTGAAGTTAACGGCAGAATGGTCCACAAGTAGCTCCAGAGCATCTCTGGAAAGATCGTCATTGAGGCCGATTGAGTCTCGACGATGTTCTTGCGCTTCACCGTATTTTTAGCGCTCGACTTACTGATTCACATGTATGTCGCCAATGATTGCCGCGAGATTTTCATACAGTGAGCGACATGGCTAAACCGAGTGGGGGGCATGCCACCGATATTGTAATCGCCGGCGGAGGCATCATTGGATTGTCGCTTGCATTGGAATTGCGGCAGCGCGGACTCTCGGTTGCTGTGCTTGAGCGGCATCGGGCCATGAGCTCCGCATCGTGGGCCGCAGGCGGAATGCTGGCGGTGAACGACCCGCAAAATCCTCTTGAACTGTTACCGCTCGCCATTCTCAGTTGGGCGCTCTACCCATCGTATTTGGATCGTATTGAGTTGCTCTCTGGCCGGCATGTGCCGCTGCGCACCCAATGGACGCTCCAGCAGGTCCAGTCGGAGCGCGTATCTACTGACGCTTTGGCGGCGGAAATCGCTGAATTTGCGCCTGGGCTCGACGCCACTGGTCACAGTTTCAAATGGCTGGAAGAGGGCAGCCTCGATCCAAACGACCTCCGCGAAGCACTGCCAGAAGCTTTGCGTGCAGCCGGCGGAATGCTGGTCGAAGAGACTGCCGTCGTGGGTGTCGAGAGCACGGCACATGGCGTGCTTGTGGAAACACAACGAGAACGCATCGCCGCAGGCATGTTCGTGAATTGCTGCGGGGCCTGGGCTGGCGAACCGCGACTGGGTGGTTTACCGGTTGTGCCGGTCAAGGGCCAGATGGCCAATCTGCGGTGTCCGCCTGAACGTCTGCGCTGCGTGGTGCGCGTGCCAGGGATTTACCTGATTCCACGCGGAGACAGTCGCGTGACAATTGGCGCCACCTTGGAACATGTAGGTTTCGATGAAACGGTGCAGGAATCATCTATCAAGCAGATGATCGACGCCGCGCTCCGTCTGCTTCCGGAAGCCACCGCTCCAATGCAGGTGGAAAGCTGGGCGGGACTGCGCCCAGGGACACCGGATGGCTTACCGATTTTGGGTGCCGCTGGAACCAAACACTGTTGGCACGCCACCGGACATTATCGGGATGGTATCCTGCTCGCCCCAGTTACCGCGCGCTTGATGGCCCAATCCATGCTGGGAGAATTCCCCGACGTGCCGCTGGATGCCTTCACCCCAGCGCGATTCTGATACGCGGCAAGCAGGCCCCCACTTACATGGGCATGCCGTCTTTCATGCCACCCAGTACGCCGCCCGTCTTTGTGATCTTGTCCACATGGATGCTCTTCCCGGACGGATTCACTTCAGTAACTACCTTCACGTTGTAGCCGTAGTAATCTTTCACGGCGTAGGGGTTTTCAATCGCCCACACCTTCTTTTGGGCATCGACGAAAACCGGAAAATACCCATTCTCAATGCATTTCTTCACACAGCCCAGGCCATTATCCATGTGCATAGCGCCGCACTTTGAATCGCTGATATAGCCAGAGAGCGTTTGTGTTTTAGTGGTTTGGGCAGCGCCAAATGTTGTGATACTGCCAAGTGCAAGGATGAATGCCAAACATTTCATGATCATCTCCGATGAGTCATTCGTCCCGGAAGGACGATTTCTACTGACGCACTATGTTGGTTGTATCCAGACACCTGCCATGTTGGCAAGTCATTCGTGTAGCTGCATCAAAAAATATTGTGTGCGGACGAACCCGAAAGCAAATCACCTGCGTGTTTTGATCGTCCAGTCAGACACTGTATCCCCTTTTTTGCCGTCGCTTTCTCTAGAAAGTAGGGTCGTATCGCGTGAAAGCGAGGGGTTGAAGTAGAAACGCCGCAAACCCAGCACCACCCCGGCATCACTCGAATCGTCAGCATAGGCCGATGCTAACGCTGTTCAAAATTGCGATGCAAATTCGGCCCAGCAATTTTTGTATGGCCCGTGCAGTGGCCGCTACTTCTTCAGCACTTCCCGTGCAATCACCATCCGCTGGATTTCGCTGGTCCCCTCGCCGATGGTACACAGCTTCACGTCGCGGTAAAACTTCTCCGCTGGATAATCCTTGATAAAGCCGTAGCCGCCGTGGAGTTGTACGCACTCATCGCAAATCTTCACCGCGACCTCACTCGCATGCAGCTTGGCCATCGAGGACTCCAGCGTCGTCTTCATGCCAGCATCTTTCATCTGCGCCGCGCGGAAGGTCAGCAGCTTGGCCGCATCGAGCTGCGTGGCCATGTCCGCAATCTTCCACTGGATGCCCTGAAACTCGCTGATCGCCTTGCCGAATTGCTTGCGCTCTTTGGTATATTTCAGCGCCGCATCGAACGCCCCTTGCGCAATGCCGAGCGACAACGCCGCAATCGAGATGCGGCCGCCGTCGAGCACACGCATGGAATCGACGAAGCCTTCGCCTTCTTTGCCCAGAAGATTTTCCGCCGGAATCTCGCAGTCTTCAAAGATCAGCTCCGAGGTATCGCTGGCGCGCAGGCCGAGTTTATTTTCCTTCTTGCCCGGACGAAATCCCGGCGTCCCGTTTTCCACGACGAAGGCGGACAATCCGTGCGTGCCTTTCGATTTATCGGTGACAGCAATCACAACTGCAACATCGGCGTAATGACCATTCGTGATGAAGGTCTTATTCCCGTTCAACACCCAACGGTCGCCCTTCTTGACCGCAGTCGTGCGCGCTCCGCCAGCGTCGGAACCGGAACCGGCTTCCGTCAACCCCCACGCGCCCAGCCACTCTCCGCTGGCCAGCCTGGTCACATATTTTTTGCGCTGTTCTTCCGTGCCCGCCAGAAAAATATGATTGGTTGCCAGCGAATTGTGCGATGCCACGATGATGCCCACCGAGCCATCCACGCGCGACAATTCCTCGATGGCAATCACATATTCCACGTAGCCCAGGCCGGAACCGCCATACTCCGGCGGAAAAATAATGCCCATCAGGCCCATGCGCCCCAATTCCTTCACTAGGTCCCCGGGAAATTCGCTCGCCTCATCCCAACGCATCACATTGGGAGCAACCTCGCGCGCGGCAAAGTCGCGGACTTCTTTGCGCAACTGCCGCTGCTCATCGGTATATTGGTGGAACTGTGCCGCCGATACGCCCGTTTCTTCGCGTGCTTTCGTGTTCATTTTTACCCCATAAAGAAAACTAATGAGATTATCATGCAACTGCATGTGTGTCGAGCGTGCTTTGGAGCAAAGCATGCATGAAACACGCGCTCCATTTGCAGCCGCGATGCAATCGGTTACTATGGGTCACGAATGCAATTTGCACCTCATCCACTGGCAGAAATTGCAGCACCATTTCAATCCGTTTGGGATACACAATGAAAACAATTCCGCCTCCGCTACGATTCGCAATTTTCTCTCTGGCTGTGTGCCTTCTTTTCGCAGCTTCCGTCTCGATTGCATTCGCCCAGAAATCTTCTAAACCCGCCGCGAATCATTCTGCTGCCCCGCCGCCGCTTCTGCTGGGCACAGCGTGGTATCCCGAACAGTGGCCGGAAGCGCGCTGGGAAGCCGACCTCGACCTGATGCAGAAGGCCGGCATCCACTTTGTACGGGTCGGCGAATTTGCCTGGAGCACCATGGAGCCTGCCGAGGGCGATTATCATTTTGGCTGGCTGGAACGCGCCATCGATGAAGCCAGCCAGCATGGCATCTACACCGTGCTCGGCACACCCACAGCTGCGCCTCCGGCATGGTTGACGCAGAAATATCCCGAGACCCTGCGCACGGAAGAAGACGGTCGCAAGGCCGAGCACGGCAACCGCCAGCAGTTCAACTGGGACAACCCGAAGTACCGCGAGCTGGCCCGCGACATCGCCAGCCGCATGGCGCAGCGCTTCGGCCACAACCCTTACGTCATCGGCTGGCAGATCGACAACGAATATTCACAGGTTTCTTTTGACCCGCAGACGCGTGCGGACTTCCAAAGCTGGCTGAAAAATCGCTACGGCACGCTGGACAATCTGAATACCCGCTGGACCACCGCGTATTGGAGCCAGACCTACAGCAACTGGAACCAGATTCCCATCGAAACGAAGTATGGCAATCCCGGCCTACTGTTGAGTTGGAAGCGGTTCGTGAGCGACACCTGGCGCAGCTACCAGAAGAACCAGCTCGATGCCATCCGCCAGTACACCGCGCCGCGCCAATTCATCACCACCAATATGATGGGATGGTTCCAGGGGTACAACCATTACGTGGTCGCGCAGGACCTGGACCTGGCCGCGTGGGACGATTATGTCGGCGAAGGACATCTGAACCCCTACAAAAATGGTTCCACTGACGATCTGACGCGCGGCTTCAAACAGAAGAACTTCTGGGTGATGGAAACGCAGCCTGGCCATGTGAACTGGGCGCCGGTCAACAACGACCTGAACAAAGGCGAAGTCCGCGCCATGGCATGGCACAATGTCGGCCACGGGGCCGACGCTGTGAGCTACTGGCAGTGGCGCAGCGCGCTGAACGGACAGGAGGAATATCACGGGACGCTTGTCGGTGCCGACGGGACGCCCGTTCCCTTGTACCCCGAGGTGGCCGAATTGGGAAAGGAATTCACGAAGGCCGGTCCGGCGCTGGCCGGGACATCGCCAAAATCCCAGGTCGCGATCCTGCACACCTATGGCAGCGTGTGGGCGATCGATTGGCAGCGACATAACAAGAATTACGATCCCATCGCCGAGCTGCTCAGTTACTACCAGCCATTGCACGATATTGCGCAGTCGATCGACATCGTCCAGCCGACAGTCCCGCTCGGCCAATACAAACTGGTGGTCGCGCCAGGGCTGAATGTGCTCTCTAAGGCAGCCGCGAAAAACCTCGTTGATTACGTGAAGAATGGTGGACATCTTGTTCTAGGTCAAAGATTTGGAATGAAGAACAATGACAACGGTTTGCAGACGGAACGGCAGCCCGGCCCGCTGGTTCCACTGCTTGGCGGACGAGTCGAACAGTATTACGCCCTGGAAAATCCCGTCGCCGTTACCGGGCAGTTTGGCGACAACACCAGCAAGCTGTGGGCGGAGTTGCTCAGCACCAGTTCGCCCGATACGCAGGTGATCGCGACCTACGGCAAGAGCAATGGCTGGCTCGACGGAAAGCCCGCGATTATCACCCGCAAAGTCGGCAAAGGCAGCATCACCTACGTTGGAGTCTGGATGGATGAGGCCGGGATGGCCAAGCTCGCGCAATGGATGACCGGCATGAGCGGCGTAAATACTCCGCTCGCCAACGTTCCGACCGGTGTCGAAGTCGATCCACGCTATGGGAAAAACCACACCGTCTTCATTCTGGTGAATTTTTCGTCGAATCCGCAAACCGTGCCCCTGGCCGCTTCCATGCAAGATGTGCTGCATGGCGGCCCGGTGCTGTCGGTTACGCTGCCGCAGTATGGCGTGTCTGTCCTGTCGGAGGCGAAGCAATAAATCATGCGTCCCACTGCTGTCCTTCGCGTCTCGCTGGCTGTCCTGTTTTGCTGTGCATCGTTTCTGGCTGCCCAATCCAGCCCGAGCGCCACACCAACTCCAATTTTGCTTTGGCCGAACGGCGCGCCGGGAGCGTTGGGCGCGACCGATCTCGACAAGCCCACGATTACGCCGTATCTGCCCGCGCAGAATCCAACCCACACCGGCATCGTAATTTGTCCTGGCGGAGGCTATGAACATCTTGCCACCGACAAGGAAGGAACGAAGGTCGCGCAGTGGTTGAACGAGCGGGGAGTCGCCGCGTTTGTACTGACCTATCGGCTCGGTCCACGCTATCATCACCCGGCGCAACTGCTCGATGCGCAGCGCGCCATTCGTTATGTGCGCACCCATGCAACCGAAGAAGGCATCGATCCGAACCACGTCGGCATCTGGGGATTTTCTGCTGGCGGCCATCTTGCTTCCACAGCGGGCACGCACTTTGACGGTGGAAATTCCAAGGCCGTGGACCCCATCGAGCAAGTCAGCAGCCGGCCTGATTTCATGGTGCTTGCCTACCCTGTCATCAGCATGCAACCGGGAATCACCCATAACGGTTCCCTCCACATGCTGCTGGGTGAGCAACCCAATCCCATGCTGGAAAATGAATTGTCGAATGAAACCCAGGTGACGCCGCTAACACCGCCAACATTTTTATTCAGCACCACCAACGACCCCGTCGTGCCAGTGAGGAACAGCGTGCTGTTCTATGAAGCGCTGCTGCGCGCTGGCGTTCCCGCAGAGCTTCACATTTTTGAGCAAGGGCAACATGGATCAGGACTGGGGCAAAACAATCCGCAATTGCAGATGTGGCCGGTCCTGTTGCAGAACTGGCTGCACCTGCATGGCTGGATGGCAACCAGCGCTCAATGACGATGGAACCGGGTGCCCTAGCTGTATGGTTCCGGAGTTTGATGGGTTGGATTCAGTCTGAAGCGCTGGGGTTCTTATGTCCAGGATTTGCAGA
>DAHUZH010000180.1 GCA_027306695.1 Acidobacteriaceae bacterium
GAAATCACCCCGGAAAATGCTCAAGCTTGGTTCCGGCTCCGCTTCGGCACTCTATAGCAACTAACAAAATGCTCTAAACCGCATCCAACGCCTGTTCCAGGTCCGCAAGAATATCTTCCACATCTTCAATTCCCACGGAAATGCGGACCAGGCCATCGGTGATGCCGAGCTTGCGGCGGCCTTCTTCTCCGATGGCGGCATGGGTCATCGAAGCCGGATGCGAGATCAGCGTTTCCACTCCGCCGAGCGATTCCGCCAGCGCGCAAATATGGACTTTCTTCAGCATCCGGTTCGCCGCAGCGAGCGATCCCAGATCGAAGCTGAGCATCGATCCAAAGCCCGCCATCTGCCGTTTCGCCAGTTCATATTGAGGATGGTCTGGTAAACCGGGATAAAAAACCTTCTTCACCTTGGCGTGCTGGTCCAGCCATTCTGCCACCTTGCGACCATTTGCATCATGCTGGCGCATCCGCACCGCCAGCGTCTTTACGCCGCGCAGCAACAGCCAGCACTCAAACGGCGAAAGGATGGCGCCGGTGCATTTCTGGACGAAGGCAAATGTCTCCGCGTGCTGCGGTTTCGTACCAATCAAGACGCCACCCAGGCCGTCAGAGTGGCCATTCAAAAATTTTGTCGTAGAATGCATCACCAAATCCGCGCCTAACTCAATGGGCCGCTGAAAGTACGGCGACATGAATGTGTTGTCCACGCTCAATTCGACACCGTGACGATGACAAATCTCCGCGACTGCGCGGATGTCGGTCAGCGCCATCATAGGGTTCGTCGGCGTCTCGATGTGTACCAGCTTGGTGCTCGGACGAATCGCACGCTCGACATTTTCCGCATTGGAAGTATCGACATAGGTAAACTCCAGGCCGTAATTCACCAGCACCTGGTTGAAGAGGCGCGTCGTTCCGCCGTACATATTGTCGCTGCAAACAACATGATCGCCGGTCTTCATCATGGTGCAGAGCGCGGTAATCGCCGCCATGCCGCTGGCGAACACATGCGCGGAGGTCCCGCTTTCCAGCGAGGCGAAATTTTCTTCCAGGGCCGTGCGTGTCGGATTGGAAACGCGCGAATACTCATAGCCCTTGTGCTTGCCGATCTCCTCTTGCACATACGTTGAACTGGCGTAGATGGGAACATTCACCGCACCAGTCAATGGATCGGACGCCTGACCATCGTGGATTGCGCGCGTCGAGAAGCCTTTTTTCTTTTCAGCCATGCCTATGTCCCTCTGGAGTTGTGTTGCGCTTGTAGAAGACGTCGTGGAAAGCTATTTTGCGGAAATTTTCACAATCCGCCATTGAAGATGTTCTTCGACAGATAGCGTTCGGCGGAATCTGGAATGATCGTAACCAGCCGCTGCCCCGGCTGCATGGCGCGCGCCTGCTCCACAGCCGCAAAGACATTCGCGCCCGCGCTGGAGCCGCCGAGCACTCCTTCTTCGAGCGCCAGCCGTCGCACCATCTGGAAAGCATCGTGGTCACTCACACGCACGATGGCGTCGCATACCGAAGCATCGAATGTCTTCGGAATAAAGCTGACTCCGATGCCTTCCACCTTATGCTTACCCGCAGGCCCACCTTGCAAAACAGACCCCTCGGTCTCGACGGCCACCGTCCACACTCGGCCTAGCTCCTGCTTCAATCGCCGGGCCACGCCGCTGAACGTCCCTCCCGTGCCAACACCGGTGACGAAGGCATCGATGCGACCTTCCATCTGGTCGAGAATCTCCTGCGCCGTCGTGCGGGCGTGAAATTCCGGGTTCGCAGGATTGTCAAACTGCCGCGCCATCCAACCGCCGGGTGTCGAACGGGCAAGATCGAGCGCGCGTCGAATCGCGCCCTGCATGCCTTCGTCTTCGGGTGTACGCTCAACTGTCGCGCCGAAGCCGCGCATCAAAATGCATTTTTCTTCTGCGAACCCCTCCGGCACAAAGAGGACCACCTTATAGCCGCGCCGCACGCCGATGAACGCTAGGCCCACGCCGGTATTGCCCGCCGTCGCCTCGACGACCGTGCCGCCGGGTTGCAGAACGCCCCGCTGCTCGGCATCGAGAATCATGCCCAGCGCGGCGCGGTCTTTAATGCTTCCGCCGGGTTGCAGAAATTCCAGCTTGGCATAAATCCCCGCGCCATCCTTGGGCGAAATACGCCCCAGGTGCACGATGGGAGTGTTGCCGACCAGTTGCATAGTGTCGGTCGCAGTGTGCCGAAAAGCGTCGGAAGTCGAGGATATCTTGAAGTTGGTAGCAGTCATTATGATTTGCCCAGCAAACCGTCAAGTTTAACAGGGGCGTCGCAGGACTGCGAGGATGAAGGGGCACGATAGGACCGCAGGTGCCGGAGGACACCCTGCGACAGGCCAAACACACCTCTTCCGTCAGCCAAAGTTGGCAGAATTTATCTTTGCGGTTCAGGTGTTCTTCGTCAGCAGCACACCGTTGGATTTTTGTTCTGGAATGACTGTGTGGTCTTCCGCTTCCAGTTCTCCGCAATTGCCAGAGGTCAACTGTTTTGGCTCCTGATAAGCCTCCGACCACCACGCCAGGATTTCCGTCTGGTTGACTTGGCCGACCATGTGGTCTTCATCCCAGATCGTCGCCAGCACCGTTGTGTACGGCGACAGGTTTGGGTCGATGTCCACGGGATAATATCGCGTACCGACGAACGAAACCTCTTTCAGCGTCTTCAACATGAATTTGTAGACTCTGCGACTCATGCGATGGTTCCTCCCTACATTGAGCGGGTCGTACGATGAAAGATCATGATGAAACCAGCCCTCCGCCGCTTTTTTTGCCTGGAGGTTTGCCTACTGATTCCCATCCTGCAGCATTTCTTTCTCCTCCGGTCACTAAATTCGTACCGAAAAATTTCCGAAGACCAAAACAAGAATGACACAAGTACGCAAGCCGCCGAGGCGGCCGCGAAAAATTCTATAAACTGCTGGAATTCTGCCAAGAGATTAGCAAACTTTGCGGCCTTGTAAACAAAAATAATTTTTGCTTGCGGAAAAATGATGGCGCGTCGGTGCACTTTATTTTCAAAAACGCCGTCCGTCTCCGCGCAGAGAAGGGTGTTCGCTGTGATAATTTTAAGAAGGTGAGAGCGCGTAGCTCAGGTGGTAGAGCAACGCACTTTTAATGCGTGGGTCCTGGGTTCGAGTCCCAGCGCGCTCACCAGGATAAATTTTTTAAGATGGAAGGCTCGGCCACTGAGAGACAAATGGCCATTCTGGCGGCGATGACTATAAGGCACTCTTATTATGGAGATAAGTGCTTGATCGGTCTATTAGTCGCTTGTTTTATAGTATTTAATCCGATTAGCACTTACGATGCCCATGCGACCACAACGGCCAGCATGCTATATCAAAAAAAGATTTATCTTGCTGCGGATTCAAAGCTATATAACTTCTCGCAACCCATTTGCAAAATCTTTGAGGTCGGTCGCCTTTACTTTACGGTAGCAGGGATTCTCGACGCCTCTAATTACAAATTTAGTGTTCCTCAGATTGTGAAACAATCCTACAGGGCTACGCATGGCATACAGACATCTTTCAACGATTTTGAAGAGCGCATTCAGCCAAAGCTAGTTGTGTACTGGAATGCTTGGAGCAAAGATCACCCTAACAAAATGAAGTATTTTGCTTCTATGCATGCATTAAGCCTTTCAGTAACGTTTGCCGGATTTGAAACTGATAATTCAGCCACTTTGTGCGGAGCTGGACTTGCTGCCATTCCGCCATTCATTCCTGGTAAGATTAAGGTCAAGCTGGTCAAGAGCCAATGTAATAATTCAGAACAACCATTCCCAAACGACTCTAATTTACTCGTAAATGGTGAGTCTGACGGGTACGAGCAATGCAAAACGTATTTGCCTGTCAATCCCACAGCTACAGAAAAATGCATCGTAGAAAAAGAAATCAAGCTACATCATAAAGAAGTGGGACCACCCATCAGCATTTTAATCATTTCACCCTTGGGGTCGAGCTGGATATCACAAGGGGTTTGCCCAAATCTTCCATTGGAAGAGCCACCTCCTCCAGATAGACATGCTAAAGGTAAAGGGATTAATTAAGCTCTTCTGCAGGGATTAGACGTTTCTATTACTTCTTCTTTTGCAGGGAGAATGCAGTCTGCAGCAAACGCTCTACGGCTCGCCGTACAGCAGGTAGGGCTTTCGTCTCAGCTCAAACTGTTCAATTCCCTGCCGCCAGGTATCGGCGATGCTCTGCGGATCGCGCTGCTGGTCGAGCGCTTCCATTGTCGCCCGATTTGCCACCAGAATATGGATGGAGTCCAGATGGAACTGGGCCGGATACAGCTTGTGCAACATTGAGGCCAGTTCCAATCCCATCTCCGGTGCATCCAGCGCATTGCGATTCATGATGACAAACCCCACGCCATGGCAAAGCTGGCCTGCGTACGGATATGGGGCCTGCGGCGTAAACTCTACCGGCACGAAGCGAATACCGGGGATGAAGCGCTTGTTCAAAGCCGCAGCAAGTTGTGCCGAGTCGATCCAGGGCGCACCGATCCACTGAAATGGCGTGTCGGTGCCGCGGCCCACGGAAATGTTGGACGTCTCGATCATGCCGACACCCGGATACAAAGTCGCTTCGTCCAGATTCCGCAGATTCGGCGAAGGATTGACCCAGAGCAGCGAAGTGGAATCGTACCAGTCCCCGCGCTGCCATCCCTTGGCTGGGACCACAGTCAGTGACGCGCCAAGGTGGTCTTCTCCGTTGAAGTACCGCGCCAGTTCCCCGAGCGTCATGCCGTGGCGCACGGGAAGAGGCATAAAGTTAGTGTAGCTCGCGTGGTCCGCATCCGAAACAGGCCCCTGCACGAACGAGCCATTCAATGGATCGGGCCGGTCGAGAATGACGATGTCCGTCCCAGAGTGCGCGGCGGCCTGCAAAAAATACCCCACTAACGTTTCGTAGGTGTAAAAGCGA
>DAHUZH010000181.1 GCA_027306695.1 Acidobacteriaceae bacterium
AACTTGTACTGCATCTTGCATGAGTTAAAGCATAGCCATATTACGGCGACCAAACTTCTGATTGACAGCCGTGGCTGACGTATTCATTTCTTATGCCCGCACAGACAAGACGCGTGTCGCGCCGTTGGTCGCTGCATTGGAGGCCAAGGGCTGGTCCGTGTGGTGGGACCCCGAAATCAGCCCCGGACAGGAGTTCGACGACCAGATCGATTCCGAACTCACGGCCGCCAAGGCGGTGCTGGTGGTGTGGACGCCGACATCAGTTGTCTCGCGCTGGGTGCGCGGCGAGGCACGCGATGCCGCCGAACGCGGCATCCTGGTGCCGGTGCGCTTCGATCAGGCACGCCTGCCGATCGACGTGCGCGCCATCCATACCACCGACCTCGACGGTTGGCGCGAGGATGCGTCTCATCCTGCTGTGCAGGAATGCCTGAATGCGCTCGGCGCGATGATCGCGCGCTCGCAGGCAGCGCAAGCTGCAAAGCCCGGAAGTGCTACGGCGTCATCACCTTCGGACAAGGATTCCAAGCGCTTCTCGATCTGCGTACTCCCGTTCGCTAACATGAGCGGCGATCCTGAGCAGGAGTATTTCAGTGACGGCATAACCGAGGACATCATCACCGACCTGAGCAAGGTTTCTGCGCTGCGTGTCATCTCACGCAACAGCGCCTTCATGTACAAGGGCAAGAACGTGGATGTGCCCAAGGTCGCGCTCGAACTCAAGGTCAGCCACGTGCTGGAAGGCAGCGTGCGCAAGGCTGGCGGCCGGGTGCGGATCAGCGCACAATTGGTGGATGGCGAGAACAATGGCCACGTCTGGGCCGAGCGCTACGACCGCGATGCCAGCGACATCTTCGCGATCCAGGACGAAATTTCGCAGGCTATCGCCAAGGCGCTGAGGCTGCGCTTGCTACCCGAAGAGAAGAAGGCCATCGAGCTGCGCGGTACCGATAATGTCGAAGCCCACGACCTCTACCTGATGGCACGACAGATCTATGTGACCGGCCAAGAGGCTGATGCGCGTGCAGCACAAGCCGTTGTCCACCTGTGCGCCCGCGCTACCGAAATCGATCCACACTACGCACAGGCTTGGGCATTAATGGCCATCGGTTACAGGAGCCTACGCGAAATAGGGGTGCGATCTGATGGCGGTATGGCTGCGGCAGAACGGGCCGTGGTGTTGGGCCCCAAGTTGGCCGAGGCCCACGCCGTCAGAGCCCAGATTCTGCAAGCAGACGGCGATACCGATGCAGCGGCCAAAGAAGTTGCGGTCGCGCTTGATCTCGATCCAGAATCTTATGAAGTCAACCGTTCGGCAGGTCGCCTGAACTATCAGTTGCGTCGCTACGAAGAGGCCGTCCGATACTATGAAAAAGCCGTGAGCCTTATGGACGCGGACCTGAATTCGGGTTCCATGTTGATCAGTTGTTACACGGTTCTCGGTGATGCGACGGGCGCACATCGCACAGCAGAAATGATACTCAAGCGCGCCGAGGTCGTATTGGCGCGTGACCCGAACAATTCCGGAGCTACGAATTACAGCGCGTACGCACTAGCGGCACTGGGTGAGGGTGATCGTGCCAAGGCGCGCATGAAACGCGCCATTCTCATCGATTCTGACAACTTCAGTTTACGCTACAACTTCGCATGCGCTCTGAGTGTGCAATTGAAGGACAAAGAGGCTGCACTGGAGATGCTTAGTACCGTGTTCGCCACAATCACGGATTCCTTTTTGCCGTACGCCAAGGCTGACCCGGATTTGGAATCCCTGCGCGACGACCCGCGTTATAAGGCAATGGTCGCAGCCGCCGAAGCACGGCTCGCGTCGGTCAAGACCTCGGAGCCATCAGTAAACAAAAAAACCTGATCTTGGGGTTGTTCTACAAGCTCGAAATAGCACCCAATTGGCAAAGGGGATGAGATGACCCTCATAATTAGCCGGGCCAGTTTCGAGCTTGCAGACGATTAAATCAAAGGGTAATTTCAAGTCAGCCCCGAGCGGCGGGTGTTGGAAAACCGGCAATGTTGCTTAGCGGCTCTATTCGGAGACTGGTGTGGTTGAAACTCAGGCATTTGAAAGATCCGACATCGGCCCTCTTCCGCTGGTTATCGGGGTGACCGGACACCGTGACTTGGCGCTGGAAAACATTCCACGTATTCAAGAGTCATTAGACGCATTATTTGCATGCCTGCGCAAACAGTATCCGCATACGCCACTGCGGCTGCTTTCACCATTAGCCGAAGGCGCAGATCGCCTGGTTGCTAAAGTCGCTTTGGAACACGGCGCGGAGCTCGTCGTTCCCTTGCCGATGGCCGAAACCGAGTACCGCACGGATTTCCGGAACACACTCTCCGAATTCGATGCTCTGAAAGCCCAGGCAACAATGGTTTATACGCTGCCACGTCCCGTCGAAGCAGGGAACGAAGCCACCGATCTCTCTGGCTCTCGCCGTGATACCTGTTACGAGAACGTCGGCTTGCACATTGTCAAACACTCACAGTTGATCGTCGCTCTTTGGGATGGCACACCGGCCGCAGACAGAGGTGGCACCGCCCACATTGTGGAATATGCATTGTCTGGATCTTGGGACAGAGCATCGCCATTGCGCTTTTCGCAGGATTTTACAACCGGCAAGGCGGTATGGCATCTGCGAATACCGCGATTAAACAGCCATTCAAGTCAAGACGCCGAAATAATCCCACAATACTACACGGCCGTGTGGCGCTTCGGTGATGAACATACTCGGGATGTACCGTTTACTGCGGCCGACAGGGGCTGGCCTAAATTTCAGCTTGGGTGGCTGCATTCAATAGAGGTCTTTAACAAGGAAGCGGTTTCGCTTTCGCCAAATAGCATTCAGGAAAGTCTGGACACACTCTTGCCATCCGGTGTAATCAGCAAAATAATTGACCCGTCGGACCGCATCGTTCGCACATTTTTGGCCGCGGATCTGATTTCGCAGAAATATCAAAAGACAACATACAAATTATGGAAATGGATTTTCGTGCTGGCCGGCACGATGATTCTAAGCTTTGAAAGTTACACGCACCTTTGGCCACGCGGGCCGCTGTTGCTGGTTTACCCGGCCGCATTTATCGCCATGACTATCGCCTACTCGGTTTTAAGCAGGCGCCGGTTGGATGATCGATTTATCGATGCGCGAGTTCTCGCAGAAGCGCTGAGGGTGGCGATTTACTGGCGCCTGGCGGGAATCAAGGAGAGCATTATTGACCAGTATCTTGGCCGCCATATCACAGCCATCGGCTGGCTGCCGAATTCGATATTGGGTTTGCTGACGTTGCCTCCACCAGATATCGAGTTCGCGCAACAGGATGGACATCGCATCGCCGATGAATTCTGGGTGGACCGCCAGCTTGCCTATTATGAGCGCCAGTCCACCCGCCAAGGGAGACGGGTCAGATTGTTTAGACGGTTTGCCGGGTCGCTGTACGGACTTACGCTGGTATTTTCGGTATTTGTAGCCATCTATGGGGTTGTCGTGACGAAACCTTCGCCCCTGCGCGACATACTGATAATGCTTATGGCCTCTGGGCCTGCCGTTGCCGCGTTGTGGATCGCTTACGCTGAAAAGCAGGGCTGGGAAAGACATGTCAAGGAGTACACGCGCAGCGCTGCATTGTTTGCGCGCGCACATAAACTAATAGCAAACTTCGGAACACCCCAGGCCCCGGCGACCTTTCTGCATGTTCAAAAGGTACTGCTGGACCTCGGAAAGGAAGCCATTTGTGAAAATGCGGAGTGGGCAGTGCTGCACCGCGTTAAGCCGCCAAAAATTCCTATAGGTTGACAGCGATCACCGGGAAGCGCTGATAAAATTTAATCTGGGAATCATCAAAACAGGGCTGGGTCGGGGTAAGGGTGGAGAATCGCGACCCTAGCTGGTCTTATGATTTTTCGGGTACCAATTTCAGAATGGCGTGGCGGTCGGTGCCGGAGCCGGCGAGCTCTGCCGCCTCATCCCGCGGGAGCCAGCGGTATTCAAGGTGTTCATCGGGATTGATCCGCACCGCATCAATGGCGGGCAGGCGCAGTGAAAATACATATTCGGTGTTTTCCTTCACCTCCGGTGCAAATTTCGCCCGCCAGGCCGGATGAATCGGATAACGGTTGACGGTGCCGCTGTCGGCAAGCCCGGCATCTGCCAGCAAGCCGGTTTCTCGCGCACCTCGCGCAGAGCCGCCTGGCGCGGAGTCTCGTCGCTCAGCAGACTGCCAGAAATCCGGCGGTTCCCGCCGGCGCAGTCTCAGCACCTCGCCATGGCCGGTGTAAATCACCACCAGCACGGATTCGGGACGTTTAAATGGCATGGTGCTGCGTGCTGCGTGCTGCGTGCTGCGTGCTGCAAAAAAAATTTAGCTCTGATTTTTACGCAGCACAAAGTACGCAGCACTTGTTTTTCATGACTTTTCCGCGGCCGGCAGGCGCAGGCGGATGTGCAATTCCAGGAGTTGGGCTTCGTCCACTTCGCCGGGCGCGTCGGTGAGCGGGTCGTAGGCGGTCTGGGTCTTGGGGAAGGCGATGACTTCCCGGATGTTAGGCGCACCCGACATGAGCATCACCAAACGGTCCAGGCCGAACGCAATACCGCCGTGGGGAGGCGCGCCGTACTTGAGTGCCTCCAGCAGGAAGCCGAATTTCTCGCGGGCTTCCTCCGCGCCGATACCCAGCAGGCCGAACACCGCCGACTGCATTTCAGTGCGGTGGATACGCACCGAACCACCGCCGATTTCCGAACCATTCAGCACCATGTCGTAGGCGCGCGCCACCGCGCTCCCCGGATTGCTGTTGAGTTTCTCGATGCTGTCCACGCGCGGCGCGGTGAAGGG
>DAHUZH010000182.1 GCA_027306695.1 Acidobacteriaceae bacterium
CCCTTGCGGAATATCCTCTCCATGCTCCGTGCGCAGCGCATCAAGCACTTCGTAGATGCGCGCCGCACCGCGAGTGGCCAGAGCTGTAGCGTTGCTAGTGCCTCGCGTATGAACGGTTTGCGACAAATCGCCAGCCTGACTGCTATCCCAAGCGACTTGCTGTCCTGGCGCACCAAGCCCCTCATCCAGATGATAAAGAGATTGGCTGTCCAGCACAGGTGTACGATAAAGCTGGCGACCACCGGGAAACAGTATCTCCGGCTTGATCGAACGGCGAAACCCATGTCCAAGCCGTGCAGCTGGACTAAATAGAGGTGCGTTGGACAACAAGTCAGTGCGCTGACCCTGATGATAGTTTTCAACGCTATCGGAATGTGTTGCGCCGACTGAAATAGCGTTGATCGATTCCGCCGGAGACAGGATTCGTCGCCCGGAGAGTTGTGCCTGAATACATTTCAGCACATGATTAACTTTTTCTACATCGGTCAACGCCAAATAGTCTGACCCGGACAAACCGATGTCGATGGCATCCAGATAGTTCCCGGCGCTGACGCAGAAAAGTACCCGGTATTTCCAAGACAACCAATCAAGCAGCCTTGCCCAAGGGCTCGGTGTGTGAATGAAAGGGCGTGCCGGATCGCCGATGGAGAGATTGATGACGCAAACGCTGGGTGCCTGTGCGGGCACCGCACCTTCGCCTTCAAACATCCGCCTGACCGCACGCGCGATACGATCCTCGAAAAAAACCTCGTCGGGAACGTGCTCGCTCCGGTTCATGGAATGGGGGTCTGGCTGCATGATGGGCAGCGCATAGACAAGACGCTGCAATGGATCGGATTGACCGTCCACCATCTCACCATGCACGACCAAAGATGCCATCGTCGTGCCATGCTTTCTCTCACCCGCTTGGTACTGCGCGGAAAGGTTGTCCGGGTCGTCAAACAATAGACGTCCCTTCAGCGCCTGATGTTGCACATTGGGCGCGCCATCGAGAATAGCGGCAATGGGTGGCAGATCAACCTCACCCTGGGGAATTTCAGTATCAACGCCTTCGCCATCTTCTGTCACAGCAAGGCTTTGCCCGGTGGGACGGAAGTACATGACTCCATGAAATTTGAAGAGCTGGATGTCGGTATCGTGGGTCACGGAATCCAGATCGCTCAAAAGCTGCTGGATACTCTCTGCCGGCAATTCAGCCTTAACCGCATGAAACGCGATTGCTGGCATATCAATGAAGCTGCCCAACTTCCGCCCACCGGCAGCCTCAAGCAGCGCGACAATGTTGCGTTCACCTTGCGCACGCCTCGCTTCTGATTTGCGATAAAACAGCTCAATCTGACAATGGATTGGTTGCATAGGATTGATGGGGTTACGTAAATCCCGCCAGCGATCCAGCATGCCGGTCTCGCGCAGCGCCTCTTCAATACCCCAGCGGCGAATTTGCACCGTCTGGTTGAACACATCACGCCATTTAGTTCTTTTAGTCGGAAGTGCCTGGTTGTTTTTCCATTGCTCCCACAGCGACAGGAGCTCCCGCATTCCGGCTTCGTTACCCATGGACACGAATAAGCGCCCTGCAAGCTTCTTTTTCTTCGCCTGTTCAATGGCCGCGGCAATGTCGTCAGCCAAATGGGCGTAGACTTCCGGGAGGGTGATGCCTGACAGCGTATCGGCAATGATCTTGCCGTCTCGATCAATAAACCCTTGCTCTATCAAAGCATCTCTGATTTCCTTGGATTGATTGCGATTAGCTATTTCTTTGATATAGTTTTTAAAGAAATCGGTGCCAATTTTGGGTTCTTTATAAAAATCATCATTCGGCTCAATATCATCGATATCCCATTCTCCGAGCCACTCCAACCCCACCGCTTCAACTGCCTGTTTGAAATCGTCGACGGCCCCCGCGATTTCAATTACCAGAACCGTTTCCGGTTCCAGGCCGGCAACAGAGTTGCTAATGCTGGCTTTGTAGCGGTCGAATTCCTGCTGCACTGCAGTTAGTTGCGCGACCAGGCGCACCACCTGATTTCCATGCCCGGGTACATGGGGCCGGCTTGATGGGAAGCCATTGCCTTTGGGTGGCGCGACGGTTTTTGCCTGTGGGAATACCAGCAGCGGAAGAGAAGTTGTCATCAGCGATCCGCTTCTTCTTTCGCTGTTGCCGTGTTCTTATCGGCGGTCGGCTTCAATCGGCCTTTCCATTGCTCCAGCTTAAGCTTGGTCACTTGCTGGGCGTTTTCCGTTTTCATGTCGAGCACGGCGCGGCGAACCACGCTAAGGCAGAACTCTTCGGTTTCTGCGAAATTCAATCCGAGCAGATGTTTCGCCAGGGTTTCTGGCTCATACCCAAAATTCACACCGCATCGCTGACTGATGGAGGCGATGTATTGCGTTAGTTGCTCGTGGGTCGGGGTTGATAACTCAATGCGCAATTGGAACCGCCGCCAAACGGCTCTATCCAGAAGCTCAGGGTGATTGCTGGCTGCAACCACCACCACATAGTCAGGCATGTCATCTAGCTGCAACAGCAAGGAACTCACTACTCTTTTTATCTCCCCTGTTTCATGAGTATCACCACGCTCCTTGCCCAGAGTCTCGAATTCATCAAAAAACAACACGCAGCGCTGCGTTCTGGCATAGTCCAGTACACTCTTTAATCGACTAGAGGTTTCGCCAAGATAACTCCCTACTAATGTTTCGTAACGAATGACGATGAGTGGATACATCAATTCAGAAGCCAAGGCTTCAGCTAATGTTGTTTTTCCATTTCCTGGTGGTCCTGCAAGCAAGATTCGGTTTCTGGCGCGCAAATTATGTGCATGAAGTAACTCTGAACGATGCTGTTCTTCTACAAGCTCCTGCACCTGCACCTTGACCTTCTCAGGAAGCACCAAACTGCTCAGATTGCGCTCTGGCGTAATTTCGTAGAACAACTCTTTGCTTGCGCTGCTACCGTTCATTCTTGCGGCAGGAGGTCGCACAGATTGAACTGCGTTAGCTTGCAAAGCTGTTGCCAGCCGCTCCGCCAGCAACCGATGACCCTTCTGCCTTTCTTCCTGGATCAGACCTTCAGCGACTTTTCGGAACGCAAGCTGATCTCCGCTAGTCGCGGCCTTAAGCAGGTCAACCAATAAATCAGCTTGTGCCATTAGCTATTGCTCCAAAAAATATGCAAGCAGTCATTCATTTGCTTATTTCAACAAACGGCGACAGTACCTCCAGCAGCGAGAGGCCTCCGTGCGTTAACGTCGGATAGCCGCCCTGGCTTTTCCACTTCCAGCGACCAAGGGCCAGTAGGTGAGCGCCGTGCGGGCTGTTGATCTGGAGAGCAACTGGCGGCACAAATGGGCCGGTTTCGCCAGTGCTTGTGGTGCTGCGACCGCTGGCGAAGGTTTTCTTGAGGAATTGAGCAACCTCGCCATCCGCGTCGGGGAAGTAGCCCGTGGCTGCATAGCCGTGGTCGGAGGTAATGACCACCCGCCGTCCGGTGGCCAAGCGCTCGACGAAGTCCCAGAAGTCGTCACTGCTAAGTTGGTCGGCCGCGTCGCGGGTCAGCGTGTCGAGTCCCTGGCCGGCGCCCGATCCGTCGTGAACCTTGCTGTCAGGCCAGTGGTGCCAGAACACCCAGTTTGGCGCGCTATTGATCAGCCCCTCGCAGTCCTTCCACGGCATATCGACGCACTCGGTGTGTGCGGGTTGCAGCTTGTGAGCAAGGCCGCCACCGTTGTTCTGGAGTTGGCTGCGGCTGCCAAAGCCCAGCGCCTGCGCGAATTCGTTGGTCTCACCGGGTAGCTCGGAGGCGTTGGCGGAGACCTCATGCAGGGTGAAGCCGCACTCCTTGGCTCCTTGCAGCAGCCAAGGCAATTCGCGTAACGACAGGCCGTCAAGGATCAGCACAGCCTTGGCGCTGTAGGGCTCGGCCCACCAACGAGCCAGGCGATCAGAGGTGCGCTCGACGGTGTCGCCAAAGGCTTGCCACAGATCCCATCCGGAAGACGAGAGGAAGTGATCGAGGGCTCCGATTTCGCGGTCGCGCTTGATGACTTCGCTGGGCGCGTTGCGTGCGGCCAGCGGTTTGGATGCAATCTCGACGGCCTTATCGATGATGACGCGCCACGCGTTCTCGGGAGAGTCCTTGGTCAGGCTATGCATTACCCCGGCGTCGAGTACCATCAATTGTCCTCCTTCTCAAGGCTGAGCTCGAATGTCATGCCATCCGGCAGCTTCTTGAGCAGTTCCTTGAGCTGGGCACCCGTGGCGGACAATACCTTAATCGACACTTCACTGTTGACCTCTCCGACGATTTTCAAAGCCTCTACGAGTCGACTGTTCGCGCTACCAGTGGAACTCAGGCGAATCTCATGGACAGGCGAAGCAGGGCCGATTCCCCAACCTTCGAGCTTGCCGATCAGGTTCAGCGGCGAGGTGGGCGGGTTGCTCAGAGGGATGCGCGGCTTGCTACCTGCGCCCGTCGAACCACCATCGAAAATCCCGCCACCGATCGGGAGCGTACCACCGCCACTTGATGTATCACCGCCCGAGGGTGGCGGCGGCGTTGTGCCGCCTATGAACAAAGCGCCACCATCCCCGCCCGCAGGGGGTGCAGGCGGCGTGGTGCCGCCAGTGGTCGGCACTGCCGAGGGCTCCATCAGGAACACCTCGTCGAGCTGACGACCGGTATAGGAAAGCTTCGGACGCAGCCGCTTCCAAGCCGTGTCGTCATCTTCACCGGGCTGGGTCTGCAGATACTCAAGGCCGCGCAGGTTGATGGCAATTTTGCCCCGTGCGCACAGACGCAAGATGCGCTCCT
>DAHUZH010000183.1 GCA_027306695.1 Acidobacteriaceae bacterium
ATGTGGTCTTCCTCGGCTTCCTGTCCTTTGCCTTCATCGTCGAGGCACTTCGCTAAGTGTTAACACGCCCTAGTGCAGAATCGTGAACGAGTAATCATCGTAGGTTCGCGCGTTCGAGGCGAAAACACCATTGTTGAAATGCTGCCAAGCTACTCGACCCTCTTGACACCACAATGCGTCGAGGACTGGCAGCTCTGGCATTTTGATGGGTCAGCCAGATCGATACGTGATCTCATAACTTTCGATCAAGGATTTGAATGATGGGGCATTGCCTGGAATGGGAAGGTCTTAACTCTGCCGGTACAGGAGATGGCGTATACCGCCTCTCCGATGCGCTTGGAGGACATCTTGGAGCATGATGTAGATCCCTCTTTCGACATGACTGAGCGGACACTTGAATGGATACACAAGAACCAGCCAGTCAATGCCCTTATTAATGGGGTTGAAGTACTTAGCAATCAGGAGGGCGGCAGGAGAATGGGGTATACCATCTTTGGAACTGCTGGAATAGCTCCCACCGTGACGGCTAGTACGTCCAGGCACTACGAGAGGTATCACATTCAAAGCCAGTACCGCAGGCTCACAAATGTCGAATACGCGCGACTGCAAGGTTTCCCGGACACCTGGTGCGAAATCGCTTCGGTCTATGATCAGTATCGCCTCTATGGGAATGCAGTGCCGCCTCCAATGATCCAATGGGTCACTTCCAGGCTTGGCCAATCCAATATCCAGCCAATGGATATCGCACGGGCAACATTATTTACGATGGAGAAACCCGCTCTGATCTTTTGACGTAACCGCGCTACACTTTTTCTGTTAGACGAGCGCTTATGCCAAATATAAAA
Source organism: Acidobacteriaceae bacterium (assembly GCA_027306695.1). GTDB lineage: Bacteria > Acidobacteriota > Terriglobia > Terriglobales > Acidobacteriaceae > JAKAAZ01. The sequence continues at coordinate 846 of DAHUZH010000183.1, forward strand.
CTCCTCATTTGCTTGCTTTGTATCTCACTTGCATTCTGCCTTTCTCTTGCCGCCGCGACCGCGCAAACGCTGGCCACTGGCATCGACTACAAGAACGAGCAGCCGGTGCGCGCGCAGCATGCGATGGTCGTAACGGTGCACCATGACGCGACCGATGCGGGCGTGGAGATTCTGAAAAAGGGTGGCAATGCGGTCGATGCGGCGGTTGCAGTTGGCTTTGCGCTGGCGGTGGTGCATCCGGTAGCTGGCAACCTGGGCGGCGGCGGATTCATGCTGATCCGTCTGAAAAATGGCGATGCGCATTTTCTGGATTACCGCGAAGAAGCTCCCGGCGCGGCCACGGCCAATATGTATCTCGATGCGCAAGGGAATGTGATCCCGGATGCTTCGACCGTGGGCTATCGCAGCGTTGGGGTCCCCGGCTCGGTGGCGGGGATGGTCCGGGCGGAAAAACTATGGGGCAAGCTCACCCTGACGCAGGTGATGCAGCCAGCCATTCGGCTGGCGCGGGACGGCTTTGTGCTGACCGAAGAGGAAGCCAACGAGCTGCATGATCCGTTGCTGACAAAGTTTCCTGAGTCGCGAAAAATCTTCCAGCGCGATGGCAATTTCTATCGCACCGGCGAACCCTTCCGCCAGCCGGAGTTGACGCGGACATTGCAACGCATTGCGGCCCACCCGGAGACCTTCTACCACGGCAACATGGCGCGGCAGATTGCCAACGCAATGCAGATGGGCGAGGGGCTTATCACAGCAAAAGACCTTGCCAGCTATCAGGTAAAAGACCGCGTGCCGCTGATTGGCAGCTACCAGGGTTACACCATCTTGACCGCGCCGCCACCCTCCGGCGGCGGCATTGGCCTGCTGGAGACGCTGAATATCCTTGCGCCGTACGATCTGAAATCACTCGGCGACCGCGCGCCTGCAGAGATGCACTTCATCACGGAAGCCTTTCGCCGCGCGTATATGGACCGCACAGATTATCTCGGCGACCCGGACTTTACGCCCATCCCCGTGCAACAAATGATGAATCCGGCGTATGCGGCAGCCTTCCGCGCCAGCATTCTGCCTGAGAGGGCCACGCCGTCGAGCACGTTGCAGCGGCCTGCGGGATTTCTTCCGCCGCCGCCGAAAATGCCGGTCGCGCATCATGAATCGGACCAGACGACCCATTATTCTGTCGTCGATGCGGATGGCAATGCCGTCGCCGTCACAACCACGCTGAATAACGGGTTTGGCTCCGGCGTGACCGTACCTGTATTGGGTTTTCTGCTGAACGACGAAATGGACGATTTCGCGTCCAAGCAGGGCGTGCCGAATATGTATGGCCTGATCCAGGGACCCGCGAACGCGATTGGCCCTGGCAAGCGTCCGCTCTCCGCGATGACGCCGACCATCGCGGTGAAGAATGGCAAGCTCGCCATGGTTCTAGGCTCGCCGGGCGGTCCGCGCATTACGACCACCGTCGCGAACATTTTCTTAAGCGTGGCCGACGGCGGCCTGAACATTCAGCAGGCGGTCGATGCTCCGCGTTTCCATCACCAATATCTGCCGGATATTTTGTATCTGGAGCCAGGATTTCCGCCGAGCACGATCTCCAAGCTGCGGGCGATGGGCTACAACGTGAACGCGGGCGCGCATTATTGGAGCGATGGCGAATGCATTGCCGTCAATCCGGTGACCGGTGAACTCAGCGGCGGGCAAGACCATCGCCACAGCTACGGCAAAGCGGCGGGATATTGATACCACCCGGCCCAGATGACATTCCTCCCGCAACGAACAGTTTGTCGTCCTGAGCGTTTGAGCGAGGGACCTCGCGGCTGGACAAGAAACGCGAGGTCCTTCACTTCGGTCGCCACAGCGCCCTTCGTTCAGGACGACAGCATCTGCTTTCGGTGCTGGGTAGTAAACAGGGCCTGCCAGGTTCTTAAGTTGCTGCCGATGCTGTAACTTAAGAACTGGGAACGCGGCCACACGATGTTAAAAGCAATTTCCACGCACATTTTTTTGAAGCACCGCCTGCACGCCGGGCATTTGGACATTCTGAGTAAATCAGGCGCGGAAGCGATCGAGATTTTTGCGGCGCGTCAGCACTTCGATTACACCAGCCGTCCGCAGGTGCGCGAAGTTGCCGACTGGTTTCACGCCAACCCCGTTCCCGCCTGGGCGCTGCATGCGCCGCTGCGCGCGGAGGCGGAAAATGAGCGCGGCAATGGGTCGATGGTGAATGTCGTCCATGTGGAAAAGTCGCACCGCATCGACGCCATGGATGAGGTGAAGCGCGCCCTGGAAAGCGCCGAGCAGATTCCCTTTCGCCATCTCATACTGCACCTTGGCGAACGCGGCGACCAGTGGAGCCCGCGCACACTGGAGCATGCTATGACTGCCGTCGAGCATCTGCGTGCATTCGCGCGTCCGCTAGGCGTACAGATACTGCTGGAAAATTTAGAGAAGAATGAAGTGGCGCAGCCGGAGAACCTGATGGAGATACTTTCCGTCGGTCACTTTGATGACATTGGAGTCTGCCTGGACCTGGGCCATGCGCACCTTGGAGAAGGCATCCTGCCAGCGATTGCCACCATGGGAGAGCGCATCCGTTCCGTGCATGTGCATGACAACGCGGGCGACAAGGACGCGCACCTGTGGCCCGGAGAGGGAACCATCGCATGGCCAGAAACGATGCAGGCGCTGCTCGCGCTGCCCAAGCCGCCAGCCGCTGTGTTGGAGATACATCGCAACCTGGAAGGTCCCAGCGAGACGCTGGCCGCCCGCTTCCGGCGTACATTGGAATTTCTGGATTCCGCCGCATCGGCAGGCCAGAATGAGAGATTGGCGTAACGAGTTTCTTATGAGTGAAATAACTTCCATCACCAGCACCGCTCCCATCACCACCATTGCCCACCTCGGCCAGCATGAAGGCGAGACAGTCACGCTGCAGGGCTGGCTGTACAATTTGCGCGAAAGCGGCAAGCTGTTATTTCCAATTTTCCGTGACGGCTCTGGCACAATCCAGGGCATTGTGCCCAAGTCCGCTGTGTCGCCGGAGGTCTTCGAGCGCATCAAGGCGCTGACGCAGGAATCGAGTGTGATTGTGTGCGGCAAGGTGCGTGCGGACAAGCGCGCGCCTGGCGGCTTTGAGCTGGACGTGGAAGGCCTGGAAGTGGTGCATCGCGTGCCGGAAGACGCGCCCTTTCCGATTTCGTTGAAAGAGCATGGCGTCGATTTTCTAATGGAGCATCGCCATCTGTGGATTCGCACGCCGCGCCAGGCCGCCATTCTGCGCATCCGTGCGGAGATCATGCGCGCGGCGCAGGAACATTTCGACACGCATGGCTTTGTCCGCACCGATCCGCCGATTCTGACGCCAGCGGCCTGCGAAGGGACGAGCACTCTGTTCCCGGTCGATTACTTTGGCGACGAAGCATACCTGACGCAGAGCGGTCAGCTTTATATCGAAAGCACCGCCATGGCGCTGGGAAAGGTCTACTCTTTCGGCCCGACCTTTCGCGCGGAAAAATCGAAGACGCGGCGGCATTTGACGGAGTTCTGGATGATCGAGCCGGAGGTCGCCTACGCGGGCCTCGACGACATTATGACACTGGCCGAGGAGTTCCTCAGCCACATTGTCGAGCAGGTGCTGAAAAATCGCAGTGCCGATCTGAAAGTGATTGGCCGCGATGTGGCCAGGCTTGAAGCGATTCGTCCGCCGTTTCCGCGCGTCACCTACGACGAGGCCGCAAAGATGCTGGATGAAGCCTACGCGCAGGGCAAGATCGAGCAGAAATTTGAATATGGCAACGACTTCGGCTCGCCAGACGAGACTTATATTTCATCGCAGTTTGACCGTCCTGTCATGGTGCATCGCTACCCTGCCGCCATCAAGGCGTTTTATATGGAGCCGGACCCGGAGAACGCGAAGTTCGCGCTGTGCGTGGATGTGCTGGCCCCGGAAGGTTA
>DAHUZH010000184.1 GCA_027306695.1 Acidobacteriaceae bacterium
TGATCGAGGGCTTCCAGTCGCCCTATGGCATGGAGCTGCTGGCGACCGTGCATTGGGTTGCTCGACAGGAAGCCGCGCGGACGCCGGCGGACGCCCTGTCGGCGATTGGTCGCTGGAATGCGCGCAAGCAGACGCTGATGTCGCCGGCCCATGTCGCCGTGGCGTGGGAGCGGCTGGAGCAGGGCGGCTGGCTGTCCCGAGACGCCGTGTCCTGAGCGTGTCGATTGCCGTCTTGCAGCTGTATCCGACGCGCGCACATCTGCCATCGTATGATTCTGCATTGCTCGCGCAAGCTGGCTGCGCAGTTGCCGGAGGTCTCCGCCGAGCCGCTGCAGGAACGAGCCCGCTGGGCAGATTCTTGAAGCCACTGACCGCCACGCGGACAATTGCTGGCCTTCAGTACTTGCTGCCGTGACCGTAGCCCAGCATCACCACTGCGCCAAGGACCGCAGATCTGAAGGCAGCCGACGTTGCAGCTCGAGGCGCAGAGAGGCAGAGAGGCAGAGAGGCAGAGAGGCAGAGAGGCAGAGAGGCAGAGAGGCAGAGAGGCAGAGTGCGACCCGAAGCGGCCATTCGGATAAGTTCGACTCAAGCGGGTTGTACTTCGCAGGCATCTACGCAAGATGCCTCGCAAGTGCACGGAGCGACGTTTTCACCTGCCGGATCCGGTTCGCTACCCCATGGAGAAAACGCGCCCATATCGGATCTCGCGTATTCGTCGGCAATTCACAATCGGGTTCGATGCCGAGAATGCTGTTCACCTGATCGCCTGCTGCTAAGAACTGAGGCATCAGACAATGCGCATCGCATCCCGCCGGGGAGTACTCAGAGTCGAGGATGCCGGGCACAGAGTGGTACATCTGGCGCGGCAAGCCTTCCATCCCTAGTGGTGCGATCACGTAGCTCAGGAGCTGGAGCAGTTCGGCGCTTGCGCAGGCAGCGCTGTAGACAAAAACGTTTTCTCTGGCAGCGAGCGGATGGCTTTTGTCGAGCTGGGCGATGTATTTCGGATCGTCTAGCAGCCCCTCTCTATCGGCCGCTACCAGGCCCTGATCGTATTGTCCGATGCACGCCAAGCAGCGCCGGTGGGGGCCGATGATGTGGCTGCGCCAATCAGCAGAGAGCAGACCACCCGATTTGGTTTGGGTGGCGAGAATCCCTCCATCCACCACCGGAATGAGATGCGCCTGCGCGATCACGTTGAGCAGATGGCGCGGGAGCGGTCGATCCGCACAGCTGAACAAGACATCGCAATCCAAAGCCGCGGCATACGCGCTCTGTTCCTGAAGGTGGCGCGGCACGCGATCAACATGGAAATTCGTGGCTGTGGCATGCGCTTCAAGAGCCTCGCCTGCTAGATCCACCTTCAAACGCGACAGGCGAGCATCTTCGGATGTGGCGTGAAGCAACCTGTCAAGGTTATGTTCCTCGGCACGGTCGGAATCGATCAGGACTAGGGTCTCGATGCCTGTGCGGGCAAGGCCTTCTGCAACGATGGCCCCAACTGAACCAAGGCCGACGACGCCAATCCGAAGCCGCGCGATTTTGGCCTGCGCGGAGGCGCCCCAAGCGGTACGCGTACGCAACTGCTTCCGATTTTCCGCAGGAGGTGGGCACACCCGATCAGCAAAGTCGATTTGAAATCCCGTGCCGCATACCCGCACGGATCCACACCAGACGCGCTGAAATTTACCGCGCTGCACGCGCTCCCAAAATCGCGCACTCCAAACACCATCTGAACCGATTGTCAGCCCCACGAGCGGCAAGCTGGTTCCGCCATACGAAGCGCCAGCATGGTCACGCTCGGCCGCGATGTCATCCGGACTCATGTCCTGCCATCCAGGCCCGGGATGACTGTGCATGAATGCCAAACCACATCCTTTAGAGAACGCTAGGCCGATTGCACGCTCGAAGTAAGCGTGATTGAAACTCGCATTCCCGTGAACCTGACGATCACCAGCGTTGGGCAGCACAAGTTCGCAAAGGATGGCCGTTTTGCGTGTTCCTCCGTTGCTGGGTCGCCAGAGTGCGAAGCACAGGTCTTCTTGTCCATCTTCGCGGATGAGGTGACGGCGAGCGGCTTGCGCCAGCTCGCCGTCCATGGCCACGCTGTGAGAGGGCGTGCTCATTGCGTGTCCCACAATCGCCACAAATGCGCTAGGTAGGTTTCCACCGTCTTGCACGGCTCGGCCTGCCAATTCGGGAAAGGACGCGACCAGTATTCCCAGTCCGGTCCGAAGCCAGGACTTTCATGGATATTGCTGGTCGGATGTGCAACACCGGTTGGCCTCCCCCCGTGGACTCTTGGACTCACATGCGGCCCACCCGGCACGCTGGCCGGAAAGTCAGGGGGTATCTCGAGCCCGATCCGGAAGGTTTTCCCGACAAATTTGCCCGAACCGACGGGGTACTCAAACGTGATGCGGGAGCCTTCGGCATCCTTCAACTCGACGACGTATCCGAGCTTGCGCAAACCATCGACGAATACACCGCGGCCAAATCCAGTAAGGTCGGAGACTGGAGTAGAGCCCAGGGAGACAATGATGAACCGTTGGTTATCATGAAGGTGGACGGGTTCTTCCCCGCGGCCCTTGAAACTTTCCTGCTGGTCCTTACCGCGGAGCTCGACGAGGTAGTTCTGGGTTGGATCCTTCCCGCCAAGATCATGGATGATCTGATCGGGCGTCATTTCGTGCTCGGTGGTGGTGACTTCCTCACCGTCAAGGGAAAAGTGGATGGTGTGCGACATGGGGATATTCCTATTTCCAGACAGGGGCGACCACCGCCGGGTGGCCGATTGGACTATCGCATTGCGAGGTCCTATAACCTGAGACTCCGGCCGTGAGCCGGATCGGACATACAAGAGCGCCAAAGCCGATGTCCGAGGGAACGTGGGTTTGGAGTCTTGGACAGGGGAAGATTCCGATGAACGGCACGTCGCCACAGCGCGAGCACTTAACCGCTGAAGAGGCCGCAGCTGCTTTGGCTGCTTTGGATGAGGCGGGCTGGCTCAGATTGCGCAAAATCGCTGCTCACCGAGCCGCGGTAGGCATGGAAGTGGATGATCTGCTCCAAGAGACATGTGCACGGCTCCTCGGCGGTAGCCGACACCTTCCATCCGATGTGCCGCTTATTCCAGCGATCGACAGCATCATGCAGAGCATCGTTCTGACCGAACTAAAAGGGCGCCAACGACACCCTCTGACCTCTCTTAGCTCCGCCCCCGGCCGCAATCTAGGTCACGATCTCGATCTTCCGGACCCACGCGGATCGGCTGAGGACTATTGGCAACAGGACCAGGCTTCCAAACGAGAAGCGATCCTTGTGCTCTTTCGTGGCAACGAGCAGGCGACCTACGCGATCGAGGCACTTGCGGAAGGGTTCACGCCCCAAGAAATCCAATCCGATCTCAAAATCGATCAAACTCAATGGAACAGCCTGAGGCGGCTAATCCGCCGACGGATCAACGCAGCGTTCCCTGACGGGATTTCACTATGAACACCCCGACCAATCCATCGCGACCGCTTGTGCGTGATTTTCTGGGCGACGAGATGGTGGATGATCTGCTCAACACGCCCGATCATGAACTGCTCAAGGAGAGCGACTCGACCGAGGCGGCGCGCCAAGTAAAAGCCGCCAAGGAAGCGTTCGAGCGCGCCAAAATCGTCGTGGGCAAGCAGAAATGGGCTGCTGCCAAGGCGGCGATGCAGGCCAAGGCGGAGCCTTCGGATCGGAAGGACATCTTGTCCGCAGATGTCGCCTCAATTCGCGCGCGCGTGGAGGCTTTGGCGAGACAGAATCCGGTCATGCGAGAGAAGCTCACTCTCGCGGCACGCAATGGCCGGGAGTGGTCAGACCAAACAGTCCTTGAGATCTGGCAAGAATTGCTTGAGCTCGGCGTGGTTTCGGATGACTGAGAGCTTCGATACAAAGCTATTGCCCGACGCGCTCCTTCACGATCTCGGCGTGACCGAGCCCAGTGAAATTGATCTCGATGTCCTTGCTTGGAGAGTCGGCGCAACTGTTCGCAGACACCGATTGCGCGATTGTGAAGCACGGGTCACCGGATTCAATGACCGGGCGATCATCACCGTTACCGACAACGTGGCGCCTACACGCCAACGGTTTTCGATCGCCCATGAACTTGGTCACTGGTACCACCACCGAGGCTACGCTCTTACCTGCCGATCGGTAGAAATCGGGTCAGCGGATGCCGCACGAAACGATGCGGAACGCGTTGCCGACCGCTATGCAGCTGACCTTCTTATGCCGGCATATTTATTTCATGCACGACTGAAAGCCGCCAAGGCATCCGACTGGACGGGTGTGCGCGCCGTCGCGAAGGAATTCTGCGTCAGCCCACTAGCGGCTGCGATTCGCATTATAGAGAGCGACCGCTATCCTCTACTACTGGTTTGCCATGATGCTCAAGGAAGAAGGTGGTTCAAGGCCGCGAACTCTCTTCAGGGCCGCTGCTTCCCCCGCCCAGACCTCGATTCAGATACACCTGCTTTCGCCCTTCTTTACGGGCACAGAGAACAACAAAAGCCATGCTCAAGCCCCGGGCTTACCTGGTTTGAACGGGGCCTTGCATCGCAAATTCCTGTCCAAGAGCACTCGATGAGCGACGGCAATAGCATCTACACGCTGTTGTTGTTGAACACCAAGGATCTTGATCGGCGTGCATCGAGGTGAATTGAACGTTGATCGATTTTCCGGGAGCATTTAGATGCCCGCCGGAAGATCGGCCCTAAACTGATGCTGGGGGTACATCAGTCTGGTCTTTT
>DAHUZH010000185.1 GCA_027306695.1 Acidobacteriaceae bacterium
GAGCAGTCGCAGCGGCGCGGATCGACGATGCCATCCGGCAGGTCGAGTTCCAGCACCACCGCGCCGCAGTGGCATGACGCGCGGTGCCGGGGCAGGATGGTGGTGGAGCCGACTTGTCTGGTCATGCGTGGGTTTTTCGCGGCATGGGCGATTTTCGTGCCAGTCATGCCCAACCCGAATGCGATTCAGCGCGCCAAGCATTTCGATGGGTCATTGATCCTGTTTGATGCGTAGCCAGATGCGCATAACAAGTCCGCCTACTCCGCACCGACCGTTAATGAATGATCCTGAATATGCACATAACGTAGTACCAGAATGAAGGCAGCAAGATACAGGAGAGCGACCACGTACCACATTACCCGATAACCCCAGGCCTCGACGATCACCCCAAACACGGGGAGCCAAATGGTGACGGCCAGGCCAGATATGGCGCTTACAATCCCCATGGCGCGGCCTTTCTGGTTACGTCCCACCAGAGCCGCCGCCCACTGCAACGGCAGCGCGTTATAACCGACTATTCCAGCTCCGAAGACAAAAGAGAAGCCCAATATGCTCCATACGGCAGGATGATCAGAAATGCTCCCCCACACCACCATGGTCAATGCGCCAATGAGCGCGATGGTCGCCAGCACCGTCTTCAATGGGCTCGACCCATCCACCAGATACCCCGCCGCGATCCGTGCCACAAATCCGCCGGCCAAAAACAAGGCAAATACGGCGCTTCCAACCCATGGCATGTGAATCGCTAGCGTTCGGAGATAAAACAGACCAAAAACCAGCACGGAAAATTGTCCAGCCCCCATGAGGAACACCACCAGCCCGACGGGCCAGAGTATTCGTAAAGATGTCTGATACGCCGCATGATCCAGAGTATCCGCCACGGGCAATCTGGGCATTTTCCACACTGCAAACACCAAAAGCAATGTCATGCCACAGATCAAAACACTCATTCCGCCAAGCAGAGAGAATAAGCCTAGAGTAATGAGTAGGGGAAATGCTGCTCCCGCCACAATGCCTCCCAATGGAATGACACTCTGACGAATTCCTAGTAGTTTTCCGATCTGATTGGCCGGATAATCATGCGTAATAGCATACAAACCGAGGATAGAAAACACAGGCAGCACCATGCCCAGTACCAGCATGGAAAACAACAAAACTGGATAGCTTGCAATCCACCCTTCAGTGAAAGCAAACAATAGCAACGCAGATAGCAGGCCAATCCAGGAAAGATAGCGGCCATTTATCCTATCAAGGCTGGCGCCCAATACTAATCCGCCCAGAACGGTGCCAAACGCCTTGACGGAAATTAGTGTACTGACCTGCAATGCATTCAGATGGTAGGTCAGCGCAAATGCCGGTGCCAGTATCGCCATACCCTGGAGATAAAAGGCTGCAAGAAACTGAACAGTCAAAAACGCAATAAGAGAGACCCACTGTGAAGAGGTCGGCTTCAATGCCACAGGACGTCCCTACCTTTCATATACTCCCACCAAGCATCCCTTCGCCAGGACATGCCCAGCCATGGATTTGATAACATCTTTGCGTTTGGGCGGTTGCGGGAAGCTTAGCGAGCCATCCAGCGCAAACACCTGAAAAAAGTAGCGATGCAATCCGTGTCCGGCAATGGGAGCGGGGCCAATGTAGGTGGTTTTTCCAAACATATTTCTACCGATATCTAGCCCATGTTGCAGCGGATCTCCTGCTGCATAAGGCGTACTCGGTATGCTGCCTTCTTGCAGTCCGCCATTGGCTGCATCCTTCGTCATGATATTGTACGCAACGCCATGAAGAAATGGCACAGGTAATGGCGCATCGGCATCTTCGATAAAGACCACGATGCTCTTAGTCAGGAATGGCGGATTATTCCACTCAATTGCGGGCGATAGGTTTTTACCCATCTGAGTATATATCTCCGGGATATAACCATTCCTGGGAAAGCACGAGCTGGTAACAACAATAGAGTCTGACACGTCAATAAAAGATGCATCATTTATCGCCAACTTCCTGGTTCCGGCGCGAATACGCTTCAGAAACTTTCCAAGCATGTCCTCACCATCCTTTCCCAGCGCCCCAACTCAGCCGCGTTTTGCCGTAGCGAAGCGAAGGCGAAAACGTCGGCTGGAGTGCCTGGTTGGGCCGACTGAATGCTATTCACTTTGCGCGCTCCAACCTTAACCTCGCCGCGTGCAGCAAGGCCCGCGAATACAGCTTGTGAAAGCCCTGCAGGGCGGTGACTCCGAAGCCGAGCTGGCCCTTCTGGTTCGGCACGATCGCCGAGCCGAAATACAAGCGCGTTCTGTTGCTATCTTGCCCTGCGCCGGATTTCGCCATAAGCCACGACCGCGTGCGTCCGACTGCGAGCAACAGCTCCGTTTCCTTTCTGTTCTCGACGCGCCACATGGCAAATGTCTCTGTCTGACCTAATGCCAGCTCCTTTGCCGCGACATCAGTGGACGGCCTCGACGCGAGTCGCAGGAAGAATCGCTCCACCTTAAACAACGGCGTGGTGTAGAAGGCTTCAACGAACTGAGCCTGGATCACCGGCATTGAGACATCGGCAGAGTAACAGTCCGTGTAGGCCTCCCCGCCGGCGTATGCGCTCAAAAGCGAGCCTTCCGGAACCTTGCATTCTGCGATTGCGGTCACTGGATACTCCTCAGTCGAGATACCTTGATGATGTCACTTTGCGTAATTGACTGATAGTCCGTAGTATTCGTCCTGGTGGTGCAACGCGGAGTGTACGTTACTGACGCATTCAAAGAACTTTGATGCCAACACTGTGACAGCTTTAAGGGTGTCTCGAGGAACGGCCTGGGGCTGACGGGGAGTTATCTGGAGTTCGCCCAGCCATGAATGACGCGTCGAATGCTTCTATGAGACGGTGGTAGCTGCGCTCTACATCGCGGGGCATCGCGAACCCACCGCCGGCCTCGAGGGTGACGAATCCGTGCAACCCGGCGCGTAGGGCGCGAACCGCATCGATGGCGTCGTCACCGGCCAGGCCGTAGCCGGCTAGGACGGAAAAGACGACGCGAAGCACGGCATCGACTGCTTCTGCGTGCTCGATGTCGTCGGGGGCCGGAGCACGCACGGTCGCCGCGTAACGACCAGGATGTGCCAGAGCAAAATTGCGGTAAGCCTCGGCGGCTGCATGCAGCGCGTCGGTACTGGCACGCCCTACGGCGGCGGCGCCGAGGGCATCGGCGAGCTCGCGGGTTGCCAACACGGCGAGATCCCGGCGCAGGCCGTCGAGACTGGCGATGTGCTTGTAGAGGCTCGGGAGCCTCACGCCCAAGCGTTCTGCGACTACGGCCAAGGTGAGCCGCTCCCAGCCGATTTCGTCGACGATAGCGGCCGCCCGGGTGACCACGACGTCATGGGACAACCCGGCCCTAGCCACGCCTCGCCACCCGCTCGACGAAACCCACCAGGGCCGGGTTGACCTGCTCCGGGTACTCGACATGGGGGTAGTGGCCGGCGTGGGGAACGACCAGCACCTCGGCGTCGAGGCGCTCTGAGATCAGGCGCGCCTCGACGAGCGGATCGGAGAAGTCCGGATCCCGCTCACCCATCACCACCAGCGTGGGCGAAGCGATCTCCGACAGACGGGCCTCGGCCGGAGCGTGGCTCGTGCGGGTGGTCGCCCGGAAGGCCCGGGCGTGCCCGGGACGGCGCATGCTGGCGGCGATGGCGGAGAGGTGGTCGGCGAAGTCGGCCGGGCGCCGCCCCGGGTAGAGCTTGGGCAGGTACGCCGTCCAGGCGCGTGGCGCCCAGGGGCCGGCCATCGCGGTGCGAAAGCCCAGAACCAAGAGCGGATTAGTGGGCACGTCGCGCACGAACGGTCCGATGAGGACCAATCCGCTCACCGCCTCGGGTCGCTCGGCGGCCGCCCACACAGCGGCGCCTGCCCCCATCGAGTTGCCGACGATGACACCCGGTCCGCCCAGGTGCTCGATTAGCGCCAGGGCATCTTGGCCGGCGGCGACATCGTCATGGCGGCTGAAGGTGGCGTCGCTGTCGCCATGGCCGCGCAGATCCATAGCCGCCACCTGGAATCCGGCAGCCACCAGGGCCGGAACAGTCAAGCGGTAAAGGCTTCGCAGCTCACCCATGCCCGGCAGGCACACCACCAGCGGCCCAGTGCCGCTCACCTCGTAAGCGATCCGGCCCTCACCCCTTGCCAGGAACTGAGCTGTACTGGACCCAGTCACCATCGCTTTCATCGCCTCCAACTCCTCCGTTTAGCTATCATTAGTAGTTAGTAGGCTAGCTATATTAGCTTACCTTGTCAAGTCCAGTGCTTGGCCAAGTTGCGAGACCGAGGTCTGCCCGACGGAGTGTGTGTGGTCCATGAAATGGAGCCACTGAGGGCGCGGGCCATGCCATCAACATCTTGAACGTGCCCGCATACACGGCGCTCGCGGGTCGGTGCCCCCCTCGTGCGGGGGTGCGTCGCGCGTCGGCGGTTCAGATGATTGTTCGTTCGTAGCCGTACCAGAGCTGCGAGCGCGACAGGTCGACGAAGCGCTTCTCGTCGTCAACCAGGGCCTGTAGAGCCTGTTGGCCCGCCGCTGTATTGCGCGCCGCCAAATGGGCCTCGAGGCTGTCCCACCAAAGCTCGGCGCAGCCGTCGAACGCCACTGGCAATGTGCCCCGACTGGCGCTGGCCGCGGCCTGTAACGCGGGCGCCTGCAGCGGGACAGTCTGGACGTAGGCCCGTATGCTCAATACCGTTTGGTAGGAACGGACG
>DAHUZH010000186.1 GCA_027306695.1 Acidobacteriaceae bacterium
ATGCAGTCTCCTTGTTTTTCGTGATGGGGGTGGTGCTGTGTTGCGTCCCCATAAATTACCTATTCATGCGAAAGCCGCTCGATGGCGCAGCGCCAGTTGCAATGAGCGCATATTTGCAAGCACCCTTCCGCTGGCACTCGTGGGGAATTCTTGGAGGAGTGATCTGGTGCACCGGCGCTGTATTGAATTTCGTTGCATCTCAGGCGCATATTGTAGGGCCGGCGGTGTCCTATTCCATCGGGCAAGGGGCAACGATGATTTCGGCGGCCTGGGGCGTGTTCGTGTGGCGGGAGTTTTCTTCGGCGTCGAAGCGGTCAAAAATTTTCCTGGCCTGTATGTTTCTATTGTTTCTGCTGGGGCTGACGTCGGTGGCCTTAGCTCCAATCGTTCGTGGTTGATAGACGCTGACTTAACTGGGAAATGAGGTAGACACATGCTGACCGGCCAAAAGCCTATTGTGGTGGTGGGGAGTATAAACCTCGATCTCGTCACCAAAGCAGAGCATATCCCTGTTGTTGGCGAAACAGTCCTGGGAGATGAGTTCCAGATGCACCCTGGCGGCAAGGGTGCTAATCAGGCAGTTGCGATAGCACGGCTCGGCTATCCGGTGCGGATGATTGGAAGGCTAGGCTCGGACCTTTTCGGTGGGCAGTTGCGGGTGGATCTACAAAGTTCCGGCGTGGATCTCAGCGGTGTTGAAGAGGCGGACGGCCCCTCTGGAGTGGCCGCCATCATTGTTGCTCCGCATGGTGAAAACTGCATCGTCGTAACCCCAGGGGCCAATGTACATGTGTCGCCCGAATATGTCGACTTACATGCAGAGATCATCCGCAATGCAGGGATGGTGCTCACGCAACTGGAAATTCCCATCGAGACGGTGCGACACCTCGCAGAAATTTGTCATCGACACGGTGTCCCGATGATGTTGGACCCGGCTCCCGCTCAGAAACTTCCGCCGGACTTGTTGACGCATATCCAGTGGTTCACTCCGAATGAAACCGAAGCTGCCTTTTATGTATCCAGTGGCCTGCATGAAACTCTGGATGGCCTGACTCCCAGCGCCACAGCGCACTCGCTTTTGACACAAGGGCCGCGGGGCATACTTCTGAAAATGGGTGCGCGCGGCGCATACCTTGCCACCGACGGAATTGAAGAATATCTGAATGCCATCGCCGTCGAGGCGATAGATACCACTGCTGCCGGCGATGCCTTTAATGGCGCATTCGCTGTCGGTCTACAGCTCGGTAAGACGGTCCGGGAGAGCGCGCGGTTCGCAGTGGCTGCAGCGGCTCACTCCGTCACTCGGCCGGGCGCACAGCCATCAATGCCGGTAATCCGCGAAGTAGAGAAGATGCTGGAGAATGCGTTGCTCACAAGCGGTACTGACGCGCACGGAGCAATAACAGCGCGATCCACGGAACCACAGTGGAAAGGCAAGGGGGTTGTAGATTGACATCACTAAGCCGCATAACCCTAGGACTAGCTTGCTTTGGAGCTTGCCTTTCGACGGTGTTCGCTGCATCGAAGTCTCATGCGCACATCCAGACTGCTCCTTCTATGCTTCCGTGGTATGTCTCAGCCGCGGCAATCCATCGCGTCACACTCAAGCCGCCAATTAAATTCTGGCGTTTCGAGCAGCTTTCGATGAGTCCCGTAACAGCGGAGCGGCAGATGCAAGCATGGAAAAAGGAGGGCATTACCGCACTCGAGATTTTTGCGCCGGAAGAGGGCGGCAACAGCTATGACGGATTGGATGCAATAGACCGTTTTCGCCTGGATCCCGCCCTCGGCAGCATGCAGGATTTTCGTCGCCTGGTGCAACAGGCGCACCACGCCGGTCTTGCAGTCGTCACCTTCCAAAATCTTGGCTATAGCAGTGTGGAAGCGGCACAATTTTTAAAGGCCGAGGACGATGTGCGCGCGGGCCGCGATACGCCTGAAAAGAACTTCTATTTCTGGAGCAAAACGAAAGATGCTCCCCAGCCTGCGCCCAGCAATAGCTATTTTCTTATTCGCCCTAAGCAACCGGGCTATGATCCGCTGAAAAATGAGTTTTGGCAGTGGAGCGATCGCGCCCAGCAATACTACTGGACCCGCTGGCCCGGCAAAGATGTCAATGGGCAGACCGTCCGTCTTCCGCAATACAACTGGGCAGGCGAGGCGTGGCCCGCTGAGGCAGAAAAGGTCGTGAAATTCTGGATGGACACCGGCCTCGACGGTATGATTCTCGACGCAGTGAACTGGTATACCGGTGCGACGTGGAAAGAGGTTAACGACAGGATCACCGGCCCGATTTCCGGCTACGGTCGCAAGTTTATACAGCCGGAAGGCGGCGGCGCCTTCCACACTGACGACCCTGTGGGATGGATTACGGAAGGGCACTTTACCAATCTCTACGATTACGGCCTAGGAATATGGTGGGAGAAGGATAACCAGGCACTCCTAACAAGCGTCGACGGGGGTAATCCGCATCTTTTTGAGGACGCTCTCCGCGCGTATCACGATCATGTTGTAGCCGCCGGTGGCACGCTCTATATGCCAGTACCTAATCTTCATGACTTAAGAAAGCAACGACTCGCCGAAGCATTGCTGGCCACTTCGGGCGATCTGCTATGCTATTGCGACCCGCGAGGCGGAATTACTCATCCCGCGCCAGGTATTTCCCCCCTTCTTAAGTTAAAAGCCATGCATCGGGCGCTGTATCAGAACAGCACGAGGCGACAGATTCCAACCAACGACGATACTCGTTACTACGCAACCTTGCGGGATGCGGCGGATCATTCTGAGCGCCTTTTAATCGTATTCAACTTTCAATCAGAGGCTGCTAAGGTGGACGTGGATCTGGGCGCAATCGACGGTTCTCGATATATGGATATGTCCAGCGGACAGTCGCCGATAATTCTTGGGAGTAGCTTGCATATCCAATTGCCCGCATATGATCACCGCATTTTGGTCGTGAAGCAGTAGGAGCGAAGGAAAACCATCATAAGCTCTGACGCGCAAATTCGGGGGAATCATCTATCCTGTCCTGAAAACAACAGGGTGTTAGAGGACTTCCTCAATTCGTCTTGGCCTACTGAAAACAGGCTCCAACCACAGTATGAGTTGACAGCTATTCATGGGAGGTCTTATGAATCATATTCGCACCCGTATATTTGCCGTTGCGAGCACGCTACTTGCAACTGTGATGCTCTCCGCTTTTGGAACTGCCCAGGACACGCATTACAGATCGGTTCGCGAGCAAATACCTGCTCCAGACTGCCTGACCCTCAGCATTGCGTATCTAGCCGCGCTGGAGGGTGGATATCATCCGTGCGCTGCAGGTACGCATGAAGCCTGGCTTCAAGACGTGACGCATTGGCGAACAGAGCGCAAGATCCGTATCGGCTATGATGGCTCACGCTACAGCATGCCCGCCTTGCAGTGGACACAATCCAGCTTCATTCAGCCGCAAATGATGGTGCAGGACCGTTATCTGTACGATCCGGTTTCCGGCAAGTATACAGTCGACCGTTACCTGGATGATCTTCAAAAAAGATACGGCGGAATTGATGCGGTCCTGGTCTGGGCTACCTATCCGAATATGGGCATGGACGATCGCAATCAGCATGACATGGTCCGTTCCATGCCCGGCAGCGTAGCTGGCGTTCAACAGATGGTTGCCGATTTCCATCGTCGCGGCGTGCGTGTGCTCTTTCCGATGATGATGTGGGACCAGGGGACCCGCGACCCGGGAATGCCCTGGCCCGAGGCGATCGCGGCATTCATGAAGCAACTCAATGCCGACGGCGTAAACGGAGACACGCAGGATGGTGTGCCTCTGGCGTTCTCGCTGGCTACGGACAAAGTGGGACATCCGCTGGCATTTGAACCGGAGGGCACACCGTCCGACGAAGCTCTTGCGTGGAATGTGATGACGTGGGGCCAATACAAGTTTCCTTTTGCTCCTGAGATCGATCACTTTAAATGGCTGGAGAGTCGCCACATGGTCAACATCTCTGACCGTTGGAACCGCGACAAGACGAATGATCTTCAGTTCGCCTTTTTCAACGGGGAGGGCTGGGAAAGCTGGGAGAATGTCTGGGGCATCTGGAACGGAATCACTCCGCGCGATGGCGAGGCGACTCGGCGCATGGCCGCCATCGAACGCGGCGTCGCACCTTTTCTCGTGAGCAAGGCATGGGAACCGCTTTACCCAACTCAACTCTATGGGGTTTTCGCCAGCCGGTGGCCGCTGGGGAATCAGACCGTCTGGACTATAGTGAACCGCAACGAATACGACGTTGCCGGACGTGAGATGTCAGTACCCGCAAAAGATGGAATGCACTACTTTGATCTGTATCACGGAGTGGAGCTGAAGCCCGACCGCGAGGGCGACAACGACGTTCTGTCGTTTACCATCGAGGCACATGGTTTTGGCGCTGTCCTTGCAACACAGGGTATGGCTGATGCCGCGACGCTACGCCTGATGGCGCGCATGAAATCCATGACCGTCAGACCTCTATCGAGTTATTCGTCGGAGTGGAAAACGCTGCCGCAACAGCTCGTCGAAATTCCTCAAACACGGCCCGCTGCAATCGCACCCGCTGGAATGATCAAGATTCCCGCAGGGGACTTTCTCTTCAAAGTTCGAGGTATTGAGATCGAGGGAGGAAACGATATCGGAGTGGATGTGCAATACCCCTGGGAGGACATGCCGCGTCGTTTTCACGAGCACAAGATGCACATCGATTCGTTCT
>DAHUZH010000187.1 GCA_027306695.1 Acidobacteriaceae bacterium
GTCGATGGCTAGACTTAGTGGGCTGGTTTCCCGGTGCGCTTCGCACACCGTTCTGCCGGGAAGCGAGATTCAACGGTGAGCTAAGCATGTAGTACCGGACGTCAAACGCCTTCGGACGCGGGTTCGACTCCCGCCACCTCCACCAATAACAAAACCCCAACCGTTCTCGGTTGGGGTTTTTTCTTGCCTGATCGCGCCGGTTCCCGCGTACTCGTGCGGTTTCCTGCGAACGCCTGCCCCGATACGGGGTTGAGAGGCTAATCAGGCTCCTCGAAGGCGGGGAGATCAGCTTGACAAGCGCCTGTCGCATGGGCTGCGACTTTGCTGACGTGTAGCGCCGATCAGGTTCCTTCATTGGCTTCATAACTGGCGATGGTCACCCCATGGGCTTGGGCATAGCGATGCAAATAGGCCATAAAATGGTCGTAGCTCCTGACCCCCTTGCTCGCGATCCACTCCTGCTTCAACTGCTCAGGACCGCTGACCTTGAGCAGCGAAGTGGGGGTGTAAGCATTTCTCTGAACGACGGGGACCAGATGTCGACCATGGGCATCCGTATGCGCCTTGAGCCAGGCGGGGGTAAGGATATGGCCAGTGGCTCCCGCCTCCCGGCGCAGAAGGAGATGATCCGTACACTTGCCCATGTTGAAGGCCACGGGCACACGGATGGGCAGTACGGATGGCGTCGGCGCGAAGTCGGGATGATCGGTCCAGACCCCTGAGAGCACCGCTGCGTTCGCGTCCCACTGGGACATGGGCGGCAGTCCTAGGGTCACCTCGATGGTCTTGACGATGTTGACCTGAGAGTAGAGGTGGGTGTCCAAAGTCCCCTTTTTGACCCAGGGGCCCATGGCCAGCGCCAAGGTCCGATGCGCATTGATGTGATCCGCCCCCGACTGGGCATCGTCCTCGGTCAGAAAGACCACCATGTGCTTCCATTCCGGAGTGGTGGACAGATAATGGATGAACTTCGCCGTCGCATAGTCATTGTTGGCGACGAAATAATCAGGCGTGTAATAACAAGGAGCCAGTCCCGCGGTGTGGTCATCCGGCAACCAGATGTACACAAAATGCGGGAACTTCGCGCCCGGATGCTTCTTGAGCCAATCGATGGCCAGCTTGGCGCGGTCGGTGTCAAGAATCAAACGGTCCCATGATGGATAGCTCTTGGCAACGTGCGCCTTGAGCGCCGAGCGGATCACCCCATCTCTGGCACGCGTGGTGTCCTCTCCAAAATCCTCGAAACTTACTTGGTTTTGCAGGAGATTATTGAAGAGATAGAGTCGTTGCGGATAGCTGATCCATGGATTAGTGAAATCGCCCAATTTTTCGTAATAATGGTAGGGATTGTGGGCACCTGGCGCCTGGGGCTTCAAAGAAGCTGATCCGCCGGGCCCGGCATTCCAGAGCAGGCCCCGATTGGAGTAATACTCAGGCCACAGACGCTGAACAACATCAGAGTCGGAGGCACCGTCCACCCATTGATGCCCTTGAGCAGTGACTTCCCCATCAGCCATGAAGTTGACGAAGAGCGCATAGTGATCGGCGAGGCTGTAGAGATTAGGCAGTTCTTTCTGGTTATAGAGATCAAAATGGGAGTCCGCCCACTTCCCGGCCGCTGAGTAATCTCCAAGATCCTCATCGAAGGACTTGTTCTCCCGCAGGATGAAGACCACATAGCGGATATGTTTTTTAAGAAAAGTGATAGTTCTGGCATCCTGCGTGTGCCGCGCCATGCGCTGCGCCAGGGCGAACCCATCGTTGTGCAGGGATTCCTGGGTCCACTGAGCGAGATGCCTTGGGAGTTCAGACAGATCTACCTTTTGCAGAACCCCATGCATCATGTTGCCAATATACTGCCACTGCAGGTCGGGACCGGAACCCAGGCCCTTGGCGCAGGTTACATAGAGGGCACCATCGTTTACTGCCAGTGCTGTGGGATACCAGGCGGTGGGGATCAGTCCCAAGCGCTCGCCGGTGTGCACGTCGTAAACGGCAACATCATTGTTCCCGGAATTGGCAACGAAGAGTTCGCCGTCGGCGACGGCGAGACCGTCGGGATAGCTGCCAGGCGGGGCGTTGTGGTAAGGACCATCATCGATGACACGCAAAGGCCGCATCGTCTGGGTGTCCACTTCCACGACCTTGTCTACATTGGCGTCGGCGACAAAGACGTCAGGGCTATCGGGCAAGGCGGTCATGGCGGTGGGGTGCACTCCGGCCGCAATCGTTGCGGGATCTTCGGCGGGTCCGGTGGCGATGTGACCAATGACGTGGAAGGTAGCGCGGTCCAGTACCGTGATGCCATTGCCGCCCCAGTCGCTCACGACGAGTCGCTGTCGCTGATCCGCGAGCGTTACCGCAAAGGGATAAGCGCCCACATTGACATAATCGGTCTCGCCCGTGGCAATATTGATGCGAGCCAGGCTATTGGACAGCATGCCCGTGACGTATAGATGATGATTCGACGGACCCACCACCACGGAGTCTGGATAAAAAAGATGCTTCTTTTGGTGATCGCCCTGATACTGGTAGGGATACTGATCCTTGGGAAAAGATTGCCACTGCAGCGTGTACTGATGGAGTATCTGCACCTTGCCATGCACGTCGCGCAGGGCGACGACGTTGTCGGAATCGCCGCCTGTGGCATAAAAGATGCCGTCAGTTCCTGCTGTGAGACCTTGAAATAAGTCACTGTGCGAGAGCAGAGCCGTCGGAATCGGGTTCGGATTGCTCTCGACTGCCAACGTGGCTTTGGCCTGCCTGATTTTCAAAGCAGCATTTTCCTTTGGTACATACACAACCCCCGCCGCTCCAGCATGCTCGGGATTCAAGGCGATGCCATTACCACCTGAAGTAGCCAAAGCCATCGGCCTGGTGGGCGCCACCTTGGCGAAGGCAGCAAGGCGATCTAATCGTTCTAGACTGTTACGACTGTAAAACGTGATCGTTTGGAAGGGGGTCGCGCCATTGGCCAGAACAGCTATGAAGCCACCTTCTGCAGCCACCATGGTGGGGAAATTGGGGGTACCGTTAATTATACCGGCCGGCGTCACTATGCGGCCCGTGGGCAATGTGGCCGTGTAATTTGCTATATTTTGTGCATCAAGTTGAACCGAACTCAAAACATGTCGATTCATGGGCGTGGCCAGAGCCGAAGGTAAGTAGCATAACGATACTGCAGCTATGGCACTGGTAACTGCCTTTCTAATCATATTATTCATTAATCTGACTCCTAAAAACGCAGATTGGCCGAAACGAATACCTGAAACTCGCTACAACGCATCCGTCGCAGCAACGAAAACTGCATGTCCATCCGAGCACGCACTGGCGCGGCTTCTTGCCGCTGGTCGCTGAGGTTCGAGGCTGATCGGGTCGTCCCGTGGGGACTTCCATTGATCGTGCGGTGAGTAGCCATCTTTGCGTGGATCGCGACCTGCGACGTGTATCGACTCCAACATTGGGCGGAACATCGCCCAGAGCACGATCGTGTTCAGCGCCAGCAGTGGATCGCCCAGCGCCTGCAGCTTGCGCGGCCGAATTTCCTGATTGGACAATCCCAGCGGACGAGCAGTCATCCGGCAAACTCCAAGCGGGTCACCGCACTTCGACACCGGCAACAAGCGGAGGTTTCGCAAACCGCTTCGTGCAGCGACGCGACAGGAACCCCTGTGTCTTCGCGAACGCGCAAACCCCGCCTCTTTCCGGAACAAGACGCGCATCAGGGCATTCCTGGATTGCGCTTTTCGACCTGCTCAGATTCGATGCCATGGGATTGGCTCAACTCGCTTTGATTTTGAATGCCAATCCGTTGTCCGCCTGACTATTGGACCTTCGCATCTACAGGTACCCATGGCTTGCAGCAGGTTTTGCATGAACCGGCCAGACGGACATTAGGGGTTACTTGAATGCTGACGCCTTTCACCGTCGTCAACGCCAGGTCGTAAGCCCGCGCAAACTCACCGAAGCGCGCGCCTGTATCTGCTGGTAGCGCCGTATCGAGATAACCTGCCGTTTTATTTTCTATTTTGTAAAGTGCGCTGACTGCGATCTTGCTTCAATCTCCGGATCGCGCCCACTCGGGCGAATGACTTGGTCTTCGCCCACCGTGAACCACTGGACCGCTGCCATCGATCCTGTTCTTAGTCGTGCTCTGAAGGCGCACGATGCATCCATCGCGGAGCATTGCGATCGCGTCGCGTCGCTGGCCGTCCTGCTCGGGAAGGCTGTCGGTCTTCCGCAGCACGATCTCGCGGTGCTCACTCTGTCCGCGCACCTGCACGATATCGGAAAGATGGAGATCCCCGATGCCATCCTGCGCAAAGCGGGGCCGCTGGATGCCACGGAGCGGGCTGTCATGCAGACCCACAGCGTCCGCGGCGAGGAGATCATTTTGGCGCACTGCGATCTTTCCTTTCGCAAGGAAATTGCAACCGTGGTTCGGCATCATCACGAGCACTGGAATGGAGGTGGTTATCCCGATGGCCTGCGAACCGGGGCGATCCCTTTGCTCAGTCGAATCTTGTCAGTGATCGACAGCTACGACGCGATGACTTCCCCGCGTCCCTACCATCGGATCAGAACGCATGCGGCAGTTCTTTCCACGCTCGATGCCGAGCGTGGCGTCAAACACGACCCCTCCATCCTGGATGCCTTCCTGGCGTGCAGATTCAAGTAGGGGTTGCGCTGTACGCGCTCAGCGCGGTCGCCTGGCGGGTTTGCCCAGCTTCACCGA
>DAHUZH010000188.1 GCA_027306695.1 Acidobacteriaceae bacterium
CGAGCATCTGCCCAATGCCCAGATCACCTTCGACAAGTTCCACGTCATCGCCCATGCCTCGGAAGCCATCGACCAGATGCGCCGCATCGAGCAGAAGCTCGACCCGGGCCTCAAGGGCAAGCGCTGGGTGCTGCTGAAGGATCGCGCCGCGCTCACCGTCGCACAGCGCTCTGAGCTCGATCGGCTGCTCGCCAAGATGACCACCACGCGCACCGCACGCGCCTGGCAGTACCGCGAGGACCTGCGCGAGATCCTCACCCGCAAGCAGCCACACGTTGCACGCCTCCTGCTCAACCGCTGGTGCAGCAACGTGCTGCGCTCGAAGGTCGAGCCGATGAAAGAAGTCGCCGCAATGATCCGCGCTCATCTCGACGGCATCCTCGCCTGGGTCACCTCGCGCCAAACCAACGGGTTCCTGGAGGCCATCAATGGGCTCTTCCAGGCGGCCAAGCGCAAGGCCCGCGGATACGGCCGGTTCCGTACCATCCGCATGGTCATCTTCATGATCGCCGGCAAGCTCGACTTCTCCCGCATCAACCCTTACGTCGCGGCGTAACCCACTCGTTTTTCAACAGAGCCAATTTTATGCACTTGGCGGGTAGAGAAACGCAAGGAGCTGGAGCGCCGACGACGACGCGGAGCGAGGCTGCGGGGCAAGCGCAAGCGGAGGTCGCACGGCAGGTGGGCGTCTCATGCCAGACAGTGATGCACTGGGAGAGGCTGCGACAGCAAGGCGGATTGGAGGCGCTGCGTCGAGCCGAGCACTTCGGGCGCCCAGAGCGGCTGTCCAAATCGCAGCGCGAGGAGCTGGTACGGTTGCTGAAGGCAGGGTCGCTGGCGGCCGGATTTGCGACGGAACTGTGGACGCTGCCGCGGATTGCGCGATTGATCGAGGAGAGATTCTCGGTCTCGATGGTGCCCTCTTCAGTATGGCGGCTGCTCGGGCGGCTCGGCTGGAGCGTACAGCGGCCGAGCGGCCAGGCGCGCGAGCGCGACAAGGCCGAGTAATCGTCTTTAGAGACGTGTCGGGTCTGTCCGAGAGACCTTGTCGCGCGAGAACCTGGGCTCCCAAGGGTGAGACTCCGGTGTTGCAGTACCGCTTCAGCTAGAAGCAGCTCTCGGTGATTGCCGGGATCAGCTACTGGCGATTCTACTTTCGCCTGTTCAACGGCTCGATCAAGAGCCCGCAGATCGTCGAATCTCTCAAAGCCCTGCAGGTGACGATCGGCAAGAAGCTGCTGATTATCTGGGACGGCCTGCAGGCCCACCGCTCGAAGCTCGTGCGCGCGCATGTGGAGGCGCAGCGTGGCCGCATCGTGCTCGAGCGTCTGCCGGCCTACGCTCCGGAAATGAACCCCGTCGAATGCATCTGGGGTTACCTCAAGCGTCACGCCATGCCCAACTACTGCGCCGCGAACTTCACCGATCTCGCCCAGCGTGCCCGGAGGAACCTGCGCTCGATGCAGCGACGAGCCACACTCGTGACCGCATTCTGGAAACAGGCGGAAATGCTTTGATATGGTCGCGTACTTACGCAAGACTCAATAGAGGAAGGCAGCCCCGTGACGAAAAAATGAAATGCCGGTAAGCAATCCGCGGATATGAGTATGATCATCGTCTCCACCACCTGCTGTCTTTTCGCGTGGCCTTGCGCTGTCGATTCGTAAGGACTCAACTTTTAGAGACCGAAGTCCGTGAGACCGACCGATGCGGGCTTGTAAAGCGTCAGGCACTATGAGTTCGAGCAATCCTTCCGCTCAGATTATCCGGCGGGAAATTGCCGCAAATGCGTTCGTTGATGCGGGGAGCATGGGAGACCAATTCCTGAAGATCGGCAATATCTAAGACCCACTGCGGCAAACGGCGGTCCGCCTCCATAGGTGATATGCGGGTATGCCGCTGAGGATCGTCAGGAAGCTGAACATCGTTTCCCTTGGATTCGTCGCAAGCAAATCACCGAGCACAACGCCTGAGGCGAGGAGAAAGATTGCAGGTACAATAGGATAGCCCCAAGTCCGGTAAGGGCGGGGAATGTCCGGACGAGTACGGCGCAAGACGAACACCGCGGCAACAGTCAGCAGGGCGAAGGGCCACGCGGCGAGAATTGACTGCCGCGCGAGCTGTGTAAAATCGTTCCCCAGTGCATAAGCGCATCCCAAGCAGGTGGTAAGCCAGATGGCAATCGATGGAGTCCGAAACCACGGCGATCTACGTCCAACCGCTGGAAAGAATAAACGTCGCTCGGCCATGGCATAGAGCGCTCTGGAGCTCACCATCATCGCGGCATTGACGCCACTGATTGTCGAAAGCAGCACTAGGCAACTGACGACTACAGCGCCATCACGTCCGAAAGCGGGAATGCGCGAGGCAAATGCGACTGCAATGTCCTGCGAATTGGCAATTGTGGATGCCGGGAGTAAATAATAGAACCCGAGATTGGTCAGAATATACAGGGCGATAACGCATGCGATCCCCAGGGCAAACGCGATTGGCACGGTGCGCTGCGGTCGTGATAGTTCTCCGCCTATGTAGGTCAGACCCTCCCAACCGGCGTAAGTCCACATGATCGGAATCAGGGCTGCTGAAAGCGAAGATACAGGGACATCAGCTAAAGGATGGTCTGACATGACCAATGCATGACCACGCACCGCCGTGAACGCCAACGCGCCTAGTGCGATCAATATGGCAACTTTAGCTGCAGTTGCAAAGTTCATCAGCGCTGCCGCGCGACGCACACCCAGGTAGTTGATCGCTCCTACAATTAGAATCAGCAGCGCCGCGGAGCCGTGCTGCTCACCGGGTGTCAACGACAGGAACACCGAGAGATACTTCGCGAAGACCATCGCCATGGCGCCGAGCACCGCTCCCGTGATCACCGTCAGCACCGTCCAACCGAGCAGGAACGCTGGCAGCGGACCGTACGCTTCGAGCAGGTATGCAAATGGTCCGCCAGTTCTCGGCAGTGCTGTGGCGAGCTCCGCGACTGATAGCGCGCCGCAGACAGTGATCAAACCGCCCACGATCCAACAGAGCATTGCGGCCGCCGGCGACTTTAGGTCCATTGCGACGATGGCAGGCACCATGAAGATTCCGCTCCCTATTGTGCTACCCACGACCATGCTCGTGGCACTAACCAGACCGAGCTCACGCGGGAGACCGGTCTCGCTTCCTTTAGTTTCGTCTTGTTCTGGCGTGGTTGTCACCACACTGGTTTCCCTCGTTCGATCACTGAGGTTTGGGCCGTTGAGCCTGGGTGCGTGCTACTCCCCAAAAGGTGCCCGATAAAAGCCCGGTCGTGTCTTTGGACATTCCACTCTTTTTGCGAGCCTCTCGCAAACGCTTTGAGCGATTGTGAAGATTTCATGAGGGTACAGTTCGACTATGCGAAAAGCACACGATCAGGAATCTTGAAAGCGTTGTCTCGCGCCTGAATTCTGTGTGTCCGCCATCGGGTGATCGCGGTATCACACGATGCGACCGGGCTGCCGCTAGTGCAGCGCTAGTACAGCATACTTAATGAAGGAGCGCGAATAATCGGACTCGAGCACAATCATTGTCGTGTAACTCGCGTCGCGCGATAGAAAGAGTCCGGGTCCGCTCATCGAGATGAGTTCACTCGCGTGACAGGAATTGGCGCACGATTTTGCGAACCACGATTCACGGTCATCGACTCCGATGTCTCGGCTAACTGTCATCAGGCCCTGTGAGGTCTGTGCAAAGATGCCGGCCGCGGAACGTGTCAATGAGTTTGGAACACCTGGTGTCATGAGATTAGAGAGCAAGCAGGTGTGGTCGAGGGTGGTGTCGTCTCCTTTTTCGGTGGATTGATCCAGGCGGCGGTGGGCAGCGCCGGGGGCTTCGGGGCGATGCCCTTGAAGCGGATGGGATGGGCGGCGAAGGCGGCATCGAGCGTCAGGGCGCGTTGTGCGCGCATCGCCGCAGCGGTGCCGCCGTGCACGGCGGCCGGGGCCATCAAGCCGATACCGCCGTGGCGATGTTCGTGGTTGTACCAACGGAAGAACTTCTGGCAGTGCGCACGGGCGTCCTCGATCGATCCGAAGCGCTCGGGGAAATCGGGCCGGTACTTCAGGGTCTTGAACTGCGCCTCGGAGTACGGATTGTCATCTGAGACGTGTGGACGGCTGTGAGTCTTGGCGACCTCCAGATCGATCAGGAGCGCCGCCACGGGCTTGGATCGCATGCTCGTGCCGCGATCGGCATGCAGCGTCAGGGTCCCGGGTGCGATGTTCTCCTTCTGCAGGGTCTCGGCGATCAGTTGCTCGGCGAGCTCGGCCGATTCGCGCTGCGCGACCATCCATCCCACGACGTAGCGGCTGAAAATGTCGAGGATGACGTACAAGTGGAAGTGGACCCACCTGGCCGGACCCTTCAACTTTGTTATGTCCCAACTCCAGACTTCTCTGGGTCGCACCGCAAGCAGCTCCGGCTTGGCGTAGACGGGGTGCACGCGTTGGTTGCGTCGCTCCCCGCCTTGGTTGCGCGCCGCCAGGAGTCGGTACATCGTGCGAATCGAGCCGTGATAACGGCCTTCGTCGAGCAACGTGGCATAGACCGTGGGTGGAGCCACATCGGCGAAGCGCTCGCTGTCGAGTACCCCGAGCAGCAGCTCCTGCTCGGAGCTCGAGAATGCCAACGGGGGTCGCGACCTTGCACGCGATGCGCGCCGTGGACCAATGGTGCGATGCCGGACTCG
>DAHUZH010000189.1 GCA_027306695.1 Acidobacteriaceae bacterium
CGATGCTGCAAGACCATGCAGTCAGCGATGTGTATGAACCGGGATCGACGTTCAAGCTGGTCGCCTTCTCGGCCGCGTTGCAGGAAAAAGTCGTCACACCGGACTCGATGGTCCAGACCTTCGGGGGCCAGATCAATGTTGCGGGGCGGATTGTGCATGACGACCGCGACGCCATCATGTATGAGGCCCGCTATCACAACGTGATTTCCGCCAGGCAGGCGTTGGCGGAGTCCAGCCAGGTGGTGGCGATCCAACTGGCGGAACGAATGGGCAAAGACCGTTTCTATCAGTACATTCACGCCTTTGGATTTGGACAGAAGTCCGGGATTGAACTTCCGGGCGAGACGCGCGGTCTGGTGAAGCCGCCCGAGCGTTGGCAGCCGACCACCATCGGCTCCATCCCCATGGGACAGGAGATTGGCGTTACGCCAATCCAGCTCGTCACCATGGCATCGACGATTGCCAATGGCGGCGTGTATCTGCCGCCGCATATTGTGCTCAAAAAAACGCCGGACCTGAAAGGCAATCCGCAGCTCGTGCCCGCGGCGTTTCATCCCGAGGATGCAGTGGCCGACCCGCTGCCTCCGGGCGCGCATCGCGTCATCTCGACGATGACTGCGGCAGAAATGCGCAGCATGTTGGAAGGCGTCGTGCTCTCCGGGACGGGCACGACTGCGCAATTGAACGGCTACAGCGCCGCCGGCAAGACGGGTACGGCGCAGAAGATCGACGTGCGCACGCACACCTATTCCAAGACAAAATATATTGCGTCCTTTGTAGGCTTCGCTCCGGTCAACAATCCAGCCGTCACTGTTGCGGTCGTCATCGATTCCCCTTCGGTCGGTCCGCACTTTGGGCGAGAAGTCAGCGCGCCGGTGTTTCAGGAACTGGCACAGAAGGTGCTCGAATATCTTGGCGTGCCGCACGACATGCCGATCAAACCGGCGAAGCTGATTGCGCAGCAAAGTAAGGCTCCTCCCGTGAAGGGTGAGGGGGATTCGCAGTCAGAGGCCGATGTGAATGCAATGTTTGCCGAGGTCAACCATCTGCCGGAAGATGATCCGCTCCGCGCACCGCCGAATAAATCACAGAGCGCCAGTGCCGATGCCGATGAGGCGCGCGCGTACCAGCAGACGATCTCCGATGCAGGCCCAAAAGAAAATTCTCCGCACGATGCCGATGCTGTGCTGCAAGAAGATGCCTCGCCTGATAGAAACGCGGCTGGCGTGGCGTTGAATGAAGCCTCATCGATGGCCTCACCATCGAGCGAAAAAATTGCAGCGAATGCAGGCACGTCTCATTCTTCAGTTGCGGCAGGCCCCTCCATCACCGTGCCCAGTTTTACCGGTCAGCCAATGCGGAGTGTCGTTGTGACGGCGGCCAATCTCGGCTTGAATGTGCGCGTGTACGGGAATGGTATTGCCTCGCAACAGGCCCCCGCCGCTGGGACGCGCGTGCCAGCCGGAACTGCGGTGGTTGTACGCTTCCAGCCGTAATCTTGAACTTGTCCGCTGTTCTCCACGACATATTCCGCACTGTATGTGCTCCAATGCAGAAGAGCACTTTTGCAGCAGGACTTATGACCGGGAATATACCAAAACACTTCGACGACCTTCTGCACAGAGTTGAGATTGTCGAGCGCACTGCATCGAATCCGAGCGTGATTGATGTCGTGTATGATTCACGCGCTGTAACCCCCGGCGCGATGTTTGTCGCCATGCATGGCGGTACGACCGATGGCAATCGCTTCGTAGAGAACGCGCTGCAACACGGCGCGGTCGCCATCGCTACTGATTCTTTGGAAACATGGAAGGCGCTGCGCGCAACCCATCCCAAGCTGGCCGTTGCGCGAGTCGAACATGGTCGCCGCGCGCTGGCCGCGATTAGCGCCAATTTCTTCGGGCATCTGGAAAATAAACTGCGTCTCTCTGGAGTGACAGGGACCAACGGCAAGACGACCACCACGTATTTGCTGGAATCCATGTTGCACAGCGCGGGCCGCACCTGCATTCTGATCGGGACGATTGAGTATCATGTGGCGCAGGAAATCCGACCCTCCCCGCACACTACGCCGGAGTCGCGCGATGTGTTCGAGTTGTTCGCGGCAGGCGTCGCCGCCGGAGCGACAGAAGCGGTGATGGAAGTGTCGTCGCATGCACTGGACCAGGGCCGCGTCTGGGGGCTGCACTGGGACACAGCCGTGTTCACGAATCTGACACAGGACCATCTCGATTACCACGGCGACATGGAATCGTATTTTCAGGCCAAAGCGAAAATGTTCTCAGGTGTTGGAGCCGCTCCGCCGCGTGTGGCCGCGATCCATGCAGCGGACAGCTATGGGCAGCGGTTGATTGATCTGGCCCGCAATGCCGGATGCGAGATCGTGGAGTATGGATTGGACCACGGCGATTTTCGCGCAGACCATATTCAGCTCGCGGCAAACGCGACGAGCTTTCGCATGATAACGCCGGTTGGTGCAATCGATTTGCGCACGCACCTGGCTGGCCCGGTAAATGTGCTGAATCTGCTGGCTGCTTCCGCTGCGGCGATGGCGCGCGGGCTGACGCTGGAAGAGATCGCTCGCGGCGTGGAGAACATTGCCTATGTGCCGGGCCGCTTTCAGACCGTGGACTGCGGGCAGCCGTTTACCGTTGCCATCGATTACGCGCACACCGACGACGCGCTGCGCAATGTGACGCGGCTGGCGCGTCTGTTGGCCGCTTCGCGCAACGGGCGAGTCATTACTGTCTTCGGCTGCGGCGGAGACCGCGACCGAAGCAAGCGCCCGCGCATGGGCCTGGCTGCCGGGGAGGGCAGTGATTTTGTCGTTGTGACCAGCGACAATCCGCGTTCGGAAGATCCGCGCGCCATTGTCGAGGAAATTCTTCCCGGCCTCGTTGCAAGCGGAGTAAAGTTTGCAGTGGAAGTGGACCGCGCGCGCGCCATCCGCCTGGCAATCGAAGAAGCGCGAGCGAACGACGTCGTAATTATCGCCGGGAAGGGACACGAAAAAGTGCAAATTCTGCGCGACCGCACCGTCCCTTTCGATGACGCCGAAGTTGCCAGACAGGTCCTTTTGCGCCGCTGTGAAAGCCCGCGCGATGATACAACAGGATCGAGATGAAACTCAGCCTGGAACAGATTCGATATTGGATGGGCGCGGAGTTCGCCGTGCCCTCTCGCGCCATCCAATCGCGTTTCGCTTCCGGCTACTCCATCGATTCGCGGACCATCCAGCCGGGCGATCTTTTTTTTGCCGTCCATGGAGAGCGCTTCGACGGGCATGATTTTGTGGAAGCGGCGTTGCAGACTGGCGCGGCTGGCGCGGTAATTGCAGCCACGCACAGCGAACGCTATGCGGACGCTGCTACGCGCCGTCGCCTGCTGTTGGTAGACGATCCTCTGACCGCGATGCAGAGGCTGGCCTCTTCCGTACGCCGCCATTGGGGCAGGCGCGCGATTGGCATTACCGGCAGCGCTGGAAAAACCACGACCAAAGAAGCCATCGCGCAAATTTTAGAGACGCGCTTTCGCGTCCATAAATCCCACGGCAATTTGAACAATCATTTCGGTCTGCCGCTCCAGCTATTGAAGCTCCAGCCGGAGCATGAAGTCGCAATCCTTGAAATGGGAATGTCGCATGCTGGCGAGATTGCGGCGCTCTGTAAAATCGCAGCGCCCGACTGGGGCGTGGTGACCAACGTCGGCACGGCCCACGCCGAAAACTTTTCCGATGGTCAGGCCGGCATCGCTCGCGCGAAGTATGAACTGATCGCATCTTTACCGCGCCATGGGACTGCAATTTTGCTTTGCGACGATCCGTACGTGCAGCACTTTGGGCGCGACTTTGAAGGGAAGACCATCTACTTCGGTACGGGTTCATGCGCCGATCCCCGCGCGGAATCGATCACGCCCCTCGGCGCGGAGGGGACCCGCTTCACCGTTCTCGCTGACGAGCAGCACACAGATGTGAGGCTTCGTTTGCTTGGCGAACATAATGTGTGCAACGCGCTGGCGGGCATTGCGGTGGGCCTCGCGAGTGGAATTTCGCTGCAGGAGTGCGCTGTCGCGCTCGAACATCTCGAACCACCCGACAAGCGCGGGCAGGCGCTCCAGATTCACGGCGCAACCGTGCTGAACGATTGCTACAATTCCAACCCGCAGGCGCTGCGCGCCATGGTAGATACGCTGCTGACGCTGCCCGCGCAGCGGACCATCGTGGTTGCGGGTGAAATGTTGGAGCTTGGCCCGGAGAGTCCGCAGCTTCACTACGAATGCGGCGAAACTATGGGCCAGCGCGGCGTCGATCTTGTAGTTGGAGTGCGCGGGGAAGCAGCTTCGATCGTCGCTGGAGCGAAGGCCGGAGGCGCAGCGGCAGTCTTTATTGCAACGCCCGAGGACGCTGGCGCGTGGCTGCTCGAAAATCTCCAACGTGGCGATGCAGTTTTGTTGAAGGCCTCGCGCGGCGTACATTTGGAGCGTGCGCTTGAAGTTCTGCAACGCGAAGAATAAAGCATTTTCGCTTTCACTGTAATGCTATCAACCCCAGGTTAGGCCGCCGCGGTGGCCTAGCTGTTTGGTCCCGGAGTTTGAAGGCGCATATTTTTCTCATGAGTGGAAGGAGGCATTATGGGCCAACTACTA
>DAHUZH010000018.1 GCA_027306695.1 Acidobacteriaceae bacterium
CGAGTAGCTGGATGTGGTCTTCCTCGGCTTCCTGTCCTTTGCCTTCATCGTCGAGGCACTTCGCTAAGTGTTAACACGCCCTAGTGCATTGCGAGGAATGTGTAAGCTCCAGCAGGAGCAGCTAGGCTGGTCGAGCTTATATTAC
The DNA here is from genome assembly GCA_027306695.1 of Acidobacteriaceae bacterium. Classification (GTDB taxonomy): domain Bacteria; phylum Acidobacteriota; class Terriglobia; order Terriglobales; family Acidobacteriaceae; genus JAKAAZ01. Next base: position 146 of record DAHUZH010000018.1, read on the forward strand.
AAAAATGAAACGTGACCGTGTTGGCTGCACTGGCATATCCACTAATGCTTAGATTGCCCAGTGCAGCGGGTGGATGGATGGACCCAAGATCATCTGTAATTGTAAGTCCGCTCACCGGAAACGTTTGATCGCTGCACGACAGGGACGCTACTGCCATAGGTGTAATCGACCCTGTCGTGTAGTAGGCAACGTGCGTTACTGCTGAACCGCCTCCTACATTCAAGCTGGGCGTGGCGACTGAAGTAGATGCCGCAAAAGTAGATGCATTCACGGTTCCAGCGGTGAATGTTCCATTGCTTGCACCGAGTGCGTTCCCAATTTCCAGACAGTTAGCGGAACAGCGGCTGAGGAAGGTGTCTACATGGCTAAACAAATCATTCGCATTTACAGCGCTGCTCCAGGCTTCGGCTCCAAACTCGCCTAAAATTGAATAACTGTGTGTAGCGTCGGGTTCATACCACGCCTGGGTGCTGATGCCGATCATATTATTGCCAATCGTGAGATCGCCTGAACCAGATTGAGTATAGAATGCCCACTGCTGGCCCCCGTTGGCAGTATCGTCCAAATGAAATCCGGCATAACTGCCTCCAGCTACATCGGTTAAATTGATGAGAGGGTCACTGAAATTAAGGTTCAGATCGCCGGTCAAATTACCTCCAGACAGAGGTAAATAGACCCCGCTCCCGCATCCCGTGCAACTTCCCTTTACATTGAGGTTATATACCTGCACGGTTCCCGCATTGGGTACAGGTGGGTTGCCTGCATAATTTTGAACATTGCCAAATGTCCAGGTCTCGGACTTAGGATCGAAGTTCAACACCTCATTTCCTGTCGGCATTAGCAATACATTGAATGGGCTTTTCGCATTATTACAGCCTATTGGGCCAGGCCTGCATGCACCTACCTGAAGTACCGCAGATTCCCCCGGTTGTCCAGTAAAGAAGTTGGTGCTCCACTCTCCACTCAAATTGAACCCTGTGCCCGGAGGCATATGTGTGCCTCCATATTCTAGGTATCGATTTTGATCGGTACCGTTCTTGATTTGAAATCCGATAAAAGGACTGCCGCTTAAGAGGTAGTTATAAGTCATACCATATAAGTAGCCACCCTGATAAAACCTAGGAAGGTATTGGTTCACACCACGCCCAAGATCATGCCCGGTATAAATCCAGGGATAGTGTGGCTCCATCACAGTGTCATTGGCCGCGAACGCTACTGGAGATGGCATGGTGTTCATTGTGCCATCCACTTTGTGCGTGCTTTCGTTATAAACACTATTCACACGTACTGCTGGATACAGCTTATAGTTGGTGTTGCAGAACGATGCTGTTCCTGTAGTTGGAGTCGTACCCGTTGGAGTCACGGGGAGTACGTAGGAAAACTCGTTTCCATTGTCATTCAAGACGCCATAACTCGCTACATAATTTCCATTGTATGTCGAGTTCGGTGTCGTGATGGATAATGTCATTCCATTGATAGGCGATAGATCGAAGCCACTATTGAATGGAACATTACTGGCAGCCAATACCGTCTTACCGTCAGACTGAAGCTGCATGTAGGAAATATTTAACGTAAAATATTCCCCGCCGCTTGAACCTCCATTGTCCGGGGGGTCGATCTCATTACTGACGCCCAAGATTGGCTGGCTATATCCCTCGTTGACCCGCTGGCTAATGTAATAGAAGGAGGTCGAGTTGGGTGATCCCTCCACTGGGAAGACCTGACTTACCCCGTTATTCTGGCCGTCTCCAGTGAATATATCGGACTGTTGCTCCACCGCATAACCGCATAGGCCGCCGTGCGCGAAAAACATCCCATTTAAATGTGGGAACCTTAAATTAAGCAACGTAATTTGCTGCGTGGAGCTGTTATATGTATAATTTACAGACTCGTATTCTTCCTGATCTGTCAAACACGCAGTCCCGGTGGTTGGCAGGTAGCAGGCTGCGCCAGGGGTTGTGGATTGTAAGGTGCTCGGCGTGCAAAAACCGCTAGGCAGGCCGGTCTGTGGCGCTGATGTTCCAGCATAAGAAGCGACGACATTCGTCGTCACACTTGCCACGGGATTAATCATATTCGCTGCGGAAGGGATGTAGCCTACCGGCTGGCTACCCGCCGTGCATCCAGACGGCCCGCCACCACCGTTATCGGAGCCTGGATAACAAAGTTGAACCATCGTCGATATGGATAATTAGCATTGCTATCCTGTGCGAAATCAGGATTTATTGCGCTGTTTCCGCTCGGCCCAGTCGGTTCGGCGCCTGCATATCCAGTAATTGAATTCCCACTGATTATGTCCGCTGCATTCGTATCGACTAGCAATCTATCTTGGCCTTGCGTGCCTTGGCCTGCCGTTCCGTTGGTGTAGACAACAGTTGCTCCCACTGGAGCTGCGGAAGTTACAACTCCCTTGTATACGTCTGGATCTTCCGAAACATTCCAGTCGCCTCCATGACAGCCCTCATCGTCGGAGGCGTTCATGCCGCCATCACAGACCACGGACTGTGTCATTCCCAGGCAATCCCCAGTCCCATGGCAGTTTACATAATTGTTAATAGATTCTAGTTGGCCTGAAGAATAGTTTGTACTTGAAACATTCAGGTCGCCATAATAGGCCTTAAAAAAATGTGGGAATTGGTTATATCCAAAATAATTATAAAAATTGTACCCACCTTCATAATCTGTCGTAGATAACTGCTCTGCGCTTAAATTGTCGGCAGTATATGCAGGCCAGGATTGTTGACCAAGTGTAAAATTTGCCGTAATCGTCTGCGCTGCAGATTGCTGCGGCACGACACTGAGAGGGTTCTCATAGTAATCGGCTGTTATCCCATTGCGTTCATCGTGGACATGGGTATTGAAAGACCATTGCATGTTGTTCGTGTTATTACCGAAGTTATTATAAAGATATCCTTGCGGGTTTTCTGCATTTGAATATGTTGGTTCCACATAAACTGTGCATCCACTAAGACCGCTTGGTGTGCTATTTGAACAATTCGAACTGCTTGTAATGTTGCTAATTCCATTACTCTGGTTTCCTGTTGCAAAATTGCTGGCATAGTACTTACCTTGGAGAATGTTGGATGCAAGGTTCGTTCCTAATGGCTGCTGTATTACCTGGCTGTTTTTCGGAGTAGTTGTCACAGCTTGCGTTACTGCAGTAGCCAAGGGACTGATAGCGTTATCGACGTAGTTCTTTGTAGAAGCCTGCATTGCCGATTGTGGATCGCCTTGAAGCTGTAACGCACCACTCAATGTCCCACCCTTAAGGGGAAGATACTGGCTCAGCATTGAGTTAACCTGTGTCGCCGTAATGGTCTGAACAGCAATGCTCGCAGGCATAACAAGGCTTCGGATTGCTGCAATACTCGTACTAGGAACATTTGGAATTTCCCAGTATTCCTTGCTCACGGTTCCATCATCTAAGTGATATACGGCTGTGTAGTACGAACCCGCGGGCGTTGCGCCTATATTTGGTGCTAGATTTAACGACACCTGTCCATTGGTACCAATTGTGACGCTAATGTTGCCCGCCGCCACGGTGTCTCCTGAGTTCGTCACGAATGCCGGCCATGTCACAAGAATCGTACCCGTAGCATATGTTCCATCTGCGTGGTAAACCGTGTCCTGCACGACTGTGGTGGTAACTTGTCCCCGACACGTAAGTGCTAAAATTGCAATACTTAACGTCAATCCTGTGATGCGCAAAATATTGAATGCTGGAACACGCCGTAGCCACACGCTTACAGTTTGCACTAGACCCTCCTTTACCACCATCGTCATTGAGCCTCTGAGCTCACCGTCGTTTTAGGACGATTCGATTCACGCATGCCATCTTTCGGGCGATGAGCTGACAAACCCAATCCATCGAGCAACACATCACACAGTTGTTCTTTGTGTTGCTCATTCAATTCAGACGCATCCATATGGGCTACTTCGCAAAGATCGAGCAATAGTTTCGTCTGCTGGTATCCACCGCCCATTGCCTTTTTGATCAGCCCTTTAACAATTCCAGGCCAAGCTGCAAGCACCAGGTTACGGGCCATCTCAGCATACTTTATAGTCATTTCACTCGGCGATAGGGCCTTATCCAGATTCTTCCCACTATCCTTACGAATCTGTTTTTTTTGGGTTGTTCTTCGGTCTGCAGTAGCGCTGAGCGTCGACCGTTGCTTCGGCACGTCGTTCTATCCTGTCCCAAATAAAGCAGAGATAAAAGGCGTCAGAACGGAAGAGCTTTATCCCTGTCATTTGAATTACTCTGCTATTTATAATGTTAGTAGGTATTGGTCTAGACGCTGAACTTTAGGTGCAGAGAAGAAAACTATTTGCTGATACACTTTTTATTGCCTTCACCATTGATTTAAGGTTAGCAGAGCAGTATGGAATGATGTGACACCGTAACTGCTCTGCTAGCCTCAATGTTACCAAGCAGTTATAAGTTCGATCATTGAGATTTGTTTGACCCGTCCAATGGATCGATGTCGAGTAATCGATGGTCTAAAAAGATTTGCGTTAATGTATCGAGGGCATCTCCATATCGCCGTACGATTGTGCGTAAACTCACGCCTAGCAATCCTGCAGCTTCGCCCTGCGTGTACTCTTGTAGCGAAATTCTACGAATTAGCTGTTGCGAAAATTCATCAAGTTTTTTTAGGCATTTTTCGATGTCGTACACGAAAATTACAGAATCTTCAAAGCTGGTTACACGATAGGTACTCATTTTCCCTCGACATGCATCATGGCCGAGTAGCGCAGGCATTCTTCCCACGCTCAGCGAAAGCCTCATATATCGCCTCAGCATTGCCTCCGTATACTTCCTGTAGAAGGCAAGTTCCGGCCTTGGCTTGGTCGATGTATGCTCATTTTCTTTTTGGATTGCATGTAATCGGCTTGTTCGCTGGGAATGCGACGTAGCATGGAGGTTGAACACCGTGAATGCCGCGCTCATAGTGCCACTCCAGGTCTGCTTGCTATAGAGAGAGTGTGTTTCACCTTGTGCGGACGTCCCTTAGGGCGACGGCTTCGCGGTGTAGGAAAATCCGCAAAACGCACGGTGCATAGGTGGCAATAAACACTAGCAACTGTGTGGCTGCGCAACCATAGGCGGCCACAACCCTCACATATCTTCAAATGCATATAGGACTGGTTCATTAGGGGATTTTCTCCAAGGCAAAAAAATCACTCCCCTTGCACGGCGCACATATACTCTTGCGCCAGTGCAAGGAGCGGTTTGCGGAGACTGCTTTGCCGTTCAAACTCTGCGATTCGTTTACGGCGCAACGGGCACGTCTCCAGCGTCAACTGCTGCTAGCTTTTCAAATTCGCAGTCTTTTTCAATTGTTCGCGGACAATGTTTCCACCGTACGCGGAAGCGAAAAAACAGTCTGGTGGAAGTTGTTCCTTGCCGTTATTGGAGCGGACTGTCATTAGATCGGCTGCATGAGCATGACTCCTGTCGCCACCGTGTGTATTGCAAGTGGTGGAACGGAGACACACCGTCGTTATGACCTGGAGTTGGGGGAGTAAGGTCAGCCATTATGAAGTCTCATTTTGATAAAGCATGAGGTCTGTCTGTGATATATCAATAAAATAAATATGTCAATGATATTTATCAAAAAGATATTTACGTTTCCAGAATTGCTATTATTAGACCATTTTGATTCTGATTGAAAATAATCAGTGAGATATATATAGATATTAAATATAGCTAAATGATATTGTTCGGGCATGAATTTTGATACGCTTCACGAAAACCTTCGCCTCGAAATACTCCGCCGCATCGATCGTGGAACCCTCTCCGGTTCCACACTCGCTCGCGCCACTGGCTTCCAACAGGCCCACATCTCAAATTTTCTCAATCGTAAACGCTTGCTTAGCCTCGCAGGGCTTGACCGGGTGCTCGCTGCTCAGAGCTTATCTGTCCTTGATCTGCTTCCCGCAGCCTCACTCCCGGTGCTCCCATCTCGTGACCAACCGACCTCATCGCTCACCCAGCCCGTGGCCGTTGTCACCCATACTGCGGCTGTTTCTTCAGCGCGGATTCAACCTTCTGAAATCTTGGAAACGATTGAGGTTCCGGATGCAATTCTTCACCTTTCCCGCGACCGTCCTGCTTCAGGTCGCGCCTCCTGGCAGCGCTTTGTGGCCGTGCGTGTAGATGCGCAACAGGCCGCAGCCATGGATCCCATTTTGCGGTACAATTCGGTGGCCGTCTTGGATCGCCACTACAATTCTTTGGCAACTTATCGTTCGCAGCAACCAACACTCTATGCAGTTCATACTTCTGGAGCGCTTCATCTGTGTTTTTTAGAGTTCGATGCGAACCAGCTCATTCTCCGTCCCAGAAATGAACATTTTCCAGTACGCCTCATCGGGCTTTCGCCGAACGAACTGCCAGCAGACCGCATTATTGGCCGAGTTTGTTATGTTCTTGCAGAGTACTGATCGCGCCTCTATCTGCTCAGAAGTCATCCGTATACTCCATCTGACGGCCTGATCTGCTAGCATCGCCTGTTGGAGGAAACTAAAATCTATGGAACAGCTTTCCGCTGCGGGCCAGGGTGCGCGCCGCAATGAAGACATTGCTCTCGATCTTTTCAAATTTGTCGCAGTCACAGCCAGCGTTGGTCGTCCAACGGCTTCGTCTGCTGGGTTTGTAGCCGGGTCGGCATCCAAACCTGAAGATCAGGTCGGTCATTTACTGGATCTCTACTCGCGCTGTCTGCGGGTCGTGGAAGGAAAGTAGCTCGACCCACTTGTTCGATCTGCCTCCATCCCGCATCGCCGTCCTCGGCGCAGGGGCCTTCGGCCGAAATCATCTCCGTGTCTGGCGAGAACTCGAACGCGCTGGCGCGCCGGTTCGGCTCTCTAGTATTGTGGAACCCGATTCATCCTTGGCCTCCTCTCTTGCCGCCGAATATCAGGTTCCAGCCTATGCCTCGGTGCGGGAGCTTCTCTCCTTGCAGTTGCCACCCGACGCTGCCTCCGTGGCCGTTCCGACCTTGCACCACGCCGCCGTCGCGTCAGAGCTTCTAACCGCTGGCGTCGATGTCCTCGTGGAAAAACCCTTCACGAGTACTCTCGCTCAGGCCGACGCCCTCATCGATCTTGCGCAACGCCACAAACGCATTCTCCAGGTGGGTCATCTGGAGCATTTCAATCCTGCCGTCCGGGCTGTTCGTGCTTTGTTGCATCAGCCGCTTTTTTTTGAGGTCCACCGTCTCAGCATTTTCACTCCCCGTTCCCTCGATGTGGATGTGGTCCTCGATCTGATGATTCACGATCTGGACATTGTCCTCAGCTTCGCTCAATCGAGCATCCGCGAACTCCACGCCGTCGGTCTTCCGGTTTTATCGTCAAAGGTGGATATCGCCAATGTCCGCATAGAATTCGTCTCTGGCTGTGTTGCGAACTTCACAGCCAGCCGCGTTAGCACGGAACGGGTTCGCAAAATGCGCTTCTTTCAACCCCACCAATACATTTCGGTCGACTACGCTCGGCAGGATGTCCTTTGCGTCGATGTTGCAGCTTTACGGACTTCCAGTCAGCAGACACCAGTCACTCATCCAGCAGAAAAGATTAGTTTTCAGCCTGCCGAGCTTCACCATCCCACACCAGAATTTGCATTACGCAAGCTCGACGTACCCTCCGGTGAGCCACTGCGGCTGGAACTCGAATCATTTCTTCGCGCTATCCGCGAGCGGACTCCGCCAGAGGTCTCCGCACAGGATGGTCGCGCTGCTCTTGCAGTCGCCTTGGATATTCTCGCCGCTATTGAAGCTCACCACCAGCGTGCTGGCCTTGCATAGATGATTGACATACGTCGAAATTCATTCAGTTCGACCCTGATGTAACCATCAATGGCCTCCTCGGGAATCCTCCACATACCATAAAATCAATTATGGTCACGGCACACACTGCGGCAGCATCGCCAGATGCGGACAATCAACACCTCGCGCAGGTCTTCGAGGTGCTGCTGAAAACCGTGCGTCACAATCGCCCCTCTGACGACATCGGCATCATCCAGCAGGCCTACGACTTCTGCCTCAAGCATCACGCCGGCCAAAAACGCGCCTCCGGCGACCCGTATGCACTGCACCCGCTCGAAGTCGCGCTGGTACTTGCAGAAATGAAGCTCGACGCCACTGCTATTGCAGCAGGACTCCTGCATGACGCTGTCGAAGATACGCCTGTTACCAGCCACGAAATTTCAGAAATCTTTGGCGAACAAGTCGCACACATCGTCGATGGCGTCACAAAGATTGACAAGATCCAATTCGCCAACCGCGAAGACCGCCAGGCGGAAAATGTCCGCAAAATGCTGCTGGCCATGGTCTCCGATGTTCGCGTTGTGCTTATCAAGCTTGCCGATCGCCTGCACAATATGCGCACCCTGGAGCATCTTGGGCCAGAGCGCCAGCAATCCATCGCCCGCGAGACCCTCGATATTTACGCGCCGCTCGCGCACCGCCTCGGTATGGGCAAGGTGCGTAGCGAGTTGGAAGACCTCGCCTTCCAATACGTAGACCCCTTCGGCTATGACCAGATCCGATCCGCCGTGGAAGCACACCGTCAGGAGGGGGAGCAGTTTCTCCGTGAAATCGATTCACTATTGCGCGAACGCCTTCAGGAACACAACATCACCGCTCGCGTCGAATGGCGCATCAAGCGTCTCTTTTCCATCTATCAAAAATTGCAGCATCAGCGCATTACCGTCGATCAGGTTTACGATCTGCTCGCCGTCCGCGTCATCACCCAAACCGTGCAGGACTGCTACGCCGTCTTTGGCCTGATTCACAGCATCTGGCGTCCTGTTCCAGGGCGTATCAAAGACTTCATCGCCATGCCACGCCCCAACCTCTACCAATCTCTGCACACCACGGTCATGGCGGAAGGTGGCCACCAATTTGAAGTACAGATTCGCACCGAGGAGATGCATCGCATCGCGGAAGAAGGCATTGCCGCGCATTGGAAATATAAATCCGGCGGCTCACCCGTAAGCGCAAAAGACGAGCAGCGTCTCGCCTGGGTCCGGCAAATTGTCGAGTGGCAGCGCGACATGACCGACCCCAACGAATTTCTTTCAACCTTGAAAATCGATCTCTATCCCGAAGAGGTCTACACCTTTACCCCAAAAGGGAAGGTTGTTGTACTCCCCAAGGAAGCCACTCCTATCGACTTCGCCTATACCATCCACACCGAGGTCGGAAATACCTGCATCGGCGCAAAAGTTAACGGACGCATGGTGCCGCTCAAAACGCGCCTGCGCAATGGCGATATCGTCGAAATCCTTACGCAGAATGGCCATACTCCCAGCCGCGACTGGCTCACCTTTGTCCGCAGCTCTCGTGCCCGTAACAAAATCAAGCACTGGTTGAATGAGCACCAGCGCGAACGCGCCATCGAAATTGGGCGCAAATTATTGGACCGCGAAGCGCGCAAATACAAAATCCCGATCACGCAATTGAGTGATGCAGACTACGCCAAGATTGCCACCGATTACGGTATGGCCAATGCTGTGGATTTGCTGGCTGGCATAGGGTTTGGCAAATTCTCCGCTCGTCAGGTGCTCAATCGCCTTGTTCCCGGAGCAACCAATACCCAGCCACCGGAAGTCGAATCCACGCCTGGAATGTCGGATGCCGTTCGGCGCGTCTACTTTAGCAAAGGCTCTGACTCGCTCACTGTCGAAGGACAAAACGATCTGCTCGTCTACCGCGCGCGCTGTTGCAATCCCATTCGCGGCGAGGAGATTGTCGGCTACGTTACCCGCGGCAAAGGGGTTGCGGTTCACTCCCGCAGTTGCCCCAATGTGCAGAACCTTCTTTACGAGTCCGACCGCCGCATTGCCGTCGAGTGGGCGCGTCTCCAGGACGAGGAAAATTCCACTCAGCGCGCCACCTATCCCGTCAAAGTCACTGTTTTCTGCGATGACCGCGCTGGCATGCTGCGTGAGATGACCGCAGTCATTTCAGATGATGGAACCAACATCCGCGCAGTCGACACCAAGGCCGGCACGGGTGCCGAAGCAATCGTCGAATTTGTTGTAGATGCCTACGACGTTGGCCATTTGATCCGCCTCATGAATGGCCTCCGCCGCCTTCCCGGCGTCCGAGATGTCCAGCGCCAACAGAAGCTGTAAGGATTTTGGTGCATTGGGGTGGGAGAAAATTGGTTCATTCCAATCGGGCCGATCTATAGCAACGCGGCAATTACTTCGCTACCGTTGTCGCACCTTGGCTCGTCGTCACATTCGTCAACGCGCATCCATTCATTGTCTGTTTGAACTTGAAGTAGGGATGGAATAACAGCGCCGCTCGCGCGTCTCCATTGCCCTCCACCAGGTCCGTCAACCACACGCCATCCGAATAACGCTGCTGTCGTACGTGGATCCAAAACCCTTTGTGCAAATTCGCGAGCAGTCCTCCACCCAATTTCAAATCGTGGTCCAGGTGCGCGTTCAGATCCACCAGTTGCCCGCTGAGTTCATCCACCTGGATCGTTCCGGTCATGTCATGTAAAAAGGTCTCCTCCATCCCCTTCGGGTGCACGTTCGGATCGCCGCTCAAATCGTAGACAAGCGTTGGGCGTCCTTGCACGTCGATCCGGTGTCCATTGGTATAGCGCAGCATATGCAGTGCTGTGTCATACATCTTCATGTCGTCGGCATTTTTCTTGGCGACATACTTCTCATCGGAGTCTTTCTTGATCTGCTTCTGTACTCGTTCTGACTCCTTATTTTTCTGGCTTTCCGTCAGCGGCTTACCGTTCTTGCTGGTAACTTCGTCGATTTCCTGACCGTTCACAAAAAACATGTCGTATTGCTTCACGTCGCTGTGCTTGACTTGGCCATTCTTGTCCGTCTGGTCGCTTTCATTCGTCGTCTTGCATACGTACCGCTCCTGCTCTGCTTCGGATTTCTTGAAATTATCGAGGACGCGCTGCTTCAACTCCGCCGCCGAAGGTAAAGACGCGTTCCAGTTGAATTTTGCCAGCGAAGCTCCAGAGGCATTCGCGCTTGGGGGATGCGTCGCGCGCGCCTGCGGGCCTGCCTGCGACCATCCCCGAGCGGTCGAAACGCTGGCCGTTAGGGCGCTCGCCACAATCAAGGCGCTCAAAATCGAATGCTGCATGTTTCTCCCCTCAAATCCATTAGACTTGCTGAATGATCTCTGGTCACAAAATACGTAGAAATCCAATACTTGGTTCCTGACATCCGGCAACTTTCACACACACGATGGATACAGCTACAATTTCCCTGGATTTTTTTAGGAAGAATAGGAATGAAATGACCGACACAAAAACTGCAATTCATACTTCGCAAGCACCAGCGGTGCTTGGTCCTTACTCGCAGGCCATACGCCTCGGCAACTTCGTTTTTTCGTCTGGACAGGTGGCCCTCGATCCAGCCACAGGACAGCTCGTTTCCGGCGGGATCGAAGCCCAGACGCATCGCGCACTGCAAAATCTCGAAGCCGTCCTCACCGCTGCTGGCCTGAATCTATCTCGCGTGGTCAAGACCACAGTTTTTCTCAAGGACATGAACCATTTTTCCGCGATGAATACGGTGTATGCGGAGTATTTCCAGCGCGGTGGCGTTCCGGCGCCAGCTCGTTCGACAGTAGAAGTCGCCCGTCTACCCAAGGATGCTTTGGTGGAGATAGAAGTGATCGCCGGTTAAGAACATCTTCGGGTGCGCCATCCTCATTCTTCTCCGAAAGGGTTGAGGAAGCGTGTGCATGGTAAGTCGTTAGCTCATATACAAACTGTCATCCCTGCCAATAGCTTCCCGAAAAGAATGGAACCGGCATTTCATCCTTTGACAAGTGTTAGGCTACGGGCTACAGTTGTTCTGGTGAGAATACGCAACTTCATCCATAAAGGTTTGAAGAAGCTCTACACGGACGATGCGACCAAGGGCGTTCCGCCCGACACAGTAGACAAGCTCCGCAAGATGCTTGCCTTTCTGGATGACATGGAAGACCCGGAAGAGTTGCGGATGCTCCCCTCGTGGAAGGCCCATATCTTGACGGGCGACCGCAAGGGCACATGGAGCCTGAGCGTTACCGCCAATCGGCGGCTGACCTTTCGCATCGACACAACAGAACGCGAGATTTACGACGTGAACTTAGAGGACTACCACTAGGCCAAAGGAGAAGAGACCATGCCCATGAAGAATCCACCCCATCCTGGGGATTTCATTCGGACAGAGATTATCGAAGCCGCAGGCTTGACGGTCACGGCGGCGGCGATAGCATTGTGCGTCTCGCGGCCTACGCTATCCAGTCTGCTCAACGGCAAGGCCGATCTATCCGGGGATATGGCGCTGCGTATCGAGAAAGCCTTTGGAGTAAAGATGGACACGTTGATGCGTATGCAGTCCTCTTACGACATTGCCCAAACGCGCAAGCGCGAGAATCAGATTCGTGTGCCGCGCATCTCCGTGTTGGCCGCCACGCATTAGTGTGAGGCAATCTACCGGGGAACCTCATCAGCGCGGTTGAGGAAGACTCACACATAGCGCACTAAGAACAGCCGCCAGCGGCGGCTCGTGCGCGAAGATTTGCCGCTAAGAACGCCCCGGCGGGGCAGCGGCAAATCAGAACCAATATCGGAAGAGATGGATTTGAGTATCGAACTCCCTGCGCCAGCCTCCGCCAGCGGCTCCGGCCAAAGACGGCTTCGGGAGGTTCATTGTCAGCGCGGCTTATGGCGCTGGCCTCGTTTGCCTTTATCGTGCGTCTCTGCCGCTTTCGATGCCTTGGCTCTGCCGTCGTCGGGCTGCGGTAGTTCCCATCCCGCCATGCCCTGCAACACGCGGTCGGCGTGTTTGATGGTGTTCACATGTCCGTAGTGGCTTTCAATCATGTGAACGGAGGTTCCCATCTGCTCGGCAAGGAAATACACATCCACACCTTCCTGCAAGCGGAGCGTGGCGTAGGTGTGCCGGAAGCAATACGTGGAGCGTGGAACGCCCTGCGTTCCTTCGCGCAAATTTGCTTCTCTCAAAAGATCGGCAATCAAGGAACTATAAAGCGTTTTAGCAGGCTTGCCGGTGATGTTGGTAAATACCCTGTCGTCCAGCTCCGTGGCTTTGGAGATGGCACGGATGCGTTCTAAATAATCTCCGACACTCTTGGGCGCGACCAGTTGACGCGATTTGTCCTTGCCCTGCACGAACAGGACAACGATCTCGCGGCCCTCGCGGTCTTTTGCGGGCATGATGTCGCGCCAGCGGAGATTTTTCATCTCCACTGGTCTCATGCCGGTATTGCAGGCAATCAAAATCATGTTGTAGGTAACGGTGCGATACCAGATGCTCGAAGGCTTGTCGGCTTCGCCAATCCACTTGCGGCCTACGGTGTGGAGCTTGCGATACTCCTCCAGCGTGAACTCGTCGCGCCGCATGGTCTTGAGCTTCGGGCGCTCATCGAAACGCTGGCTTGCGGGAACGTAACGCTTCTTGACGGCATAATTCATCACCGCTCCGAAGATGGACATTTCAAACCTGATGGTGGAATCGCTGATGAAAGGGACCGCCCGTTCTGCGGAAGGTTTGACTTCAATCGGTTTCAAAACCCGGATACCCAGGGTCTGCTGAACCTTGGTGCGGCGCTCGGCTTCATGGTCCGCAAAGGTCTGAGCTGTTGCGGCTGTGATTTCCCGAACGCCATTGCGCCGGTGGCGTCCCGCGCCGTTCTCCCGCCGCCATGCTGGATAGCCGCCCCAACGCTCGTCACCGATAAGGTGGACCTGCGTGGAACCGGCATACCTGTCTAACGTGCCCTCAATGACGGCACGGAGCTTCTTAGGCCGTGCGGCGCTGATCTCGCCGCGCTTCGCCCGCGCCTCCTGCGTCAGCAGATACTCGTGCGCCACGTCACGGAAGGGGCGGTTGAATACGGGAACGTCATGCTTGATGCGGAATCGAACATCCGCGTCCTGATCGAAGGCGCGTTCCCGCGCCGCTTCTCTGTCAGTTGTTTTGAGCGAAACCGTTTTATAGCGGTCGGCCTTCGGCATCTTCATGCGGCAATACCACATGCGATGATCCACGTCGCCGCGCCTAAAGAGAATCAGGCCGGGTTTCAGCTCCTCTTTCTCGGTAACGAAGGACATATTGCCTCCTGCGATTGATACCGTTCTGTGCAGATTCCGTGTAGCTTTTTTCTGCAAGCCATTGATTCTTCGTGGCTGTGCATACTTTGTATGGAACATTATAGAAAATTATGTGCTTTATTTCTAGTTATTTATGATATAGTTCTCATCCTGAACGAAGTTCTTGCGCCGCAAGAACGTAGTCGAGGGATCTGCGTTTCGCTTTCGGCGGGGCGGAAAATGAGAATCACGGCCTCGTATAAATCACGCCACCCTTCATCACGAAATTTACCTTCTGGAGCAGTGAAGCGTCCTGAAGAGGGTCCCCCGGCACAGCAACAATGTCCGCATTCTTGCCGGCTTCGAGCGTTCCGATTTCATCCTGCATGCGCAGCAACTGCGCTGCGGAAGACGTCCCGGCATGCAGCGCTTGCACCGGAGTCATGCCGAACTTCACCATCTCTCCAAACTCAATCGCCGGGTCGATGTTCCAGTCGAACCCGCCGACGTCCGTGCCGAACGCAATCTTTACGCCAGCAGCCATGGCGCGGCGAAACGTTTCTTCGTGAATCTGGATCATCTTTAACCACACCGGAGCGCCATCCGCCGCGCGCCCCTTGGCCACATATTCTCCGACATAAATCGTCGGTACATAATAAATTCCTTTGGCGACCATCATCTTCATGTCTTCCGGCGCAATGTAATTCCCGTGCTCCACCGAATCCACGCCCGCCACCACGGCATTGTGCACGCCATGCAGTCCCATCGCATGCGCCGCTACCGGATGTCCCTCACGGTGGGCCTCATCCACAATGGCAGCCAACTCCTCCGGCGTAAAGGTTGGAACGTCATCCAGCACGCCATCTGGACGGACGAAATAGCCTCGATCCACGTAGACCTTGATCCAGTCCGCGCCATGGCTGATCTGTTCCCGCACCGCTTTGCGGCACTCATCCGGCCCATCCACCAATTGCACGCCATGGGGAACCGCCAGTCCCGGCACGTATCCTTGCAGAGGATATGCGCCCGTCACATCCAGAGCGCGCGTGGCAACGCGCATGCGTGGCCCTGGAATGATCCCTGCTTCAATCGTGTGCTTGATGTCCACGTCCGCATAACTCGCGCCTTCCGTTTCCAGGTCACGAATGGTCGTGAATCCATACAACAGCGCTTTTTTTGCGGACTGTGCCCCTACAATTGCGCGATACGCCTGTGACTCTTTCAGCAATTGCTTGTCGTAGTCTGCTGCGGTGATGTCGCCCTGCAGCAACACATGGGTATGCGCATCGATCAGTCCCGGCAGGCAGGTATCCTGGCGCAAATCTACAATTTCCGCTGCAAGGGTCAAAGCAGGCACAGCATTGAGAATGCCGTGGATTTTTCCGTTCACTACGGCGATCACTGCGTTATGGCGCAATGCGTCCGTCGTGCCTGTAAATACTGCGCCGCAGCGAAGATATTCGGTCGTGGCTGCGTTCGGGGTTGCGGAGGATTGACTGGAGGCTGGCAATGTGGCTAGCAACAAGATTGGAAGTAGAAGTGACCGTACCGATAGCATGCCCGCAACATACCGCGTCCAGCGCGCCAGTGCAATCAGTTTTTTGTATACAGTTTGCAACCAGTCCGGTTACTCTCAAACACAAAGGGCAGGGGATAAAATCCCCTGCCCTTTGTGTCCAAACCTAGCGCTTGCTTACAGCGGTTGTACGTCCGCAGCCTGCCAGCCCTTCGGTCCCTTCACAACGTTGAATTGCACGGCTTGGCCTTCTTGCAGACTCTTAAATCCGTTTGAATTGATCGCAGAGTAGTGCACAAAGACATCTTCGCCATTCTGGCGCGAGATAAAGCCGAAGCCCTTCGCGTCATTGAACCATTTCACAGTACCTTGTTCCATTGAAAGCTTATTTCCTAAGATTGAATTACGCTGAAGGGAATCGGAGCGACTACTAGCAGAAACTTGCGTTTTGGCCAAGAGCTACAACTGCCCGGTTCTATTCGAACGCAAACATAGTGTACCAGATTTCCACCGAACGCAAGGAAAAAATTCACCTTAACCTCTGTTTTCCTCTAAACTTACAGTCCTTCAGGTCGATTTTCGAGCTGACCCGTAGGTCAAATTGCACCTCTCCCGGTCCTCTGGCCCATGCGTTATGCTAGTCCGGTGCGTTGTCATTCACTCCGCAAAGTTGTCATCCCGACCGATGCGAAGCGGAGTGGAGGGATCTGCTTTAGAGTAATTGGCTTCGCACTCGGGTGCAGGTGTCCCATCTTCGCCGCGTTGTTTGCGGCTAGGGTGGGAGTAAATAGGTTTACTCCAATCGGGTCGGTTCGATAACTGGAATTTCATGATATTTGAAGACGAATCCCTCGCTCTACTCGAAGCAGCCCTTCCCGTTCTGGCTACGGGGTTCTCCTCACTGCCGCCATCCCAGACCGCGCCTCTTGACCGCGCCGCCATGTTGGCAGTGCTGGAACTGGCCGCGACCCGGCTGCACGAGAACTACCCATATTTCCATCCGCTTTATGCGGGCCAGATGCTCAAGCCGCCGCATCCTATCGCACGCGCGGCCTATGCCCTGGCGATGTGGATCAATCCCAACAACCACGCGCTCGACGGTGGCCGAGTCAGTTCGCAGATGGAAATCGAAGCCGTGCACGCTCTCGCGTCGATGGTGGGCTGGTCGACCCATCTCGGGCATCTCACCAGCGGAGGAACTTTTGCCAATCTCGAAGCGCTTTGGATCGCCGGTCAACTGGCTCCAGGCAAAACCATCCTCGCCTCCGAACAGGCGCACTACACTCACCACCGTATCTGCGGTGTGCTGCAACTCGCCTTCGATTCCGTCGCGGTGGATATTCGCGGCAGAATGTCCCTCGCAGCACTCGAAGCAAGGTTGCAACAGGGGGATGTAGGCACGGTAGTGGTGACACTGGGGACCACAGCCCTTGGCGCCATCGATCCGTTGCCTCAAATCCTCGCGCTATGCGAGAAATACGGTTTCCGCATCCATGTCGATGCCGCCTACGGAGGCTACTTTACCCTTGCATCGAACTTGGGCCCCGAAGCCATTGCCGCCTACGAAGCGCTGGCCCAGGTCGATTCCATTGTGATTGACCCGCACAAGCACGGCCTGCAACCCTACGGCTGCGGCTGCGTTTTGTTTCAAGACCCATCCGTGGGCCGTTTTTATAAACACAATTCGCCCTATACCTATTTCACCTCGAATGAACTGCATCTTGGTGAAATTACGCTGGAGTGTTCTCGCGCAGGTGCGGCGGCTGTGGCTTTGTGGGCCACGCAGCGCCTGCTGCCTCTAACGCGCAGTGGCGAGTTTGCTGGCATGCTGGAGTCGTGCCATGCGGCAGCCGCTGAGCTTTATCGCCGTCTCAACGCTTCACCCTACTTCATCGCGCCGATCAACCCCCAACTCGACATCGTTGTCTGGGCCATTCGAGGGGCCAATGTCGAAGAAAGCTCAGTGCATGCCCGCGCCATCTTCGACGCTGCCGCGCGAAAGGACTTGCACCTTGCGCTGGTACAGTTGCCGTGCGAGTTTTTCCCGCTTGATACTTGGCCCGCATCGCACTCTGCGAATCCTGAAGCGCTGAACGCAAAGCATGTGACCTGTCTTCGTTCTGTATTGATGAAACCGGAGCATTTCGCTTGGCTCAACGCCATCTGGGATCGTCTGCAATCCGCAGCCGAAGAAGTTCTAAAACGATAAACCCCATTAAGGTACTGAAAAGATTCCTCCACAGCACGGCACAACCTGTTCACTATCAGAGATTTGAGATGGCGGAGGCAAAGGGTTTGCTTTTATCCCACCTGGAATCTGGCCTCTTCTGCAACAACCCCTGTTAAGATTTTGTTAAAGCACTCTTTTGAGAAACAGAGTTTAGAAACGCTGTTTCTGCGTCTCGGCGTGCTCGCAATTCGGTCCCAGGGGTAGGTCGAACTGGCCGAGTCTGCTCGGGTTTTTTCTTTATGTTGGTTCGGCAGAAAAACGAAGGCGAATTTTCATCCCTGGAGTAGCGGAAACTATGGCAGATGTCCACCAAGAGGCCCCGAAACCGCAACCATCGTACAGCGATTGGAACCACATTCAGATCGCGTATTTTTCTATGGAGATTGCGGTTGCCCCCGATATACCCACCTATAGTGGAGGCCTCGGCGTTCTTGCCGGTGACACGCTTCGTTCAGCGGCAGACACCGGACTGCCCTTGGTCGCGGTCACACTTCTGCATCGCAAAGGATACTTTCGTCAGCACCTGAGCGCCGAGGGCGTGCAAACTGAGGAAGACGAACCCTGGAAGCCAGAAGAGATGCTGCAACGTTTGGAACCCTTGGCTGCGATCACGATTCAAGGTCGCCCTGTGATGGTTCAAGCCTGGCGCAAAGATATTGCTGGAGTCGACGGACATGTAGTCCCCATAATTTTTCTCGATACCGACCTCGACCCAAACGATCCCTGGGACCGCCAACTCACCGATCACCTTTACGGCGGCGATACTTTTTACCGGCTCTGTCAGGAAACCGTCCTCGGCATGGGCGGCGTCAGCATTCTCGCGGCTATCGGTTGTCAACCTTCGGTGTTGCATATGAATGAAGGTCATGCAGCGCTTTTGACCCTCGGCCTGTTGGAAGAGCAGGTGAATGAAGGGAATTTACTCGACGCCACTCAGGCAGACTTAGATTCTGTTCGCGAGCGCTGTGTCTTTACTACGCACACACCGGTTCCCGCAGGGCATGACCGTTTCACAATGGACCAGGCGCGACAAGTACTGGGAGAGGAACGCACCAGCGCGCTGGAAAAATTCGGTAGTTGTCACGACGGCATGCTGAACATGACCTATGTTGCGCTGCGTTTCTCCCGCTACGTGAACGGAGTGGCCATGCAACATGGTCGCGTTTCACGCGAAATGTTTCCCGATTACCCCGTCCAGGCCATCACCAATGGCGTTCATGCAGCAACATGGATCCAACCCTCCCTGCAAGGCCTCCTCGATGAAAGGGTCCCCAATTGGCGCCGCGATAATCTTTATCTCCGCTTTGCCATCGGCATCGCGCCGGAGGAAATCCGCGCCCGCCACATGGACGCAAAACGGGTGCTGATTTCCGCCGTTGCCGCGCGCACCGGCGTTCAACTTCAAGAAGATCGTTTCACCATTGGATTTGCCCGACGTGCCGCTGCTTACAAGCGCGCCGATATGCTGTTCTCCGACCCCATCCGCCTTACGCAGCTCGCACAAGAGTGTGGCGGACTACAGATTGTCTATGCGGGCAAGGCCCACCCCCACGATGACCTGGGAAAAAACATCATCCATCATGTGTTTGAAGCAGCCGCACAACTCAATTCAGATGCACTCCGCATCGTCTATCTGGAAAATTATGAGTGGGAACTTGGCGCTTTGCTCACCGCTGGCGTGGACTTGTGGCTGAACACTCCGCGCCGCCCGTATGAAGCCTCCGGCACCAGCGGCATGAAGGCCGCCATGAACGGAGTACCCAGCCTCAGCACGCTCGATGGCTGGTGGATTGAAGGCTGCATTGAAGGCGCGACCGGCTGGGCCATTGCAGAATCCGACGACGAATCGATAGAAGCCGAATCTCTGTACGAAAAGCTGGAAAACGAGATCCTGCCTCTTTACTCTCGCCATCCTGAGCGGTGGGCGGAAATCATGCGTATGTCGCTGGCCATCAATGGTTCCTTCTTCAATACGCATCGCATGCTCTACCAGTACGTCACCAACGCATACTTTCCAGGTGATGCGCCTGCTCAGAGAATCCTTCAGCCGGAGCTAGCTCTTAGCCGATAGGCATCGAGATCTGAAATCGGCGGCAAATTCCATCGGTATAATAGTCCAATTGAAGAGCAGCAGGTTCTTTCCTGGCTGCTCGACAGGGATGCCGTGCATCTACGCGGACCCGGATGGTTCCATGACTGAGCATATTAAGAAGCAACTTGAAGCCGAAATTCGTCAGCTTGAACATGAGCTGACGCACGATCTTCCCTTGGAAATTAAAAAGGCCGCGTCCCTCGGCGACCTGAGCGAGAATGCCGAATACCACATGGCCAAGCAACGTCAGGTGTTCGTGAATGCCCGTCTGGGGCAGTTGAAGCAACGCATGTCGGAGCTGGCATTGGTGAACCTGTCGAACATTCCGCGCGACCGCGTGGCGTTTGGCTCGAAGGTGCTGGTTTATGATTCCTCCAAAGACGAGAAGATCCAATACAAGCTCGTCACCAGTGAAGAGTCCGACGTAAGCAAAGGTCTGATCTCGACCACTTCGCCGATTGGTCGCGGTCTGGTGGGCAAGCAGGTGGGCGATACCGCAGTCGTGGACACTCCCAATGGCAAGCGGGAGTTGGAAGTCCTCGAACTCATCACCATTTACGATGTAACGGATTGAACGACGCAACAAAATGACCTGGACAAGTGCATTCGGACGAGGTTGCGGGGTCATCCTCCAGAAGATCGTGGACGGCCTTGCGCTGACGCGTATTTCGCCGAACGTGCTGACTTTCATGGGCCTGGTGATCAACACCGGGGCCGCGTTTTTATTCGGCTATGCGAATGCGCAAAATAATGTCCGCATGTTCGTATTCGCAGCGCTGGTCATCATCGGTGCGGGTATCTTCGACATGGTGGATGGTCGCGTGGCCCGCCAGACTGACCAGGTGACGGTCTTCGGGGCGTTTTTCGATTCCGTGATTGACCGCTATTCTGACGTGGCGCTGTTCTTCGGCCTGCTGGTGTATTACGCGCGCGGCAATCGATTTTTTTACGTGGTGCTGGTGGCTTTCGTCATGGTCACTTCGGTGATGGTCAGCTATACGCGCGCCCGCGCGGAGGCGCTCATCGGTTCCTGCAAAGTGGGTTTTATGGAGAGGCCGGAGCGCGTCGTGCTCGTCATCATCGGCGCGCTGTTCAATCGCTGGGGCGCCATGGCTCCGGTGCTCTGGGTGCTGGCCGTGCTATCGACGATCACAGTGATTCATCGTATTCGCTATACCTACGAACAGACGCGGCATCTGGCACCGGTTCGCCGAGTTGTCTGAATCGTTAGTGGCAAAAGCAATGGAGTCCCGCGAAGAAGTATGAACAGCTTATTTTTGCGGGCCAAAGATTCCCACCCAATGCTTGGGCATCTGGTCCACGAGGGTCTGCGAAATTCCCAGGTTGTCCGCGATCAATTGCGCTGGGTTGCCCGCCAGCCATTTCGACAAGGAAATCTCCTGGTACACAGGGCTGTTGAAAAGGATGATCAATTGCGTCGGCTCGTCCCCCAACTGCTCAATGTAATGACCGAAGCCTTGTTTCACGAATCCAACCTGGCCCGGACGAAACTCATCCACGACATGTCGGCCATGCGCCCCGAAGAGGCCGACGCGACAGCGTCCGGCAGCGACATAAAACCACTCATCCGCGTTGGGATGCCAGTGGAGTTCTCGCAGCGCTCCAACCTCTAGGTGCATCAGGACGGCGGACATGGTCGTCTGAATGGGAAACTGCGCGGCTGCCACAACGCGTTCTGTACCGCCAGGAAATCGATGTGGTTCGACCTCTGCCATCCTGAATTTATGGACGGACTGGCTGGTTGGCACGCTGCCGCCGCGAAATGGCTCCGATGGGACTGGCGGTGGCAGTTTTCCAGGAACGATATACGCTTCTTCTTTTGGGAAGCCAGCTAGAGCAGTTACGGAAATGCCTAAATTGCGTGCCGCGATGGCTGGATGGGTGACGGCAAGCCAGTCGGTAATGCTGAAGGTTCCAAACTCTGAAAAATTCCCATTATCGAAGCCGAGCAGGAAATGGCAGGCTTTCGGCCCGACGCATTGCAGGGCATGGCCGTATCCGCGAGGAAAATACCAGACATCGCCGACGCTGAAATATACATCGTCCGCCTGGCCATCGGGCGAAATTACCGTCGTTCGGACATTGCCTTCCAGAATGTAGGCCCATTCCGCTGCAATCGCGTGCCAGTGCAGTTCCCGGATTGCTCCTGGCTCCAACCGCATGGAAACGCCAGCGATGCTCTTTGAAATGGGGAACTGATCCACGTTCACCTGTTTGGCGCTCCCTCCTTTTCCCGACCAGCCTTGGGATGCACCGAGGTCATATTTGAAGTTTTCGAGCGGATGGAAGGGATGGTCGCGCTCCGCTGCTACCGCCGGACGCTCGGTACTAAGGGACAGGGCGGCAATCCCTGCCGTCGTCATCATGGCCGAACTCAACACCTCGCGGCGATTGAACAGTATGTTTTGCGGGGTAGGTTTTTCTTTCATAGGAAGTCTCACGGGGACTCGATACAGCTTTCGATCTATTACAATGCGCTTCCAGGCTGAATGGCGGAAATTTGGTGCTTACTCACAGATGTAAATGCGGAGGAGCCGATGCATGCTCAATGTTTTGAGCATGCATCGGCTTGTTCGTTTGAATTGTACGGCTGAAACTTAAAAAATAAACCTTCCTGCCAATTGCAGTTGACGGGAAGATCCAACATCGCCCACCGGAAAGCGGGTACTGAAGATTTGGCCAAAGTTGCCAGCGGTGATGGTCCCATTTCCGATGGACATTGTGCTCAGCGGCTGTCCGAAGTTGGGATGGTTTAGCACATTGAAGGCGTCTGCGCGGACCTCGACGGTATAGTGTTGGTGGAAGGTAGTGTCTTTCTGGAGAGAGAAGTCCATGTCCTCAAAGCCCGGGCCTTCGATGGAGTTGCGCGCCATGTCGCCAAAGTGCTTGCCGTTGCTGCTGAACAGGCACCCAGCAGCCGGGGTGTAGCAGAGCGCCTGCGGTAAGTACTGGATCGCGCCGCTTTTCAGGCGGACCATCTCTGTATGCACGGAGCCTAGAACATCTGGCCGTATCGTGCCAAACGTGCCGTTGAGCGAGGAGGTAGTCTCCACTGTCAGTGGATTGCCGCTCTGCAACTGCACAATGGCCGACGTCTGCCAGCCGCTGACCAGCAGATTGCGGTGGAACGGCATCGCATAAATTCCGCTGAAGACCCAACGGTTGCGGGCATCGTAGTCCGATAGACCGTAGTTGTTGGCAGGGTCATAGCTGTTCTGCAGAATGACGCCTTGTGAGCTGAGGGAGTTTAGGTCCGTCGATTTCGACCATGTGTAGGACGTATTGAACTCCAGGCCATTGGTAAACCTGCGCGTGAGCGTGGCCCAGAGCGCATTGTAGTGAGAGCTTCCGATGCTGTTGTATTCCGTGATGTTGCCCAGACCTTTCGATGGATCGTAGGCGCTGGTGGATGAGAGAGCGGCGTAGGGTCGCACTCCGTTGATAGGCTGGTTTTCATTCATAGCCAGACGAAGATGCACACCGTGGTTGCCGACATAGGCCAGCTGCGACACCAGCCCCCAGGGTAGCTGCTGTTGCAGGTTGACGTTGTAGGACTCGACGTAGTCGTCGCTGAAGTTATGCGGCACGGTTGCTGGAGACAGCGTCGGCAGGCCCTTTGCCACATTGAATGCGTCGCCAAAGCTGACGGACGGCGTGGTTGGCGTCGACGTGTAGAACACGGGAGCTGCAAATGGAGGATTACTGGACAGGGGCGAAACAAGGTTTGTGATTGGCTCGTCGTTCTGCGAGGTGAAGCCGGCCCGTACTATGGTCTGGCCGGAGCCAGTCACATCCCAGATAAATCCAACCCGCGGGTTGAAGCTATAGTTCTGACTGTAGACGTGGCCCAGGCCGGTAGTGCCGACGCGCACCAGAGATACCGATGCAGGATTGAAGACGACGAAGCGGTTTTCACCTTCTGTCGGCGTGCCGTCCCAGTCGAAACGTAGGCCGAACTGCAACGAAAGACGCGAATTGATGCGATAGATGTCCTGTCCATAGCCGCCGAGTGAATTGACGAAGATGCGGCTGACCACGTCCTGTGGCGTGACGACAAACTCGATCGCCTGATCGTTGAGAAAACTCTGTGTGGTGGAAAAGATGAAGGTGCTGGTGTCCTGATTGAAATTGTCGTTGATGAACCGACGGAATTCTCCGCCGAAGTCAAAACTGTTCTTTCCGCGTAACCAGTTGAGGTTATCGGAAAGCACACCAGTGGTGTCGAAGCGTCCCTGAGGTTCGCCGGCGGGGCCGCCGAAGTTGAGGCCGATGCTGCTGACGGCGATCTGCGGCAGGCCGATGTCGCTGAGTATCCCATTGTTGATTCCATACGTTGTGGGATCGGCGGTGAAATTTGGATCGAAGCTGATGGCGATGCGGTTGAAGCCTAGGCGTGCTTCATTCACAACATTGGACGAAAATTCGTGAGTCTCGACGATAGTGCCAATCTGCCGATGCGCGGTACGGTGATCGCCAAAATTCGGGATCGTCTCGCCGGGCAGAGTGGGTTCATTGCGCTTGTCCTGTTGCCAGGCATAGTAAAAATGCAGTTGATCGTTCTTGCCAATGTTGTGGAGCAGGTCGCCAGTGTACTGCTCAACCGTTACGGGAGAACTGGCCGAGCCAATAAACCGCGTGCCGGTTGGATCGTTGGCCTCGGGAACCAGGGTCAACAGTTTCTGAATAATCGGGTCGGTCGTGCTGGAACGCTGCGCGTTGGTAGGCACGCCGCTGTTGATGGTCAGACCCTGGGTTTGCAGCAGTCCTTCATAGCTGACAAAGAAGAAGGTCTTGTCCTTGCCGTTGTAAATATGCGGAATCCAGACCGGACCGCCGACGTCCGCGCCAGGATTGTTGCGCTTGAATGTGGACATAGGAATGGGATGCGGGTTGAAGTAGTTGCGTGCGTCCACATCGTTATTGCGGATGTAGTCGAAAGCTTCACCGTGAAACTCGTTCGTTCCGGAGCGTGTGGCCACATTGACGACTGCGCCGGAGTTGCGCCCGTACTCCGCGCTCAGGCTGGAGTTGTCCACCTTAAACTCGCTGACGGTGGCGATGGTCGGCTGGAAGGTGATCTGGTTCTGCACCATGTCGTTCAGGTTGATGCCGTTAATCATGAAATTGACCGTATCTTCGCGATTGCCGGCGGTATCGAACGACGCCGCCCCCAGCCCTTGCAGCGGAGCGGTCAGGAAACCGTTTTGTGGTGCGGTCACGGAGCCGGGAATGAGCTCACCGAGATCGAGGAAATGACGCCCGTTCAAGGGGATTTGCTGGACCGTCCGTTGTCCGATCACCTGTCCAACCGTCATGGTGGAACTGTTCATCTGCTGGATTGCTCCGCTCACCTGAACGGTCTGGCTGGCGGCGGCAACGCCGAGTTTGGCATCCACTCGCTCTGTGGAGTCGACCGAAAGCACAATATTTTCGAGGGTGGTCGTCTGCATGCCCGCCGCACTCACAGTTAGGCGATACGTGCCCGGTTGCAGTGCCGGAAGTGCATAACTTCCGGCACTGTCGGACACGGTAGACCGGGTTGTCCCCTTTTGAATGTCCGTTGCTGTAATCTGCGCGCCTGGAACGACAGCGCCAGTGCTGTCCGTAACGATTCCCTGCAATGTGCCGGTGGATTGTGCCCAACCAGGAACGGACGCGATGAGATGGAAGACTGCGATGAACGTTACAACAAGGATTGCTTTGCGAATGATATTCATGGCTTCTCCAAAAAATGTACAAATCGTAAGCGAAAATCAGGACTTTAGTTATAGTTAGCTGGTCGATCTTGGTCTTGATCGATTTTGGGGGGACGTGTCTTGCATCTAACGATGAGGATGTAAATGAATGCAATTACTGATAATCCACTAAATATATATAGATGCTGAACCTTGCGTCAACTAGTGTAGTGTCCAACAAATAGATGGACATTTAAACGAAGGCAACCGCATACTGAGTTATGCCCCGCTCTACCCAGTCGCTTGCCGTTTCGAAAGGTCAGCAGGATCGGATCGAGCGCTGGTTGGCAGCGCTTGGAACGCCACAGCAGGTGGCGTTGCGGTGCCGTATCGTTCTGGCTGCCGGGTCCGGCGAGACCGAGACGGCGATCGCTTCGGCATTGAAGATCAATCGCAAGACGGTTCGACTCTGGCGGGACCGTTTCACCAGGCAAGGGTTGCAGGGGCTGTGGGAGATAGCGCCGGGTCGCGGCCGCAAGCCAACCTACAGCCCGAACCGGGTCAAGGCGGTCATCGAGACTACCCTGCAATCGAAACCGAAAGGGAGCACGCATTGGAGTTGTCGAGCCTTGGCGGCCAACCAGGGAATGCGTAAGTCGACGGTGAACAATATCTGGCGGAGCCACAACCTCAAGCCTCATCTCACCAAGACCTTCAAGCTCTCTCGCGACCCCAGGTTTCTGGAAAAACTCACCGACGTTGTCGGTCTCTACTTGAATCCGCCGGACAAGACGATTGTCCTATGCGTCGATGAAAAGAGCCAGATTCAGGCCTTGGACCGCACTCAGCCCGGCCCGCCCCTGAAGAAGGGCCGCTGCGGCATCATGACCCATGACTACAAGCGGAATGGCACAACCGCTCTGTTCGCCGCGCTCGATCTACTTCAGGGTAAAGTCATCGGCGACTTCCACAAGCGACACCGGCATCAGGAGTTTCTAAGCTTCCTGCGGCGCATCGACCGGAACTTTCCCGGCAAGACCACGCTGCACCTGGTCATGGACAACTACGGCACTCACGGGCACGCCAACGTCGTAGCCTGGCTCGACAAGCATCCCCGGTTTGTTATCCACTACGTGCCGACCAGTTGCAGTTGGCTGAACTTGATCGAGCGCTGGTTTGCCGAACTGACCAACCAACGCATCCGGCGCGATTCGTTTCTCAGCGTCGACGATCTTGTTACCGCGATCGAAGATTTTCTCGCCGCCTGGAACGAGAATCCCAAGCCCTTCGTCTGGACCGCCACGGTTGATTCCATCGTCGCCAAACTCGCCCGATGCCGCCAGACTCTGGAACAGATCCAGCCCGGATGCACCGACCCGAAAAACAGGAAACGAATGTCCAGCTAATTCGTGGACACTACATTAGCTATGCGCTTCCATGATTTCCGTCAAGACTTCGCGGCTAGGGCGCACCCGCTCCTGCGGCAGCGTAGCCAGAGGCTCATCCACCATATTGAGGAGCGAAGTGAAGTCCGGCTTTTGCGTGTCAACGTAAAAGACGCCGGTGAGGACCTCCCCTTTATCGTGCGCTTCCATCAGCATTTTCATGGCATGGACTTTATCGGTGGGATCGTAGTCTTCATGCAGCTTGCGGAGGCGCAGATGGGAGCCATCGTGCAGACGGACATCCACGGTGGTGTTGTGGTCGTATTCGACAGCGATGTCCTCAAAATGAGGAACGAAGCCAAGTTCGCTGACCGCCTCCTCGTGCTCCTGCATGTACTTGTAGCTCTTGGTCGATCCCTCGTGGTCATTGAAGGTCACGCAGGGTGAGATGATGTCCAGCATGACTGTTCCCCGATGAGAGATGGCCGCTTTCAACATGGCAGAGAGCTGCTTCTTATCGCCGGAGAAAGAACGTCCGATAAACGTTGCTCCCATCTGAATTGCAAGTGCGCAGGTGTCGATCGCGGGCAGGTCGTTGACGACGCCAGTCTTCAATTTCGATCCAATGTCGGCAGTCGCAGAAAATTGGCCCTTGGTAAGTCCATATACGCCATTGTCTTCGATGATGTAAATCATGGGGACATTGCGGCGCAGCAAATGGATAAATTGCCCCATGCCGATCGACGCCGTATCGCCGTCGCCGCTGATACCGATCGACCGCATGGTCTTGTTGGCCAGCAGCGCGCCCGTGGCGACCGAGGGCATGCGTCCGTGGACGGAGTTGAAGCTGAAGGAACGGGACATGAAATAGGCCGGTGATTTGGAGGAGCAGCCGATGCCACTCATCTTCATCACGCGCTCCGGCTGAATACCCATCTCGAAAAAAGCTTCCGTGATGCGCTCTGAAATGGCGTTGTGTCCACAACCGGCGCAAAGTGTGGTCTTGCCGCCGCGGTAGTCCAGAATCTGGAGTCCAATGCGGTTCGTCTTGACTGCCTTGGGGGTAACTGGGGTGGTAGACATGGTTACTTGCCTGCTCCTTCTTGTGCGGCGATTGCAGTAGTGATTGAGCGCGCGTCGATGGGAAGCCCATTGAAGTGCCGGACTGAATGCAGTTTCACGGTCTGCGTTGGATCAAGCTCGATTTTCAGCAGATTCAACATCTGGGAATCGCGATTCTGCTCGACCACATAAATCCGTTCGTGCCGAGAGACAAAGTCTTGCATCTCCTGGGTAAAAGGATAGGCGCGGATGCGAAGATAGTCGGTTGCTAGCTGGGATTCGCGTTGCAACTGGTCGCGGCTTTCGATCACTGCAAAGTGGCTGGTGCCAAATGCGATGATTCCAACCTTCTGCTGGCCTTTGCTTTCCAGGACTGGTTTGGGGACCAGAGTTTTTGCTGTCTCAAACTTTCGCGCCAGCCGCAGCATATTGTTTTCGTAATCGTCGGGCCGCTCCGTATACTGGGCCTTTTCATTGTGGCCGGAGCCGCGCGTGAAGTATGCGGCAGCGGAATGGTCGGTGCCTGGCAAAGTGCGGTATGGAACGCCGTCTCCATCCACGTCTTTGTAGCGTCCGAACCCGCCTAGTTCTTCAAGTTGTCTGGCGTCGAGCACCTTGCCGCGCGTAATCGGCTTTTCGGGATACTCGAAAGGCTCCGACATCCAGTTGTTCATGCCCAGGTCGAGGTCGGAGAGGACAAAGATCGGGGTCTGCAACTGTTCTGCGATATTAAATGCCTCGATGCCGAACTCGAAGCATTCTTTCACCGTTGCGGGGATCAGCATGACGTGTTTGGTATCGCCATGAGAAAGTCCGGCGATAAAGGTGAGGTCGCCCTGCGAAGTGCGCGTCGGCAATCCAGTGGAGGGGCCCGTGCGTTGAATGTCGAATATCACGCCGGGAATTTCCGCATAGTAGCCAAGTCCCGCAAACTCCGCCATCAGAGAAATTCCGGGGCCCGAGGTCGCCGTCATCGAGCGCGCGCCTGCCCATCCGGCTCCGAGCACCATGCCGATAGCGGCGAGTTCATCTTCCGCCTGCACGATGGCGAAATTCGCTTTGCCGTCCTGCTCGATGCGGTACTTCTTCATATAGTCGATGAGCTGCTCGACGACGGAAGAGGACGGCGTGATGGGATACCAGGTCACGACGGTAACGCCGGCAAACATGGCGCCCATCGCCGCAGCCGCATTGCCGTCAATGATGATCTTGCCTTGCGTCGCGTTCATCGGCTCCACGACATACGGGTCCTGCTTGGTCAGCGAACTGGCGGCATAATCGAAACCGGCGCGGACTGCGTTCAGGTTCAACTCAGCAGCCTTCACCTTTTTTGCGAATTGTTTGCGAACCGTCTTTTCCACCCATCCCATATCGATCGAAAGCAAGTTTGCCGCCACGCCAACATAGACCATGTTCTTGACCAGTTTGCGGATTTTTGCGTCCGCGCCGGTCGAGGCGGCCAGCTTGTCGAATGGCACCGGATAATAAATCAGGTCCGGTCGCAGATCGTTGAGCTTGAGCGATTCATCGTAGATGACCGCCGCTCCTTCGGCCAGCGAAAGCACGTCCTGCTGCGCCGTTTCCGCGTTCATCGCGATCAGCACATCCAAGTCGGTTTTGCGCGCAACCCAGCCGTGCTTGCTGACACGGATGGTGTACCAGGTGGGAAGGCCCGCAATGTTGGAAGGGAAAAGATTTTTGCCCGAGACTGGTACGCCCATCCGAAAAATGCTGCGGAGTAAAACATTGTTGGCAGACTGCGAACCGGAACCGTTGACTGTTGCAATCTGGATAGAGAAATCGTTGACGATCTGCTTAACGCCACTGGCAGGGCCCGATGCTGGCTGCGCCTGCGCCACAAGCTCACTGGGGGTCATTTAAGAATGCATTCCTTCCTTGTGAAGATATTCTCATCGCAATTCCTGGAAAATCCGGATACCGCACTGCCACCCCAGTTTTTTGTCTCGAAGCTCTGGAGCATACCGGTGCGGAGCATCTTCGCGGAATTTTCTACCGTTTTTGCAACTCTCCATTGTAGTCCAGAGAGGCCGGTATCCGGCTCGCAGAGTCGTCCTGCATTGGTCTATCGCAAACGTCGGGCGGGCCGTACGCCGTTTTTCGGTCTGTCTGTTTCGCCAGAAATGTTCATACAAAGGGCCGCATTTCATAGGGCCTTACAATGCAGTGCGGCCTTTATTCATGCTGCGAAACTGTCTGGCGCAGGGTGTAACTGCTCAAAGTCTTGATGTAGTTGCCGCGTTCAAAGGGGGAGGGATCTGGAACGGAGCGTCGGCTGAGGCTGCCGCGCATCTGGCGGATGGAATGGTACTCATGTTCTTCCATCCAGTGCACCAGATCGGCTTGGATGGTTGCCAGATGCGCAACGCCGTTGGCGAGCAGAGATGAAACAGTCATGGCCACCTGCGCCCCAGCCATGATCGACTTGAGAACGTCTTCCGCACTGTGGACGCCTCCGGTAATGGCCAGTTCTGCGCGCAAATGGCCGTACAATATGGCAACCCAATGCAGCCGAAGAAGCAATTCTTCCGGTCGGCTGAGGATGAGCCTTGGAATGACGCTGAGGTTTTCGATATCGAAGTCCGGCTGGTAAAAGCGGTTGAAGAGGACAAGCGCGTCGGCCCCGGCGTCATCGAGTTGCCGGGCAAGGTGCGGAACGCTGGTATATTGCGGAGACAGTTTTACCGCAACGTGAATCCGCGTGTTCTGCTTCACCTGACGTACAAGATCGACTATTCCTGCTTCAATCGAGGCGCTGGTCTTCTCAAAGCCCGTTGCCAGCGAATAGGTGTTCAATTCGAGGGCGTCCGCGCCAGCCTGTTCAATCTCTTTGGCGAAGCGTACCCAGCTTCCCGCAGTGGCCCCATTCAGGCTGGCGAGGATAGGAATGCTGCATCTGCTCTTGGCGCGGTATAGATGGCTGAGGTACGCATCCTGCCCCTGGCGATAGTCTTCATACGCAGGAAAATAACTGAGCGACTCCGCAAAGGATTCGGTGCCGCGAGAGATATCGCGGTCCAGGGCGTTGCTTTCCAGAGTGAGTTGTTCCTCGAAAATCGAAGGGAGCACCACTGCGGCTGCCCCCACCTCTTCCAGGCGTTGAATGTTTTCCACGGATTCACTCATCGGCGAGGAAGAAACCACAAGCGGACTTTTCAGTTTCAGTCCCAGATAGTCGGTACTCAGGTCAATCATTGCTTTCCCCTCCGTGGCCCAGGGGTGCGACATCTCCCTCTTGTTCCGGTGGGGCAATATGCGGACTAGCAATGCGTCCAGCCATGGCGGCGCGCCCGGAGTAGACCCGCCATTCCCGCTCGACATCGTCCTGCGCCTCCTGAAGAAGCTTCTTCGCCACGTCAGGATGACTGCGCGCGAGCATGGTGTAACGGGCCTCGTGATAGCTGTATTGTTTGAGGGGCATCGAGGGCGCTCGGGAGTCGAGCACAAAGGGGTTTTTGCCTTCTTCGCGGAGTGCGGGATTGTAGCGCATCAACGGCCAATAGCCGGAGAGGACCGCGTTTTTCTGCTGTTCCATGCCATAGGCAAGATCGTACCCGTGCGCGATGCAGTGGCTGTACGCAATGATCAGCGCCGGGCCGGGGTATGCCTCCGCCTCTTGAAACGCCTTGACAGTCTGCATATCACCACCGCCCATCGCGATGCGCGCGACATATACAGAGCCATAGCTGATGGCCTCCATCGCAATATCTTTCTTGGCGTTGGGCTTGCCTCCAGCGGCGAACTTGGCGACTGCACCGCGCGGCGTGGCCTTGGACATCTGACCGCCGGTATTGGAGTAGGTCTCCGTGTCGAGCACCAATACCTTGACGTTCTGGCCGGAGCCCAGCACATGGTCAAGGCCGCCGAAGCCGATGTCATACGCCCATCCGTCGCCACCCACCAGCCATACGCTCTTGCGGACCAGTGCGTCGGCAATGGCCAGAAGGCTGCGAACATCGGAGGAATCGATGAAATCTCGCAACGACTCGCTTTCCAGCAGTTCCTCTTCGGAGAGACTGTGGGTCCCTGTCAGGTCGGCAACGGCGAGCCTCTCGCGGGCCAGCCGGACGCGTTCTCGCTGCGCCTCGATCTCGCTTTCCGTGGATTGCCTGGCCGTCAATATGGCGGTAACGAGATCGTCGCCGACGACGGCCGCAAGACGTTGCAGGAGTTCCTCCGCATACTTCTTCTTCTGATCGAGAGCGAGCCGTATGCCCAGGCCGAACTCGGCATTGTCTTCAAACAAAGAGTTGGACCAAGTGGGGCCGCGTCCGCTCTTGTTCGCCGTGTAGGGCGTGGTGGGCAGATTGCCCCCGTAGATCGAGGAACAGCCTGTGGCGTTGGCGATATAGAGGCGGTCGCCGAAGAGCTGCGTCAGCAATTTGATGTAAGGCGTCTCGCCACAGCCTGCGCAAGCCCCGGAGAATTCAAAGAGCGGATCGAGAAGTTGGATGTCCTTGACCTGCATGTGGGAGAGGCGGTTGCGGTCCACGGAAGGCAGCGATTCAAAGAAGCTCCAGTTCTTCACTTCGGCCTCGCGCAAGGGGGCCTGCATCTCCATGTTGATGGCTCTGTGTCTGGCTTCACTCTTGCTCTTGACGGGACAGACCTCGACGCAGAGTCGGCATCCGGTACAGTCCTCCGGCGACACCTGGAGCGTATAGAGTTCCTGCTCCATGCCGCGCCACTTCGGTTTGGCGCTTTTGAAGGTGGCGGGCGCACATCTCAGCAGGGCATGGTCATAGACCTTGGCGCGGATAACGGCGTGGGGACATACCAACACACATTTACCACACTGAATGCATATTTCCTCGTCCCAGACCGGGACCATCTGGGCGATATTGCGCTTCTCCCACTGCGCCGTGCCTGTGGGAAAGGTCCCTCCAGGTGGCAGGGCGCTAACCGGCAACGCATCTCCGTGGCCTGCCGCCATCGCGCCCAGAACGTCGTGAACGAAGGCCGGAGCAGCGGCGGGTATGACCGGCAGAATGTCAAAGGACGCGGTGACTTTTTCGGGCAGCCGCACCGGATGCAGACGTGCGAGAGCGGCATCGACGGCGGCAAAGTTCTGCTGCACGACTGCGTCGCCTCGTTTGCCGTAGGTCTTCTGGATGGCCTTCTTGATCTGCTCGATGGCCTCCTCACGCGGAAGCACGCCGCTGATGGCGAAGAAGCAGGTCTGCATGATGGTGTTGATGCGGTTGCCCATTCCGGCCCCACGGGCCACGGTATAGCCATCGATGACGTAGAACTGAAGTTTCTTCTTTAGGATGGTTTCCTGCGTGGTGCGTGGCAGATGGTCCCATACTTCGTCCGGGCCATAAGGAGCGTTCAACAGGAAAGTTGCCCCCTGAGCTGCCGCTGCAAGGACGTCCATACGCTCCAGGAAGGAGAATTGATGGCAGGCCAAAAAATTTGCTCTGGTGATGAGATACGTAGAACGGATAGGGTCCGGGCCAAAACGTAGATGCGAGGTGGTGACAGAGCCCGACTTCTTCGAGTCGTAAACAAAGTATCCCTGCGCGTAGTTCGATGTCTCCGAACCGATGATTCTGATGGAGTTTTTGTTGGCCCCGACCGTCCCATCGGAACCGAGTCCGTAAAACAGGGCGCGCACGGTGCGTGGGTCTTCGGTGGAGAACTCTGGATCGTAGGCCAGGCTGGTGTGGGTGACATCGTCCTGAATGCCGATGGTGAAATGGTTCTTCATGCGCGGCTTCTTCAATTCGTCAAAGATCCCTTTGACCATGGCCGGGGTGAATTCTTTGGAAGAAAGGCCGTAGCGTCCGCCGATCATGCGTGGCTGTTGCGCGAAAGGAGCAACTCCACTGGAAAAAGCCTCGCTGAATGCGGTGACGACATCCTGATAGAGCGGTTCGCCAAGCGCGCCCGGCTCCTTGGTGCGATCGAGCACGGCAATCGACTGCACTGTCTTTGGCAGCGCGGCAAGGAAGGCGTCAGCGGCGAAGGGCCGAAACAGATGGACCTTGAGCAGCCCGAGCTTTTCTCCCTGCCTGTTGAGGGCATCGATGGTCTCCTCGACAGCGCCCGCGCCCGACCCCATCAGAATGATGACGCGATCAGCATCGGGAGCGCCAACGTAATCGAACAGGCGATAGGCCCGGCCTGTTTGCGCGGCGAAGCGGTCCATCACATCCTGCACGATGGTAGGGCAGGCCAGATAAAAGGGATTGCAGGCCTCGCGGGCCTGAAAAAAAACATCGGGGTTCTGCGCCGTGCCACGGAGAATGGGCCGATCGGAACTGAGCGCACGTTGGCGATGGGCGGAAAGATACTTTTCCTCCAACAATGCAAGAATCACGTCATCGGAGATTGCGATGGCTTTGTTGATCTCATGCGAGGTGCGAAAACCGTCGAAGAAATGGAGGAATGGAATACGCGCCTCCAGCGTGGCGATGTGGGCGATGAGCGCCATGTCTCCAGCCTCCTGCACGGAACTGGAGGCAAGCATGGCGAAACCCGTGTTGCGGCAGGCCATGACGTCCGAATGGTCGCCAAATATGGAAAGCGCATGCGTGGCGATGGTGCGCGCGGTGACGTGGATGACGTTGGAGGTAAGCTCGCCGGCGATCTTATACATGTTGGGAATCATGAGCAGCAGACCTTGCGAGGCCGTGAATGTGGTGCTGAACGCTCCAGCCTGTAGCGCGCCATGCATGGCCCCGGCGGCCCCGCCTTCACTCTGCAACTCGGCGACAAGCGGCACGGAACCCCAGATATTTTTGCGCCCCTCCTCTTTCCACTGGTCGGTCCACTCCCCCATTGTGGACGCTGGCGTAATCGGGTAGATCGTGATCACTTCCGCAAGCCGGTAAGCTACGGAAGCCGCTGCTTCGTTTCCGTCGAGAATCACTGTTTCCTGTTCTTTCATACCGGTCCCTTCATCCCGTCCATCATTTTGCGCCTTAGATAGGCCCCCAGATGTGCGCGAGATCACAGAAGCGTAGATCGGAATTGAGAGGATTAATAAAGATGAGTTTTACTCACACAAAAATTAATATTTCTTCATCCGATGGACAGAGGGGAGACACACAGGCAAAACTTTGCGACTGAAAGCGCCGCTGCTTGGACCGAAAACGAAAGCGGTGCAATGCAATGTTTTGACGTATGGTTCGCATGAATGTCCGAATCTGGTACGGTAGAGTGTTCAGGTGCTATGACTAACGATCTCTATCTACCTGTAATCGTTTTGCTGCTTGCGGCCATCGCTTTTACTCTTTCGCCGCTTGTGCTGGCGTGGTTATGGGCAAAGAAGTTTTCTCCACGCAAACCTGGCCCGAGCAAAAATACAATCTACGAGTGCGGTCTGGAGTCGACGGGCGATGCCTGGATGCAGTTCCATCCCGGCTATTACCTGTATGCGATCATCTTTCTGGTTTTCGATGTAGAGGCGGTTTTTCTTCTGCCCTTTGCTGTGGCATTTACCAGTCTCAGCGCGGGAGAATGCATTGCCATGCTGGTCTTCCTGCTTTTGCTGGTAGAAGGACTGGTCTGGGCCTATCAAAAGAACGTGCTGGTCTGGACGTAAACCTCGCTGCAAACTAAAGACAACACGCCGGACGCAGCGTACCGAAGGGTTCTGCAATGGATGAACAGCTAAAGAGCGAATTGAGCAAGCAGGGAATTTTTGCCACGAGCCTGCAGGAACTTTACAACTGGGGCCGCAAAAACTCCCTGTGGCCGCTGAATTTTGGCCTGGCCTGCTGCGCCATCGAAATGATCGCAGCCACCATGGCCCGTTACGACATGGCGCGGTTCGGCGCGGAGGTCTTCCGTCCGTCGCCGCGGCAGGCGGATTTGATGATTGTCGCCGGGACCATCACAAAGAAGATGGCCCCGCAGATCGTCCGGCTCTACAACCAGATGCCGGAGCCGAAGTACGTCATCTCGATGGGTGCTTGCGCCATCTCCGGCGGCCCGTTCAAGCAGGGGTACAACGTGTTGAAAGGGATCGACCGCTATATTCCCGTGGATGTGTACATTCCCGGGTGCCCGCCAAGACCGGAGGCCCTGATCGACGCATTGATGTTTTTACAGAAAAAGATCGACAGTCAGCAGTTGACCGGGGCCGACAGAGCGCGCCATCTGGACCCGGATGCGCCGAGTGAGTTTATCGTGCCGCAGTTTGGCGCGCACGATCTGGAGCCGCCGCAGAACCCGGAGATCTGGCGGCCTCCTTTGGTCGAAATTTCCTTAGCAGAGAAGAATGATGCTGGAAGCGATTAAATCCGAGATCGAAGCGAACGTTTCCGGCTGCCGGCTGGAAGTCGTTCCCAACAGCAGCCCATCAGGCCAGCACTCGCTGCTGATCGACTGCGAACGCGCATTGGCCGTGGCCAGGTTTTTGCGCGATGCCGCACATCTGCGTTTCGATTACTGCTCGAATGTCACTGGCATCGATTGGCCTGGCAAAGAGATTGTTGAGAAAGAGAAGATAAAAAAGCTTGTCGATGGCGTCGAACAAGAGGTCGAAGAGGTGCGCAAGACCCAGTCCGCCGGACATCTGGAAGCCGTGTACCACCTTTACTCGATGGAGAAAAAGCACGGCCCTGTCATTCTTCGTATGCGCACGAAAAACCGCTCCGATCAGACCCATCTGCCATCGCTGACGCCGATCTGGCGCAGCGCGGAATTCCAGGAGCGCGAAATCTTCGACCTTTATGGCATCGTCTTCGACGGTCATCCCGATTTGCGGCGCATCCTGATGTGGGACGGCTTCGAGGACCATCCGATGCGCAGGGATTACGTTGAGCCGGACGATTACGAATACGAACCGACGCCGCACGATGAAGTGCTCGAAAAGTCGAAGCAGCACACCCATGGAGTGCGAGCGCGATGAGCACCGCGACCGAGGCTGTGCGTCTTATACCGAAACCGACCGACAGCCATGAATGCCAGTTGCTGGAAGTCTCGATGGGGCCGCAGCATCCCTCTACGCACGGCGTCTTTCGCATGGATGTCGCGCTGGACGGCGAGCGCGTCGTCAAGCTGAAGCCGGTGTTCGGTTACTTGCACCGCAACCACGAAAAAATCGCGGAGACGGAAAGCTACCTAGGCTCCATGCCGTATACGGACCGGCTCGACTACATGTGCTCGCTGACCAGCAACTGGGCCTATGCGCTCGCCGTTGAAAAGCTGGCGGGGATCCAGGTCCCGGAACGTGCCGAATACCTTCGCGTGATTACTGCGGAACTGACCCGGCTGCAGAACCATGCCAGCCTGATCGGATTTTTATTGCAGGACATGGGCGCCAGCGGAACGCCGCTAATGTACGCCTTCCGTGAGCGCGAGAAAATACTCGATCTTTTCGAGGCGCTCACGGGCGCGCGCATGATGTGCAACTACATGCGCTTTGGTGGCTGCCGCGTGGACATGCCCGCTGGCTGGCTCCAGCAGGCGCAAAAGGTAGTCGATGCATTTCCACGTTTTCTCGATGAATATGAACAACTGTTCACGGAAAACGAAATCCTGATGGCGCGCACTCAGGGCGTTGGGGTATTGTCTGGGGAATTGGCGGTCAATGCCGGCATCACGGGGCCGATGCTGCGCGCATCCGGCGTAAATTACGACATCCGCAAAGTGGACAAATATGGCATCTACGAGCGGTTTGCGTTTCGCGTCCCATTGGGAGATCACGGCGACGTGTACGACCGCTATATGCTCCGCATGCTGGAGATGCGCGAGTCGGTCAAGATTTTGCAGCAGGCGCTGAGGGACATTCCGCCCGGGCCCATTATGGACCCAAAAACGAAGATTCGCGGGTTCCGTCCAAAAGCTGGCGAGGCCTACGGAAGGACCGAGTCGCCGAAGGGTGAGCTTGGCTTTTATTTGATCAGCGACGGATCGTCAAACCCATATCGCTATCGCGTACGTCCACCCAGCCTGGTTAACCTGACAGTGCTGGAGGGCATGTGCCTGGGCCAGAACGTGGCGGACGTTATGGCGATTCTGGGAAGCGTGGACATTGTGATGGGCGAGGTGGACCGATGAATAACGGGCGTACGGCCCACGATGGCCCGGCTGGATTTGCGGCGGCCGCAGGATTGCCCTGCAATTATTCTTTGAATAGAGGTCCTCTCTGTGCTGGGTGAAGGCATTCTGAAAGGTCTGGCGGAAACGGCCAGGAATTTTCTCGGCAGCTACGTCGGCAAAGACCGACTGACTACGGTGCAGTATCCGGAAGAACGCTTGCCGCAAATCGAAGCGGCGCGGAATTTCCCGTTCCTGGTCTACGATGGCCCGGACTGGCAGCAGGGAATGCGCTGCGTCTCCTGCCTGATCTGCGAAAAGGAATGCCCTCCAAAGTGTATCTCCATCGAAAAAAGCAAGGACAAGAAACCGGACGCGACGGGGAAACCGCAGTTTTACCCAGCGGTATTCAATATCGACGTCTCCGTGTGCATGAGCTGTCAAATTTGCGTCGAGGTCTGTCCCTTTGAAGCCATCAAGATGGATGTTGAATTTGAATTGAGCACGGACGACCGCTTCGGCGGGCTGCTGTGGAACAAAGAGCGGCTGGCCCGGTCGAATGAATACTATCGGCAGATCCATCCGACCGAGGCGGCGGCGGTGGATGCACACCTGGCCGAGGATAGGGCCAAGCTGGAGGCAAAGTCAAAAGCGGCTGCGGAAGCAAAGTCGTCCGCAACAGCGATGGTTTCAGCGCAACCGGCGAGTGGGGTCGCGGCGGAGAAATGACCTCTCAGAAAAAAAGATTGAACATGCGAAAACTCCACGGCGGCACTGTGATGTTTGGGCCGCAATTCTTCCTGAGCGTGGTGCGCGATGATGCCTGACGCCCTAACACCTCGAATGGTCGATCAGATATTTGTGATCTCGAAGCGCTGGCTTTTATCCTATGCGCCAGCAGGAGTACAGCCTCTGTTCTCCGCCCTGCTGTCCGTTGTGCCTGTCCTGATCATTTTTCCGCTGTTGTTTGCGATTACCACCATCCTGGAACGCAAAGGTCTGGGACGCATACAGAACCGTTACGGCCCGAACCGCACAGGACCTTATGGTCTTCTTCAGCCCATCGCCGATGCCGTAAAATCGCTGACCAAGGAAGACATTGTTCCCCATACCGCGGACCAGGCGGTGCATTTTCTGGCGCCGTTCGTTCTGGTAGCGGCGGCGTTTCTTGCTTATGCCGTTTTGCCGATAGGCCGGAACATGGTCGTCGCCAATCTGAATGCTGGCCTCCTGTTCTTCTTCGCAGTCGGCTCCCTGGTGGAGATCGCCGTCTTCATGGCGGGCTGGTCCAGTCGGAGCAAATACTCTCTGCTCGGCGCGATGCGCGCCATTGCGCAGATGATCAGCTACGAGGTCCCGCTGGTGCTGGCCTCCGTGGTCGTCATCATGGCTGCCGGCTCGCTTTCCACCGTGGCGATCGTCAACATGCAGGCCAGCTATACGGGAATTTTCCCGCACTGGTTCGTATTTACTCCGTGGGGGTTTGCCGGGTTCGTCCTCTTTATGATCGCCGCTACAGCGGAATCCAACCGCTCGCCATTCGACTTGCCGGAGGGCGAATCGGAAATTATTGCGGGCTATTACATTGAATATTCCGGCTTCAAGTTCGCGCTTTTTTTTCTGGGAGAATATCTTGGCATGTTCGCCACCAGTGGAATGGCGATCACGCTGTTTTTAGGGGGATGGTCCGCACCATTTTCTTTCCTGACGTGGCTACCGTCGTACTTCTGGTTTTTTGCAAAGCTGCTGGTGCTGATTGCTGGATTCATCTGGGTGC
>DAHUZH010000190.1 GCA_027306695.1 Acidobacteriaceae bacterium
AACAACTATGTCGAGAACCTCATCCGCCCCTTCTCCCAGGGGCGCCGGGTATGGCTCTTTGCGAACAACCCGCTCGGTGCCCGCGCGAGCGCCAATCTGTTCTCCCTGGTCAGCACCGCCCGCGCCAACGGCCTTGACGCTTCCGCATACCTGACGTACCTGTTCGAGCGGCTCCCCGCCGCCGATACCCTCGAGGCGCTCGAGGCTCTGCTGCCCTGGAACGTCCGCGACGTGCTGCGCACCGCCCGCCGCGCCGCCTGAGGCGGCTACCGCCGCCACCCTGATCCTTGCCCGACGCGTTCGCGTCCCCTGCCTTGGGACCGGGCCGTCATCGCCTCCAGCCTGGCCGTGACCCCTATGCCATCACCCCGACCCCTGCAAGGACGGGGATACCGGGGTGCTTACGTCCTACCCGTACCTGGCTCCAATATCCCGATCAGGGCCCTCGTATTGCCTCACGCAATTTTGTTATCGAGTGCCTCATCGGCGATGTTACCGGATCACCCCCATCTTCCCATCTCGCGCGGATTTGGTTGTAAACCGCAACGCGGTAGGGGAGTCTGCCGCCGGGAGGCGGCAGAAGTGCCGTGCCGATAGGAGCGAGATGATGACTCATGCAGTGACGGTGAGATCGTGCGTCAGGTCCTTCATCTCGTAGATCAGCCTCTGAATGGCCTCGCGGCGCCAGACCTGTACACGACGCCGCAGCGTACGCAGATGGCTGCCGCTATAAAATCCAGGGTAACGCGCTTGAATTTCGGTGAGCAGCTCCACGGACGTAAGATCCGGATTCGATTCCAGGTACTGAAGCATCTGCGGCCAGTGATCCACAAAGCGCTGAGGACCGGGGCCGCGTCCGCGAGGCTTGTTGCTGAAGCGGCGGTATTTTAGTCGCCCGATCACCACGCCCCGAGCACGCGCGTCCTGACGCCACAGTTTCACACGCTTTGCCAGACGATCCACGTGCTTCGGATGAAAACGTCCTGGGAACTGGAGGCACAGTTCCTCGAACAATTGCGTGGATGTGATGTTCGGAAACCCTTCGGGGCGGCGGCACACCAATGGCCACACCATTGTGAGTGCGTGATATACAGGCTTTCCGGGTTCGGCATAGATCAGCCGAGGCCGTTCAGATATCTTCTGAACAGGCATCGAGGTCTCGGGCAGCGCGACAGCTGCAGCCGCGGCGATTTTCTCGGGCGCCTGCACGACATCCCGTTGAACCACGCTTTGCAGGCTGCGCAGGTAGCGCGGTTTGGCGTCGCTGGAAAACGTCGGACGTACCTCGCCGGCCCGCCACGCGCTCGACAGGCCGGCGACAAAAGCCGACAGATCTGGTGGTTCGGGTGTTGCACTGGAAAGCGTCTCCCCATCGGCAAGTGCTGCCAAATGTGCCTGAACTGCGCGTATCTCCTCCAGGAGCCTCAACGGATCCAGAGCGTTGGCCACCTCGCGCAGTTTGCCTTTAGCCGCCTCCGGAATGCTCTCAGCCTGC
Source organism: Acidobacteriaceae bacterium (assembly GCA_027306695.1). Lineage (GTDB taxonomy): Bacteria > Acidobacteriota > Terriglobia > Terriglobales > Acidobacteriaceae > JAKAAZ01. The sequence goes on from DAHUZH010000190.1 coordinate 1,496, forward strand.
AGCAGCCGATCACAGGGAGTCTGCGGGGGATGGTAGCGCTTGGAGACCTTAGCGCCCTGGCGATGCTTCTCGGCAAGCTTGAAGGAGGGCTGGAAGAAATTCACGAACAGACGCGAGGCGCCGTACAGTCGCGTGATCGCCTGCGCGGCGGCAAGGCCTTGGAAACGTCGGTAGCCCAAGAGCTTGCGCACGACAGCGCCATTTTTCTGCTCGATCCAAGCTTGGTCGTTCTTCCGCCAAGGTCGAGAGCGAGTGAGCTCAATCCCATGGCTGAGGCAGTAATGGATCAAAGACTCGTTCACAAACTCGCTGCCGTTATCAACGTCCACCGCTCGAAGCGCAAAGGGCAATCCCTGCCGAATGCGGTCAAGCGTCTCAACGACCAAGCCACTCTCGCGAACCACCAAGGGCGCAGCCTCCGTCCAGCCGCTGGCGATGTCGGTGAGTACCAAGCTGTTGACGTAGCTTCCGCGGTTGACCTCTCCGCAATGCGCGACCAAATCCATCTCCATACTCCCTGGCGGCGGCTCGTTCCAATCCGCGAAGGTGCGCACGGGTATCCGCCGCCGCGCCGCGGGCATCGCGCGGCGGGCCTTCTTCAAGCGCGTCGCGCTGCGCGGTACTCGCAGCGATCGGCCAATCGTCGACGCGCTCATGGCCAGGATCTTTTGCCGGATAGGTTCAGCAATATGTAAATGGCCGTTGCGCTCCAAGGCCGGGACCAGGACCGGCAGCAGCGCTCGCAGGCGCTTCCCGCATACCCGGTCGGAGGCCTCCCAGAGCACGATCAACGCGGCCCGCACCGCCTCGTCATACAGCGACGGTCGAATGCGGGTCTGCCGCGTCTTGGCGACAGGCTCGGCGTTCAGCGCTCGAATCGCTGACTTCTCATGGTAGCCAGTCACCGCAATGATCTCGTCGAGGATCTTGCGCTTCTCGGCGCCGGTGGCGACGCCATAGCGTCGGCAGACTGCGTTGGTGAGTTCGATGCGCGCCGTGTGCGTCATCTTCGTAGCCATGGACCCCTCCCCAGGTAATGGAGAGGGACATGGTACCGCTCAAGATCCCGGTAGCATTTTACGTGAGGCAACAACCCCAGCCGGTAACATTTTTAGTGACGCAATGCGAGGGATCAGGGAGTGGCTCCAATATGCCGATCACGCATAATTCCATAGGCGTCTCATGAGCAGACAGAAGAGTAATCCGCCAAAGAGAACCGATGCGTACTCGCTAAGCGATACACCGACTCCCCAAGGAAACCAAATTTCGGGGACGTGCAATGCGGATAGCTCGGCACTGAACAAGATAGGGCATAGTGCGGCAATAACCGGTACAGCGAACCAGTCGATGCGTGGCTGCCGAACTATCCCCGCGAAGCCAATAGCAATGAGCGCGATGAGGAAGAATAGGTGGATGGCAGTTATTACGTCGGATGCAGCGCCAACCACTGGGGTCGGGATAAGGAACGCAAACAACCAGGGTTGCACCAGCATCTGAGCTATCATTAGTGCAAGCGTTAGGGAAGCGATTGCCTTTGGGAGCCAACTGGGAGCGTCCAGCCTGAACCAAGCGCGCCAAGCCATCGTCCATGCTGCCAAAGTCAGGGATCCGACTAAAACGGCAATGAAATAGACATAGTCTCGTACGGTTTCAATCTCCAACCAGAAGAAGATTGCTTGATTTCCGCGCTGAATTGCGCTGAATATCAATGCGGCGGCAAGCCACAGGTAGGCATGGTCTGCTCGATCAAAAGGTACGAGGCAGATGCTCACAATCGCGAGCGCAACGAACATCAATGCAATCGACGCATCAGTGACATAACCTTCAAATACCTTCAACCACTGCAGTCTATAGCGCGCTGCAATCGCGCCGCGCTCACCAATCATCGGCGCAATATGAATGCCGCCCGCGGTGGAGCCACTCACCCACGGACCGGCCCATACGCGAAGCGCAAGCACAATCCGACGAGCGTTGCTGACGTCTAGTGGGAGCACGAACATCCGTGGATAGTGGTAACTGTAGGCGCGCGGCGGCGTCGTGGAGACGTCACCAACGCCTCCGAGCAGCCTGCCGTTGGCGTAGAGCTGATAGGCGCTGTCGACCGCCCAAGGACCCAGTAGTTCCACGCGGCCGGTCTTGGGCGATGCTAATGTCAGACCCATTCTGTACCAGGCGAACCCGTGGTACCCGGGATATCCCTTCGCGCTCCAGCCGGGCGCGTAGCGCCCGATGCCAATGTCGCCATCATTGGCGTCGCGTGGTGCAGAGAAGCTCACGTTTCGCCAGTTCGAGTCATTAAATCCAGCGCGAGACCACCGGAGATTGTCTCCGATATGAAACCGCCAGGGACCGTTGAGCCTTACCGAGGATCGACCCAGCTTGACGTTGAAACCTGCGGCATTAGTGCTACCCGCAATCGCCGACAGCATAGAGAAAAGCACAGCGCCGATTGAAGTCCAATGCTTCATCTCTCTCTCCGGTTGACCGCAGCACAACTCGATCGGAGACCTGCGAAACGTCACGTTCGAAACGCCACAATTGCCAGTAATGCCGACCCGGCAAGTGCCTTCTTCGGCTCGGTGCGTGATCGCGGTAGGGACGCCCATTGCTGGACGCCCCCCGCACAGATCCCAGCGTGCGCGATTTACGCACTGGGCTCCCACCTTGGGTGTTTAACGGCGAACCGCCTGTCCGGCCAAGGATGAAGGATGCGGGGTTGTGGCAACCAGGCAGCGGCGATCTTCGTTATCCGTTCCCACGTCATGCTGTCCTTCTGACTGCGCCGCCGGAGCGCGCGTCGCCAGAGGTCGGTGACGTGGTATCGGAACGCCCCAAGGGCCCGGGAATTCGTGGGCACCGCGTGGTACGCGAAGAAGCCCGTGACCACACCCCTCAACCATCGGCCCTGTGCCGGAATGGCGTCGTGCATGCGGACACGTAACTGCGCTTTGATAACCTGAAGCGTCGCCCTCATGCGGTCGCCCCTCGTCTTGCGTTGGAGCTGGAAGGCCCCGCGCCGGGACTTGCCGCAGATGAAGATGAACCCCAGGAATCTGAAGGTCTCTGGCTTGCCTAACCCATGCTGCTTTCGTCTTGCCGCCGCATAGCGGCCAAATTCCAGTAGCCGGGTCTTGTCCCC
>DAHUZH010000191.1 GCA_027306695.1 Acidobacteriaceae bacterium
ACATTTCCGGGGATTGGAAGGTGGCCTGCGCTGGTGATGGATGGAACGGGAGCATGTCGTTGTTCAGAAAGACTTCAAGCTGGGCGGTCTGGAAGCAGGTGACTGCGACGTCATTCTGCCCGCTATGGCGGAAATCTCCAATTGCAACACCGTAAGGATTGGCGCAAGTTGCCAGGGTCTGGCCGCCAGTGAACTTTCCACCCGGCTGTCCATATAAAATGGAGACCGTGTTGTCACCCATGTTGGTGACTGCAAGGTCGGGAATGCCGTCGCCGTTCAAATCGCCGATCGCGACCTGAAACGGAAAGCGGCCTACGCTATATGTCTGCGCGGCATCGAATGTGCCGGTGCCGCCGCCGGTATTCATCAGTACGCTGACTGTGCCGTCGGCTGTATTCGTCGTCACCAGGTCCGCATAGCCATCGTTGTTCAGGTCGCCTGCGACGACCCAGTAGGGTTGATGTCCGACTGGATACTCGGCAGCCGTGTTGAAGTTTCCCGTGCCGGTGCCCAGCAGGACGCGCACGGCATTGTCTTCCAGGTAGGAAGCGGCGATATCGGGATACCCATCATGATTGAAATCCGCAGTGGCAACGCCATCTGCCATATTTCCGTGACCATTGGTCAAAGTTTGTGGTGCAAGGTAGTTGAGGCCGCCCGGCTCTGGCGTGGGCAGCGTGTTGTTGACGAGCACCGATATGGAGGCGGCATTCTGCTGCGTGATCGCGAGGTCAGGCTTGCCGTCGTGGTTGAAATCTCCTGCGGCGAGATAGGCCGGTCCGCTGGGAACGCTGTAATATTCGACAGGCTGGGCCGTTCCGTTGCCGTTGTTCATCAGGACGGCGACTTGGTTCTGCTTCACGTTGCCCGTGACCACATCCAGATAGCCGTCTCCATTGACGTCCAGAGCCAGTATGGACTTTGCACCGGTACCGCTGGTCGGCCCGACCGAAAAACTTACAGCGGGCTGGAAAGCATCGCCTCCCTGTCCTAAGAAAACGCTCACCGTGCCATCACCGGCGTTGACTGTGGCCAGGTCGAGGAAGCCGTTATGGAGGAAATCTCCTGTGACGATGCCTTCTGGATCCGCTCCAGTGGCGAGAGATGCCATGGGCGTGAAACTTCCCTGCCCGTCTCCCTTCAAAATATGTACGGAGTTGCTTGCGCTGTCCGTGACCGCAAGATCGAGGTTTCCAGAGTTATCGAAATCTCCGGCAGTAATCGCTGTCGGCGTTCCCAAGCCAGAAATTGTCTTTTGGGTGAAGGATGTAAAGTTCGTCGCGGCATCGCTTAGAAATAAACTTACAGTCCCGTCGCCGCTGTCTGCGACCGCAAGGTCGGGATGGCTGTCGCTGTTGAAGTCTCCAGCAATGATCGACACCGGCCCCGCGCCCGTGCCGAGTTCGATGGTGTTTATTCCGTTCACCGTTTGACTGAACGTTCCGTTGCCAAGATTCAGAAATATCTCGATTTCATTGGACTTTGTACAAGTAATCTCGATGTCCGGCAAACCGGTAAAGCCTGAACCTGCAGCCAGTACGGCAGTGGGGCCACCGCATGTCGCATAGGTTGTCGGGGGGTTAAAAGTGCCTGGCCCCGAGGCCAAATACACACTGATGCTGTTGGCTGCCTGGTTGGCGACCACCATGTCGGGCATACCGTCGTGGTTGAAGTCTGCCACCGCCACGCCCTGGGGCGTATTTCCCGCAGGGAGAGTAATGCTTTTGGAGTTGGGGCCGCCCAGCGGTTGAAACAGGGCTTGCGCATGGGCAACTCCCGCAGCCAACAGAAGGGCAGTGCTGGTAGCGGAGACTGCAAGAAGGAGATGGCGAAAGATTGGGCGCAGCATGGAATGACCTCAACTCAAAAATTGGACACATTGCAACCTGCGTAAACATCTCGGGCGTTAGCAAAATCACAACGGATGCGCCCGATCAACCCTCATCAGAGGACAGTTTTCGCTCTCCCAAATTGGGAGCATCTCGCTTCCTACCGTTCCTTGCGCGCTTGCTTTCCGTGACAAGTGTTGGCGGTGGGGGCGAGTTCTTAAAAAAATTAGTGCGGCAGACCCTCCGAACTGGAGCCTGCGAGTTACTAAAGTGTTTTTATAATAGATGGAGAATCTATATTTGTGTTAAATATGCGGTACAATCCAGCATTTTTTTTGATGCTGGAAGTTGGCCGGGAGGTGGCCAACTTTTCCGGCAGGCGTCCGCAGGTGGCTTGCAGTTCGTTTTTCTTTCGCTAGCTTGCGCGGAAAGGCAGAGTCAGGCAGCCATTCTTAAGGGAAAGTCTGGCGAAGGGCAACAACGCCCCATACGGCTGGAATGGTTCCAGCGATCAAAATATTGGCTGACTCCTTTACAACGCGGGCAGCTCGGTGTGGTGCAAATCAGTGCCGGCTGCGTCCTTCGCGGAGACAATGGGTTTGCCCGTCAGCGGCCATTCGATGCCAAGATCGGCGTCATTCCAGAGAATCGTGCGCTCGCCCGGCGCATGGTAAAAATCCGTCGTTTTGTACAAGACATCCGCCGAGTCCGACAGCACCAGAAAGCCGTGGGCAAATCCGGGAGGGATCCACAGCATTTCCATCGTTTCCGCCGACAGTTCCACGCCGGTCCAACGACCAAAATGGGCCGAAGAGGTGCGAATGTCGATCGCGACATCGAAGATGCGGCCGGCAACGGCGCGCACCAGTTTGCCCTGCGGGTGCTGCAACTGGAAATGCAGCCCGCGCAGCACGTTGCGGTGGGAGCGGGATTGGTTGTCCTGCACAAAATGGGTCGGCAATCCGGCATCGCGAAAGGTCGTTTCATTCCAAGTTTCGGTGAACCATCCGCGATCGTCGGCAAACACGCGGGGCCGCAAACGCACCACACCAGGCAAATCCGTCGCTATCGCTTCCATGGAAAAAGTTTAACGGTTTTTCCGCGGCATTGTTTTTCTGTTCGGCATTCCTATTTTCGATTTATGTTCTGTGGGATACGTGATTCGGGTAGTGGGTCGGCTTCCGATTTGCCTGTCGCTCGGAAGCAACGCGGAAGCGTTGAGTTTGTACGAAAGCTCAGTGAGCGACTCGGCGATGAGGCGCTAACTGAGACCATGCAGGACGCAGTCTTCCGTATTGCCGTTTAGACTCCCCTCTAGGAGAACGCGGCTTCTGCAAAACCCCACGACTGAATTTTCCGCTTCTAGCCCCAGCGTGATTTAAGATGGCGGTGCAACCATGTGCTCAGCATCCGAAGCCTGCGGCAAAGATGTCGGATGACGTGAATTGCGATAAGGAGAATACGACGGCCGCGAGCGCCATCTGCACTTTCGGACCTGACGGTACACAGCACAGCGGATCTGACGGGGAGGTTCGTACATGGGAACAATCCAGCAACTGGCAATACCACTGAGACAGAGCCAAGTGGATGCTGCTAAAAAATTCTGGTCGGATGGCTGGGAAAGCAAAGAATTTGGGCAACTGAGGATGGCTTTCCCAAACCCTCTCGACGCCGTCAGAATCAAGGCGATTGTGCTCAATGTTCTTTATGGAACAAACATATTTGCAATCGAACAAGTTGCCGACCGTGTCGAAGGGGTACTGAGAGCGAATCAGTGGACAGGGACGGAGTTGGTGGAACAACTGGTCAATGAGATTCGAGAGGTTACGAAGAGGCGTCACTACAGCTTCGCAGCTAAATATGCTCATTTCTTTTTCGATTCGAGTCTTCCCATTCTGGACGGATTTGCAGAGTGGATGCTTGAGAGGCATCTTGGCCGTCCGATGCAATCGAAAGACCAGAGGCGGTACCACAGATTCAGTGAAAATATTGAAACGCTGAAGCGAGTGACTGGTGTGAATTGCACTTGCGCTGAACTTGATTCGTACCTGTGGGTGGCAGGGGAGTATTGGTACTGGAAAGACCATCCGAAATACACTATCAGCGGCGACCTGAAGCCGAGATTTGAAAATATACAAAATAATCCCTCGGCTGAGCCGTTGCTGGCTGCACTCTTGGGCATAGACACAGCAGGCACAAACTGAATCTGCATCGCAGCCTCCACATTCCTGCGCTTTCACCTCATAGACATGAGACTTGTCCAGCTGCTTGCGCGAGCAGGTAAAACACCCGGTACGGCACACCTCAACTGATGCGATATCAGGCCAATGCGCTCATCGAGGAGCCATTCGTTCGTGTTCCGGGTAAGTTGTCGGCCACTCGGAAACTGACCCACTACCGTCGATTCGTGTTTTTGAATCGTATCGGCGCCCTTCCCTGTAAACTAGGGTCTGATTTCATGAAGGATCGATCTAATTTTGATGCAATCACCCATTTTGGTTACAGGCGGGGCCGGATTCATCGGGTCGAATTTTGTGCTTGGCTGGTTCGAGCAGGAGACGGCGCGCGCAGCCGCCCCGCTGGTCAATGTCGACAGCCTGACGTATGCGGGAAATCTGCGCAATCTGGAGCCGATTGCCGGCCGCTCCGACTATTCTTTTGTCCGCGCCGATATCTGCGATCGCGCGCGCATGGAGCAACTGCTTCAGGAACACCAGCCGCGCGCCATTCTGCATTTTGCCGCCGAGAGCCATGTGGACCGCTCGATC
>DAHUZH010000192.1 GCA_027306695.1 Acidobacteriaceae bacterium
ACAAAATCAACTTCCATGCCCTCGTCGCTCTCGCTTGTACCTGGCTCCACCTTCAGCTATATGTCGATACTGCCTAGCTGAAAGCCTGGTCGGCCCGGAATCGGACGAAGCTGAATATATGGATGGAAATTGTGCCGCACCGAAGGTATCATCAGGAATATGGCAGTCATCCACATTTCGGAAGCGGAAGCTGCGCGCGACTTCGTCGGCCTTCTAGCTCGCGTGCGCGCTGGCGAAGAGATATTCATTGAAAAGGAAGCGTCGCCTGCGGTGGTGTTGCGTATGTCTACGGAACGTCCTCTGCGACGGCTCTCGGAATCCCTTCGCCTGGCGAAAGAGCATGGCTCTACAGCAACCCTCGACGGCAACTTTTCCCGTGATCTTGAAGCGGTCATCAACAGCCATCCTGAGCCGCTGGAGAACCTGTGGGACTGATCCTCGATTCCAGCGTCGTCATCGCTGCTGAGCGCCGAGGGGATACAGTCGAAAACTGATTGAGCATGTTGTCTCTGTGGCAGGCGATCAGGATGCAGCGCTTACCTCGGTCGGACTGACGGAACTCATCCACGGAATCTATCGTGCACATACCTCGGAGCTGCAACAGCGCCGACAGGTTTTTATGGAAGAATTGCTGCGCGATTTCACGGTCTATCCATACACGAAGGAAACAGCCTTGTTGGCTGGCAGAATCGACGGGGAACAGCAGGCGCAGGGTGTGACCATTCCCTTTGGTGACCTGTTGATCGGAGCCACGGCGCTCTCGCTTGGCTTCCCGATTCTGACGGTCAATGCCCGTCACTTCAGACTCATCCCCAAATTGACGGTGGTCACGATTTAGAACGGCCAACGTTTGCCCCATCGTTATTCTCCAAACGCTTGATCCGCGCGAAAACGTATGATTGCTAGACCCAGAGGATTCACGGCCAGCTCGTTGTTCTGCACGCTCTCGCGAAAGACATAGGTCACGCTGGCGGTCCATCGCTCCCGCTTGATTTCGGTATGATCCGCCGGGTTTGTGTAGACCTTCTCGAACTCAATGCGCGCCGAATAGGGCGACTGACGCAGGTCGTCCAGGAAAATGTTTTTGACCTCCACATCGACATACGGAAGCGTGCTGTCGTTTCTGTATGTCTGGATGATGTGATCTTTCTGTTCCTGTGCAATTACGGCCCGCTGCACGTCGCCATTCAGGAAGTAGAGAGAGTCGGTCTGGTCGCGCTCGATGGTGAAGCGGTTGCGGCTGAAATAGAGTTCGGCCCAGCGCGTCAGGTAATACTTGTTCTCCGCCTCCTGCGGGCGGTACTGAAAGTTGCGATAGTCGATAGCATCGGCACGGCCAACGTCGTTGATGCGAACGATTATCGGGTGCATGGACGCGAGTGCCTTCTGGCTCTTGTAGACGAGCGCGGCAAGCGCGAGGCAGACGGCCACAAGGCACAGGATTGTGACCTTGAGGTACGTGTTCATTACGAGGGGATCACCATACTGTTCGAGATACCGTTCTGCTGCTCGCGTGATCTCAGGTGTTGGCTTCGTTGTCGTTGTCATCATGGCCTTCCTTTAGCTCATCATGCCCCTGGTGGCGATTGAAGCGACGATTCCGGTGCCCGCATCATGCCCGCCGCTGTGACCGGAGAAGATCGTCGCTGTGAGTGCCGGAATTTTAATCAAAATGAAAAAATTCACCATGACCAACAGAACGAGGATGGGAAAGTTTCTAATGAGCGTATCGGGATGTGCGAAATCGACAAGGTTCTGGTAATAGCCGAGATAAAACTGACTCAGAATACTCATCGCAGCAGCGGCGATAACCTTATAAAAGGAAAAGCTGATGAACGCTTTAATCCAGCCCCAGAATAGAAAATCTAATTTCTCGAAGACAAGAAATGGAATGAAAATTGGCCCTAGCAAGCCGACGATGGTACTTCCAACCGCACCGTAAGCGACGATTGCGGAAACGAGGGCCGCGAGAACACCAAGAACGAATTGGATGATGACATAAACGATGAGGAAGTAAGGCGCGGTAAAGATCGTCATAGCTGGGCCAGACTTTGAAATGGAAGCGTGGATGGTGCTCAATATTTGTTGCGTGGCATCGGCAAGATTGTTGGTTCCACCTTCGATGAAACCTTGCAGCGAGTACCCGATACCGGGGATGGTGCTGTCGTAAAACTTCACGAAGGCGTAGGCGAAGGTGATGAGCATAAAGAAATTCAGAAACTTCGCCATATTGAATCCCGGCCCACCTTGGGCGGATGCGAGGGCTTCCTGCACGCCAAACCAGACCATCATGATCGTTGCCAGAGCAATCACCATATGCAGGCCAAGTGCATCCACAGTCGGAGCTGTGGCATTTGAAAGCGCATCGCATCCGTTCGTAATGAATTGCAGAATGTCCATATCAATCTCCTAATCCACGGCCACGATCAGTGGTGATAAGCGTTTGCCACGCTGCTTGCACTGGACGTTACGTTGGCGTTGTAGTTGGCCTCATACCCATCTGCGGCCTGAAAGATCATCTTGAGCGCATCTTGCTGTTGTTTCTGGCCCACCATCTGCAGAAGACTTTGCGCTTGCACCATCTCATTGCTTTCCTGTTGCGTGCGAAGCTGGATGAGCATCGCTTGGTTGATCCGTTGCAAGGTGGCGAGTTCCGTCTGTTGCGTTGGGTCGCTGGAATGACTGGCCTGTTCTAGGTTGGAGATATCGGCCTCGCGCTGCGGAGCATTCGTGCGAATGGTGCCGAGCGTCTGGAGGGTGGTAGCGTTGGCCGTGTCGCTTAAGTCTGCCGTAGCGCCTTGCGCGGCGAGTTGCTGTTGTCCCTGGGAGTCGAGTGTGTTGTAGCCAGAAATCCGCGCAGCCGGAGAGACGCTTACTTGCTGGTTTCCAGCAAATGCGCTGGCACCCGTCGTCAATGCCGATGTCCACATTTGCGTGTTGCCATAAGTGTTGGCAGGCTGCGTAACAGTAGTCCACATTTGCTGCCCAGTGTTGCTGTACGAGCTGTATAGCGATTGCGGAGCGGTCGCCATGCGTTGCGCCAGATTGTAAGCACCAATGACGTTCTGCGATGTCTGCACAGTCGTTGTATAAAGCTGGCCAGCTTGCACGATCTGCTGAGCAGCATGAATGGCTTGAGTCGGATCGAAAACGATGCCAGAGCCGAACTGCGCTTGGGCTACGGGCACAGAAAATGCGCTGGCGATGACGGCGAAGACAAAAAACTTCCTCATGAGAACCTCCTCGTTCGGACATTCTGGTCAATGGTCGAGTTGAATGCTGACTACTGTTGCATCGCCTGCTGTTGCAAAATGGCAATCCGCTGATCGAGGTCGGCGGTGTTTTTCCGCTCATCCTCGCAGAGCGCCCGGTTGGCCGCGATATGTTCTGGACTGCCGCTTAAGCAGTCCTGGTTGTACTTGGCCTGTAAGGGTGCGTATTCGGCCTCAAGTTTTTTGAGGTCATCCTGTGTCTTCGCTTGCTTGCTTTGGCAGCCAACGAGCGAAGTCATAATCAGAATGAGTGCAGCAGTCGTGTATTTTGTAGTCATGTTGGTTTCTCCTAAAAAGTCTGAGGAATGGTGTGGTTGTCGAATGCCGGGAGCAGCATGTCCTGCGTGAAGTAAACCTTCACGCGGTGGCCCTCCCGGATGGTGATAGTGGGCGGAATTTGCATGAACCGATCCAAGATCGTTGTCGCGGACTCCGATACGCTGGAGGCAGCGCCGTTGGTAAACTCCTGCGAGCCGGAGCCGACGAAGCTGCTTCCGCCCTGGGTAATCTCTGCGCCTCCTGCAATTACTCCCAGCGCAATCGATGTTCCGAAGATTTCGAGATAGTGATTGTTCACCTTGTCCTTCAATCCCTCTTCGCCAATCTGATCGAGGCCGTGGAACTGGTCGAGATCGACGCTGTAGCCGTCCGGCATAATCATGCGGTGGAAGACAACAGCCAGTCGGCGCTGCTGGCCGAATCCGGCAGCGCCGATCTTTTTCGCTTCACCCAGCACGATGGTGCCATCGGGAATCAGCACATGTTGATGGTCATGCGAGTAAACAGGATTCGAGACGAGTACCTTCACTGGGCCAACGGCATCGCCGTCCAACCGGTTCATCAGAACCGTGTCCAGAGTCATTCCTTCATAGATCACATACGGCTGACCGATAGCGGAGTCGATGTTCACCTCTGGCCCACGCGGGAGTGATGTCTGCCCGGTCACTGGCGACGGTTGCTCGCCTGCATCCCGAGGAGAAATCAGGTTGCTGCCGGATTGCATTGCTGCTGCGTATGGATTCAGTGCAAGCCCCGTCGGCATGGAATTGCTTGCTGTGGTCTGGGCTGGCGATGACGCAGACACATCGGCGGAACGCGCATAGGCCAGATTCGACGCAAAGCGTGAGTTGTACGCAAGCTGCCGGTACTGACCGGAATACGCACCCCGGATCGAGCGTGGCGCTTCGCAAGAATGATCCTGGGCAAGGTTCTTGCATTCTATACGCGACGACATAAGTAATTGCGCATAGTGGGGAATTGTGCTTTCATGGTGGACATGAAAGCACTGCGC
>DAHUZH010000193.1 GCA_027306695.1 Acidobacteriaceae bacterium
GAACTGACGCTGCTTGCCCTCGAGGCGCGCGTACTCGGCGTTGCGGATCTTGTCGAGCGCCTCCCCGAGGTGCTTCATCACGTGGAACTTGTCGAACAGGACGGCTGCCTGCGGGGCGTGCTGGTGGGTGGAGGTGCGAAACGGCTTCCACATATCCATGACGGCGAGCCGGATGCGTTTGGCCTTCTTTTTGCCCAGAAACCGGTAGAACTGGTCCATGCTTGCCTCGCTTCGGTCATCCCCGCCGAACCAGATCGGCCGGCGCCGCTGCAGGTCGCTCACCACGATGCGATAGCTGTGGCCCTTGCGGATCGAGATCTCATCGATCCCGATCGCCTTCGGTCCCGGGGTGCCTACGCGCCGGATCTGTTCGCGCATGTAGTCCATTTCCAGCCGCTTGACGGTTTGCCAGTCCAGGTGCAGCTCGGCGGCGACGTCCCGGATTGTGCTGCTGCGGCAGCGCCGGCCCACATACAGGGCGAAGCGCTTCGTGTGCAGCGCATTCTCGAGGAGAAAGTCCAGCCGCTCGCGCTTCACCGCCCCGCACCGCCGGCAGTTGACCCGACGTACCTCCAGATCGAGGTAAATGCGCTGACCGGCGCAGGACAGATCCCGCACCCGACGGCCCCTGCGGTCGTACCAACTGCGATGCACTGCGCCACAGGTTCCGCAGATCGTTTTTTTCCCCGCCGCACCAGGGTGACGAGCCGCGCACCAGGCTCGCCGAACAATCCGTGGACACGCTGCAAGGGTCGCAAGCCGGGGAACGTGGATGCGTCCGCCAATCGGCGACGTGTGGGTGATTTGGCCATCCGCGCATCATGCCAAATTTCCGCCTTTCCACAACGTCGCCTAAACCCTATGAAAATAGACCTCGCGCCACGATCAGGTCGCCAATTTCACCCACACGAAACCACGAAGACCCTTTTTAAATTATTCGCCTCTTTGAGCCCGCGATGAGACGCCGGTGGGTTTGGCGCTTGGGCACGATGGATCGGCGCGCCGGGAACGGGAATCCCACGTTTGGAACGCGGGCACGTCGCGACGCGGTTTGCCAGGGGTGTTCCCACGAACAGGTCTGCGGTCTGGTCGAGCGGCTCGCCGACCGTCAGCGTCGCGTGTGTGATGCGGAAAGCTGAGCGGCCCGGCGGCGATTTGTAGCGCCGTTGTAACGGCGATATTGCTCGCGCCGCTGAAGTGCTAATGCGGGAACCATCTGCTCTCTTGTTCGACGCGCTGGCGTCCGGAGGTTGAGCATGCCGCTCGCGCCCTGCGTGCCCATATGACCGCGAACGCCTGCATTCGTGCTGCCGGCGATCTTGGATTATCCCTTTTCGGATGGAGGAGGGTGTCGCAATCGTGACAGTTTCATCGAATGGAAGTACCGGTGCGTCTTATGTTGAAGTCTCCCTTGAGCCACGTGCAGCGGCCGGAAGGGTTCGACTACGAAACCGACCGACTTATTGAGGCACGAGCGCCATGGTTCGACATTCAGTTGCAAACCCGGGAACGCTCCCGAGGTGTCAATTTCCGCTGAGCGGCAAGATAATTGACACCAGACAGCTTCTCGGCCCAGTTCTATCGCTTCGATCAGCTCAAGATCGTCTTGAAGGCCGATGCCCACCTGCCGCCGGCGCGGCGGCGGCGGCGCAAGTACCTGCCCACGGCGCTGCTGATCGTCGATTCATGTTACGCGTGCGGTAATGTGGAGTGGGAGCGTCCTCGGTCTGGAATTCGATGGATATGGTACAGCGCGGAATCACATAAATTCAGAGTCGACGAAGCCACTGGGTCAGCTCGGCGCCATCGATACGGAGCTTCCCCCCTCTTGGCGGCGAGATCGCGTCGGGGAAGACCTGCGATAGCGCGGCTCGCTTGAGATCGAGATCGGCTCGTGCGTAGCGCATTGTGACATTAAGTGCGGAATGCCCGAGCCATTGACTGATGGTCGCGAAATCGACGCCAGACTTTAGAAGCGACAGAGCGGTCGTGTGTCGCAGGGAGTGCCGACGGAGTCGTTTACCGCGCAGCGTCGCCACGGTCGCCGAGGAGGCGGTCACGTACTTGCGAAGTAGGTATCGCACGCCGAACCGGGTCAGCGGTGTCCCATTGTGATTAGTGAACAGCGCAGGTCTGGGAGCGTGGGGATCTCGGGAAGACAATCGTTCGAGGTGGGCGCGCAGGCATTGCACGGTCACGGGCCAAAGTGGACACGTGCGGACCTTGTTGCCCTTGCCGAATAGCCGCACCTGGTATGGTGGCTCGAGTCGCAGATCCTCGATGCGCAGGTCGAGGATCTCTTGCACTCGTGCCCCAGTGTTGTACATCAGGGCGAACAGCGCGTAGTCGCGACGGCCGTCGGCCGAGCGCCGATCGATGGCCCCGAATAGTGCATCGAGCTCATGAGCCTCGAAGTATTCGATTGGTGCCTGCCGCGATTCGCGCTTGAAAGGTATAGCCAGGATTGTCTGAAACTGCACCAAGGAGGCGGGGCGCTGCTGAGCGAGAAAGCGCATCAAGGTGTGGAGTGCAGCGAGTCTCGTATTGCGCGTTCCGACCCCATTGTGCCGATCGCGCTCGAGGGACTTCAGGAAGTGCTCGACCGGATCAGCGGTTAGATCGGCGAGCGTAAGGGTCTCGATGCGGCGGCCCGTGTCGCGGGCTGCGAACCGCAGCCATAGAACCACGGCGTCACGATAACTGCGGATCGTGTGGGTGCTCATCCCGCGCAGTGCCGCCAGGTAGTCCTCGAAGAACCGCTGGACCAGCTGAGCAAGTTCAGTTGCAGCGGAACGAGTCATGAGTTTTGGGAACCTATTACGCGTGCAAAGTGCTTTCGGAAGCGCTCGCTGGCTTGGCGGGCGATATCGGGCATGAACGGCAGGTAGTGCGCAGTGGAAACGATGGATACATGTCCCATATACAGCGCGAGCTTTGGCAGAAAAGTCTGGACGTCATCGCCGCTGCGGTAGCGGCGCCGAATCGCTTCAACCGCGAAGCTGTGTCTGTAATTCCGCTGGCGGAATTAGCGACATTGTTCCGGCAGCCGGATTATTCCGGCAACCGTCGCTCGGGGGCTCTGTTCCCCGGAGGATCGCGCGAGCGGGTACGCATCGGTGGCGGAATAATCCGAGGCACGTCCCCAGCGCAAAGGCCGGCCGGTAGCCACCGAGACGGCGGTCACAAAACAGCTGTTTCCCGAAAGAAGCGGATTCATCGAGATCCGGCAGTGTAGATTTCGCTCTCGATATTGTGGGTGCATTCGGTTCTGGTCTCCCGCTGGGGATCTTCCCCCTACCCAGGAGACAGACGATGGCCAATCAAAGCGGGCCTATAGTCCCGCACATCGCTCAATTTTCCGAGTTCCTCACCGGCGAGGGTTACGCCTCGCAGACCGTAAAGACGAAGTGCGCGCTGGCAGTGGACCTGAGTCAATGGATCGCGCGGCATGGGATAACACTGACAAAGCTGGATGAGGAGAAGCTTCAGCAGTTTCACAGTTCCCGTCGCCGACCAAGCGGACGCGGCGATCGATTCACCGGTGATCAGTTGCTGATGTTTTTGCGCGATCGGGGTCTGACCCCTGTATTACATCCCGCCATCGACCGCTCCACTATAGGTCAGCTCGCACGCGCCTACGAGAAATTCCTGAGTTGCGAGCGAGGCTTGGCACGCGCGACTGTGGATGGTTATCTCCCCATCGTGCAGCGATTTCTGAACGAGCATTTTCAGAACATGATCGTGCGTCTTCGCGACCTCACCCCGAGGGACCTGCATCGCTTCATTGTTCGTGAAGACCAGCGTGTCGGTCGCAGGCATACCCAGCTGACCGTCACGGCACTACGCTCGTTTCTGCGCTTTCTGCACCAGCGTGGCAAGACAAAGACAGACCTGGCCGGGGCACTGTTGGGGGCCGCTGATTGGCGACTGTCCGACATTCCAAAGTTTCTTCCGCCAAAGCAGCTCGAGCGAGTGCTCAAGAGCTGCGATCGCAGCACGCCCTCCGGCCAGCGCGACTACGCGATCTTGCTGCTTCTGGCTCGACTGGGTTTGCGCGGTGGCGAAGTGCTCGCCATGACCGTGGACGATTTGGACTGGGAAAGCGGCGAGGTGCTCGTGCGCGGCAAAGGTCAGAGGTTCGAACGATTGCCACTACCTCAGGAGGTGGGCAAGGCGCTCGTTCATTATCTGCGTCATGTGCGTCCGACCTGTTCGACCCGCAAGGTTTTTATCCGGCTGAAAGCGCCGTGGCATGCCCTTCGCCTGAGCGCCATTTGCTGTGTGGTGCGTCGTGCCCTGAAGCGTGCCGGATTGAGTCCAGCCTTCAAAGGGGCGCACCTATTTCGACATTCCCTGGCAACGCAGATGCTGCGCCGAGGCGCATCGCTCGGGGAAATCGGCCAACTCCTTCGCCATCGCCAGCCAACGACGACGCAGATCTACGCCAAGGTCGATATCGAAGCCC
>DAHUZH010000194.1 GCA_027306695.1 Acidobacteriaceae bacterium
GCGCTGGCGCGCGTACAGGCGGCCGGTTGCATGGCGCGCGTGATCGGCCGCATTGTCGCCACGCCGGGCGTGCGGGTGATCGATGCGCAGCAAGGCCGCGGGTTCGAGCCGACGCGGCGCGGTTACGAGCATTTCGCGTGAGCGCCCGCGCATGAGCAGTGTGATCGCGCCCGCGCAGCGTCGCGCTTTGCTGGCGCACATCGACGGCTGGATCGCGCTGGGTTTCGGCAGCGGCCTGTCGCCGTGGGCGCCAGGCACCGCAGGTTCACTGGCCGCGCTGCTGCCATGGCTGGCGCTGCGGTTGCTGCCGTGGCCGGTTTACCTTGCCGTGCTTCTACTGGCCTTCGCGCTGGGTGTGTGGGCTTGCGGGCGCGCCGCGCGCCGCGTCGGTCTGCATGATCCCGGCGCCTTCGTCTGGGACGAGTTCGTCGGGCAATGGTTGGCGCTGCTGCCGGTGCTGGCCGGGCCGTGGTGGGGCATGGCGCTGGGCTTCGTGCTGTTCCGTCTGTTCGATGTGTGGAAACCGTGGCCAGTGCGCTGGGCCGACCGCAGCCTCGACGACGGCCTCGGCGTGATGGCCGATGACGTGCTCGCCGGCCTGATGGCGGCTGGCGGGGTGTCCATCGTGCTGCTGCTCATCCTGGCTCGGTTATAGGGCAAGGCAGGGCAAGTGCTCCGGCCGCACGCGCCGCGACACGTCTACTTTTTTACCGGCGGGGCTGCCCTTCGCCAGTGGACACGACCATTGCGCAGGCTGCGATCAGGGTGAACTTCAGCGCGAATGAGGTGGCGTGAACAACGCATGCACGTTGTGATGTGTGCGGGTGTCCATGCAGCCTGCGCCGCGGCGTGGTAGCACGAAATCGTATGTTCACTGGCTGTAGAAAAGACAGGCGAGGGGGGGGTAAATAGGTTCGCACGGTCACTTTGCACAGGAACTCCCGGATGAGTGCTGCAGAGGCGGTAGCGAGCCATGGTCTGTTTCGGCCGGAAGCGCTGGAAGCGCAACGGCGTGCCGCGCTGGGCCGCATCCAGGTCAACACGCCCTTGGCGCACTGGGCGATCAGCGGCTTCGTCATCGCCTTCATCGGCGCTCTTCTCGTGTTTCTTTGTCTGGGTCACTACACGCGCCGCGCCACGGTGGCAGGCACCTTGGTGCCCAGCGCCGGGCTGCTCACGCTGAGCGCCGCCAGCGTGGGGCGGGTGATGCGCGTGGACGTGCACGAGGGTCAGCACGTCGCCCGTGGCTAGGTGTTGCCCGAGTTCGACAATTTGCTGGACAGCGCAGCATCGAGTAATACGTTTATCACGGATATCATCGTTGCATAATTAAGGCGTGACGATAAATGGATTTTGCTGACCACGACTTTGAATTCACATCATTAACTGATGGGCGTTGGTTACTGACCAATCCCAGCCGAGGTTATGCTTTCAAAATCAACGAATATACAATGATGCTCGTGCGCTCGCTTTGCAGGCGACGTTGCTGGAGCGAGGCATATGAGTCTTATTGCAGCGATACATCAACGGAGCTGACACTCGGATCGTACGAAAGTGAAGTTACAGAAATATTGAAGAAAGAAAATAGAGCAGAATGCCAAACCGCTTCGAAAAAAACTGACGATCGGATTTACGCTATTACGACATAGACCATTCTCGAAGATCGCGAATCATTTTACGTGGCTTATCAACGCATCGGTGCTGGCGACCAGCATTGCAGCACTGCAAATAATGATCGCCCTGCTTATGCTGGACCCATATACTGCACACGTGCCGATTGATGGCCACGCTGCACTAATTATCTTCTTGATAACAACCGCAAGTTTCTTGGCTCATGAGATGGGGCATGGCGCGGCTTTACGCGCTCACGGTCAGAGTACAGGCAACCTTGGCGTGGGTATCTACTTGGTGTACCCCGTATTTTTCATAGAAATATTTGCCCATGAAACGCTCTCGGGTGTTGAAAAATTCCGGGTGAATATTTCAGGCGCGCACTTTCAAGTCTTGTTCGGGAGTGCAATCGCAACGTTCGCGCTGATTGTTGGTTCACCTCTCTTGGCTCAAACCGCAGAATGGGTATATATACTGGCATTTGCTCAACTGATTCCACTCAATAAATCCGATGGCTATTGGCTTGCGCATGATCTATTGGCATCCAGGGGAAAAGAAAAGGCGCTGGGCAAATTGACTTTGGTATGCAATTTGATTGCCATTCCGATTCTTGCATTTGTAATTTATAATGTTTTATACAACATGCTGATGCCTTGAAATCGTAACTTTCTACAAGGAGTATCATCATGGCAATGAAGAACGAGCAGTCTGTCGATGTGATCGAGATCGAAACCGTTGAAGGTCGCCTCGAATTCGGTTTTTGGGGTTGGCTAACAGGGGAAGCAGGACGGGTGTGGCATTGGTTTACCCACGCTTGCAGTTTCAGCAACGGTATTACTTGTAAGTTTTAACAACGTACCAAAGTAGTAGATTATGGAGTGGCCGCCTTCCGTCTCGGCGGCCACTCATTTTACCTGATCGGCCTCGAACCTCAGCCGGGCATGTCTGAAAACCGTTGCCAAGCAAGGAATTCGCGATCCACAACGCACCCGTCTAGCAACGAAGACTGCATGCCCATCAGCGCGCGTACTGGCGCGGCTGCATGCCGCTGCATAGCTTGATCCAGCCTGCCCTGCGTTATTGTGAAGTTCAGACATACTGGTTACGGCGCATTACGGAATTAACTTTAGAGATAGACTTCTATGAAAATAAAAATCAATTTAATTATTGTACTTTTATGCGCGATTGCAATAGCCCCATCAGCAGTATTCGCATACGCGTCAATCGAATCAAAGACTAATGCTGCAAATGTGCCTGTGTTAGCCACTGTCAGGGTAAATGCTAGTCTGGGTGGACCAGCCATGTGGCGTGTGTCTGGAGATGGACATGTGCTGTGGGTGCTTGGGATTGTACAAATCGTCCCTAAGAAATTGACTTGGCAATCGCACAACATTGCGAGCGTGATGGTTCATGCGCAAGAATTAATCAAACCTCCTAAAGCGAATTTTCGCGTTTTCACCCTTAAACTGCTTTGGTGGAAATCAGCAGTACGTGACGCGGCAAAAAATCCAGGGCATGCCACGCTAGTTGACGTATTGCCACCGTCGATGTTTTCGCGCTGGCGTATGTTGTGGGGAAAATTTGGAAATGGTAGTACTTCCATCGAAAGGTTTAATCCAACGTATGTTCAGGCTATTCTATACCATAGATTCTTGAAAAGCTCTGGCTTGCAGTCTAATCGCTCTGTGGTGCAAGAAATTTCAAAACTTGCTCAAAAATACAATGTCAGGGTAGTTAAAGCCGATTACGTTATGCGCATTCCTCATCCTAAGCGGTTGCTGATTGCGTCTGCCAAAGGCGGTAATGACCTCCCCTGTTTTTCGGCGACTCTCGATTTTGTACAGCATGATCTCAATAAAATAAAGGTGCGCGCCAATGCGTGGGCGACCGGCGACATTGATACTTTGCGCATCGCAAAACTTGTGGAAAGAAGTTCTTGCAATGCGTGGCACAAGTCGTTGCGTAAATACGGGACTGGCGATGTTCCGAAGCGTTTAAGATCAATTTGGCTATCGGCTGCGGAGTCGGCGCTGAGGAAAAACGAGGTAACTATCGCGATTTTACCCATGTCCGAATTGCTCAAGAAAAACGGATACCTGGCCGCGTTGCGGGCACAAGGTTATAAAGTCGAACCACCAAGCGCACGCTAAGCAAGCCTTCTCTAACCAGGTCCAGGATGCCTATTGATTTCCGCGCGCGTCGACATGCCAGCGCTTTTTCTGGGTCGCGTGTTGTCGCATTGGCTGTAGCTTTCGCTTTGCACCTTGGTTTGGCTCTCTTGATCTCACTTCCAATGACTGCTCTTCCGCGACGCCAGCCAGTACCGGATTACAGAGGTACACTTCTAGTTGAGCTGTACAACAAGCCAAGAACGACCGTCATGCCAGCACCGATAACCATCAGTCTGAAATCTGATGCTGACTTGCAGCGTAGGCAACCCACTTCTGAGGCACAACGTAAAACAATCCTGTTTACCACAAGAACTGGGAAAATGATCAAAAAGAACCCGGCGACACAGACAATTCGTTTCACCCCAGTAATAAGCCTGATCCCGACACGGGTGCAACGATTGCCGTCAGGCGAAACCTGGGCGGCAAGTTTGCCAGGCCGCGCATTCGTGCCCGGCTCCGCACGCGTGATCGCACCGGGTTTCCGCTTCGAACCGCCAGGCTCCACGACGCTGGGCGGAAAAATCCGCAATCTCGTCAATCAAGCGCAACGTACGCTTTTTTGCTCCCGGGTGGGCCTTTACGCGAGCCTCCCGCCGGGCGAAAGGGACAAGGTGGGACTCACCCGGCACGAGCTTGATCTGATCCATCGTGCGGGTTATTGCAATTGATGCGGC
>DAHUZH010000195.1 GCA_027306695.1 Acidobacteriaceae bacterium
AAATAATAGTTGACGCTTTTCCCGAACATCGTTGGGACTATTCAAATCTTGAACAACCGGGAGTTGTATGCCGGCACCGATTTCGTAATGCAAGGTCGCCCATTCAAGGATGGCGTCCTGATAAAAACTTGATCCTCCAGAGCCGGACGAAACATGGCCATTGACGTGCGAAAGCGAATCATGTTGATAATTGTCTTCGATCGATAGCCATAGTTCCCCTTTCGGCAAACCGAGATCGGGTAGCGTCAAAGGGTACAACCGTAGCTCCCCCTGTCCGTCCACGCGAAATTGATCGCCAGGGCTGATACCCGTGTGCGTGATCGGGTTGTGGCGAAAGGTGCTGTCCGCGGCAAGCCCATACGCTGGCCCGTTCCAGCCAAATGCGACACCGCCGTAAGGAGCGACGCTGCCGGAGCCGGTTTGTATCGGCGCCGGCAAGAGTCCGTTGGCATCGCTGAGAGTATTGTTGCCGCTGGGCAAATACAGACCTGCCAATGGAGCAATGCGCAATGTCGACTTTGGAGTGTCCCGGCTGAATAATGTGTAACGCGCGAACGCTAGAGTGTCGCCGAGGCCTCCTGTGCTCACTGTGCGCTGGCCAGAAAGCGTTTGCGTCTGAATCGACGCGTACACCGGATTGAACGTGGTGAAAATGGTCCATCGCGCATTCAAGCCGTAGGCCAGGTCGAAAGGAAACTGGAAACTCGTGAAGCCCTGGCTGCCGAATGCAGGATTCCAGTTGAACCGCGTCAGCGCCTGATTCTCTGCCACTGGCAAAGCTGTAACGAACGTAGCTGGGGATGCCAGTGCAGGTCGTAGACATCCGGCCAAAAAACCAGCCAGAACCAATGCACCGGCCACTTTTGGCAACAGTCTTTGGATAAAGCTCAAAACAGGGTCAACCTCCTTGAAGGAATCGAATCGACACGATTTGTAGAAATCTCATGCACTCACCGGAAATAGAGACTGATTGTACCTCAGCGTGTACGTCCGATAGCACAAGGAACGATTGACTTTATGGCTTGGAACCATCGGAATTTCCCATAACCTGAAGCAAGGCCGTACTCATCGAGTAAATCTTGATGGTGTAATATTTTGAAGTCATTTCGACAACCCCTTGATTCCTCTTCCCTGTGTGTACGAGAGAGACTGTACTGAAGCCATACAGGCCGCAAGCGCTTCCCGAATAGATAGCCACGGATTGTTCGTCTTCCGTTCCGTCGCAAAGCACTTGGGACTCTTCGTTCATGGCCAGTGCCGGCCTGAGACGCTCAAAAACTCCATCTTTCAGGTTCTCGCCAACCATATCCAGTCCGTCATCGGCAGACGAATAAACCTTATGGTCCGATGGAGTTACCTGATCGCCATCAATCAAAGTGTGGGTTTCAGAGAGATTCATATCGGATGGAGGCGTGGGGTAACTCGCATCTTGCGAATCGATCGGACCAGCCAGCGCGCGAACATACAACAAGACGGAGAGCGCGCCTTGATGGACAAGAATCCGGTCAAACTTGAATGCCAAGATCGATGGACTGACGCCTCTATGCACACGCCGGGCCATGATGACATGCCCCAGAACGAGAGACCCCTTTGGCAGATCGTGCCCCTGTCCCAAATGGACAACTTGGATCGTTCTGGCCTGGACTGGATCGCCTGATTTCGCTTTCCCGGCATCGAGGGTACGAATGAACTCGATTGGAATGGCCGTATCTGGATGCAGGCTCCAATTGACCCCTTGCTGGACTGCGCTGCACATGGTTGTGAACACGAGAGGCAACGCCAGCATGAGCCGCCGAGCCGGGAAAAAGCATCGCTGCAAAGGCGATTTGTAATGCGTGCAATCCATCACGATGGACGACCCTTCTTATCAAATACTCAATCAGATACTTGAATATCTGTCAAGCGGCCTGCTATAAACAGGTCTATGGATGATCGCTTACCATTGTTTCGTCACCGTCTTTCTTCGCCCAGCGCATTCAGGCCCGAAGCTTTGGTGCATGCTGTGCGAGTGGAACGCGCCATGGAATCTGTCCAGGTGCCGCCCATTTGCTTGTTGGACTTCGATGGCGATCTTACCGATTGGCTCGTAAAGACAGGCATCGCCCACCCGTATTCGACCTGGGCGTGCTTTCACACGACGATGTATTGCTTTGAGATCGACGGAACGGAATGTGGCATTGTTGCCCGGACCATCGGCGGCCCATATGCGGTGCTCGTTGCCGAACAACTCCATGTCTCCGGCGCTCGTGTACTCCTCGGCCTCACTTCCGCAGGACGGGTCAGTCCTTCGCTTTCAATGCCCAGTCTTGTGGTCGCAACCAGCGCCATTCGGGATGAAGGAACTTCGTACCACTATGTGCCCGCTGAGGATATTGTCACTGCACCCGCAAAATTGGCAGCCAATCTTTACGAAGGGCTGCAAGGGTTGGGGCTTCCAGTTTCGCAGGGACTTGTCTGGACAACGGACGCTCCCTATCGTGAAACGGCGGAGGAATTGATGGAACATGCAGCCAGTGGAGCCTTGGCTGTCGAGATGCAAGCGGCTTCACTGTTTGCTTTCGCGGAGGCGCGTCACGCAAATGTCGGCGTGGTGGCCCACGTGACCAACGCCATCGACCATACCGGCGAGCCATTCGATAAAGGATCGGATGAGCAAAGCTGGCAGATCGTTCAGGCGATGTGTCGCGCTTGTATGCACCAGCCCGGATGAGGCGCTCGATTCATCGGATAAGTTGGAGGCTGGTTGTAGAAGAGCCAGATTGAATAGTTCGTAAGAGATTATGCTGTAAGGAGCTGTATGCCAGAATTGTTTCAGATTCGCACCCCCGCTGTTCCTAAAAGTCAGACATGCGTCCCCGTGCTTCATGCCGCCACTGCGGTTTTCTGGCTTCAAGGGATAACGCTGATATGGATGCTGGTGGAAACCGCGGTCTCGCTCTACGCCGCGGTGGAAGCTCGCAGCCCGGCCATGCTTGCCTTCGGTTCCGACAGCATAGTTGAACTGTTCTCTGCCAGCGTTGTGCTCCTGCAATTCATACCGCGAGTCTCGATTTCGGAACGGATTGCCAGCCGCACTGCCGGAGTTCTCCTCTTTTTCCTTGCGCTGGTTGTGTTCATCATTGCGGCTCTGTCGCTGGGCCTGCATCTGCGACCGGAGACAAGTTGCGCAGGGATCGGAATCACCATCGCCGCTCTCATCGCAATGCCAATCCTTGCAGAACTCAAACGCCGGGAGGCGCGGCGGAGAAACAACCCTGCGTTGGCAGCGGATGCGACACAATCCGCTACGTGTGCATATCTGGCCTTCATCACTTTGGTTGGACTATCTCTCAACGCCATCTTCCATATTGCATGGTTTGATTCCATCGCCGCATTTGCTGCCATTCCATTCCTGCTCAAAGAAAGCCAAGTAGCTTGGCGGGGAAACCCCTGCGGTTGTTGCTAATGGCCTCATTGTTTTGAAGTAGCCGGTTTCCAATACCAAAGCAAATTCTCGGTAGGCGCTACGCGCGACTTTTCCCCACTTCGTGCCGCTCCGGTGGCGGCCCAGCGCATAAAACTGCGCTGAACGGGCCTTTCTGAGTCCGTTCGGGCCAGCGCCGTCAGCGCGCCAAACGATGGTGCGTGTTTGGCACTTGCCGCGCCTACCCTCCATCCTCCCACCTCCGCTGCCCTCGTTCTGTCTTGGTGTCCGTTTGTCCGGGTTTGTCCGCTGCGCTTTGTGAAGGACAAACCACTCCCAAACGGGACACCAAGGAGAAAAACAATGTTATTAACCAACAACCGCAGCAGCAACAGCAACCGTGGCAGTAAGGAAAAAACTGCCACACAACAACTCATCAAGCAGAACGTGGACTCACTCATCGAGCAGCTTGAGGCGGGACAGAGTGACGCGCTAACGGCATATCTCACAGCAATGAGCCGTTTTCACAACTACTCTTTCGGCAACATTCTGGAAATCGCACGGCAAAAACCCGACGCGACCCGCGTTGCCGGAATGTATGCGTGGAACCAGCTTGGCCGCAGAGTGAAAAAAGGTGAGCACGGTATCCGCATTCTCGCCCCCATCATCGGGGTCAAGCGCAAGCCGCAGGAAGAGGCAGAAAAAGACATCACCAGGCAGAACGTTCCTGTCTTGGTTGGCTTCCGTAATGCGTATGTCTTCGATGTCTCGCAGACCGAAGGCGCAGAGCTTCCCGAACACGCCAGCGTCACAGGCGACGTGGGAGAGAACCGCGACCGGCTGATTGAATTCATTGTGGCTCACGGCATCGAGCTTGAATTCAACGAGCGCATTGCGCCCGCAATGGGCGTGAGCTACGGCGGCAAGATCGTTCTGCTGCCGGGGCAGTCGAAAGCCGAGGAATTTTCAACCCTTGTGCATGAACTG
>DAHUZH010000196.1 GCA_027306695.1 Acidobacteriaceae bacterium
GCGCCTCGGAACGCTTCGGCATCATGCCCGGGCATCCGGCCGAAAGTTACCTGCACATGCCCGGCGGGCAGAGCGACAACCCGCTGTCGCCCTACTACGACGCCGGCTGGCAAGCCTGGGCCAAGGGCCAACCGACGCCGCTGCTGCCCGGCCCCGTGCAGCACACCCTGCTGCTGGTGCCGGCCACGCACGGACGGTGAGGTCGAAGGCCGCGAGGATCAACGGCGCGGCGCTGCGTACATAGCTAACGTCCCGCGTCGCAGCCCTAGCGATTACAGATGCGCTAACGTGTGAGCATCGAGCGATGGCATCACGGCAGAAGTACCGGACGTAATGCAGCTTTGAATGGAGATGAGAAATGTCGAGTGGCACCAAACCTTTGCAGTCAGCTGGGCTGTGCGCCTTCGGGTTCGGCTACCTGCTCTGGCGGTTTTGGGAACCGACGCCTGCCTGGTTCTACAGCGTGCTCATTTTTTGGATCATCGGGTTTCCGATCGGATGGCTTGTGGAGCCGCTCTTCGTCTCGCGCCAGCGCCGCTATCTGGCCAGTCCAGTGCGTCAGGTGATGGACCGCATCCTGATGGGGATCGGCTTTGGAAGTGGCATGGGATTGATCGGCGCTCTGATATTCAGGGGAGCGATGCGATGATCGAGAGCTTGCGCTTGATAGCGGCCAGATTCTTCGAACGTGCCCGCGAGCTGCAGGATCACGCCGTCTACGCGTTGATTCCGCAGATCGGCTCTGGTCCGGCCGATGCAGAACCAGTGAGCTGCGATTCACTGGAGGACTGGGGCATGGCTGCCTGCGAGCTGATCTACGGAGTTCGATACACCCCCAACGAAGCCTTCAACAAGAAAGCGGGGGAGGTATTTCGTGTCTTGTCGGAAATAGCCGCGCATCTGGAGAAGGTCGCTACCTATTTCTACAAC
This sequence comes from Acidobacteriaceae bacterium, assembly GCA_027306695.1. Lineage (GTDB taxonomy): Bacteria > Acidobacteriota > Terriglobia > Terriglobales > Acidobacteriaceae > JAKAAZ01. The sequence goes on from DAHUZH010000196.1 coordinate 931, forward strand.
CGCGTCAATCCGGCACACCAAGCACTCGATCTAGCCCTTGCCGAACTTCACTGGCATCTCCTTGGTGAAGACTGCGACATCGAGATGGCTGACCACTTCTATCGCCGATCAACAATTCCTGTCGATGAGATTTCACAAAGAGTCCGCGAACAGGGCCGAGCAGTAGTAAGCGGCACAGTTGCAGAGCGCTACCTTGACGGCGTTGGCACCGATCGCGACGTCGATCGTGCGGAAAGGATGTTCGACGAATACCAAAAGTTGGCGATGATCGAGCATGACCGGCGCCTGGATGGCGACAATTTTGAGTTGGCTCGGCTGATCGTGCGTTCTTCTGAATTATCGATCACGCGATCGAGTGAAATGGGCGAATTGGCCGATATGGTCAGAGGATTGTGGAAGACCGGATTCTTGCCTGCTGCTGCCGATGTTGCTCGCCTTGAGACGTATGTAGCCGATCACGCCGATGATCAAGATGATCGAGAGGACATTTCCGCAGGCTCCGATGAAAATGATGTCGACGAGGATGCTGCTGCCCACACCGATGCTTACGAAGGGCTCAGCAGGTCGGAAATCAAAGGACTGCTAAACGATGAACTCACAAAGCTGGACAAGATGGTTGGATTGCGCGCGGTCAAGAAAGAGGTCGCGACACTGGTCGCATATGAGGACATCCAGCAAAGCCGTCGGCTGAAAGGTCACACCCAAGTCGACGCTCCGAGCCGCCATCTGGTGTTTACCGGCAACCCAGGCACTGGCAAAACTACGGTGGCACGCATTCTCGCTAAGACCTATCGCCTGATGGGGGTGCTCAAAAGGGATACCTTCGTCGAGACCAATCAAGCAGGCCTGATCGGAGGCTACCTCGGCCAGACCGCTCTCAAGACCGAAGAAGTCGTCAAGTCTGCGAGAGGTGGCATGCTGTTCATCGATGAAGCCTACGGGCTGACGTCGGGGCAAGGCAACGATTACGGTCAGGAGGCGGTGAATATCCTCATCAAGGCCATGGAGGACTACCGCTCTGAGATGATCGTGGTGGCCGCTGGCTACACCACCGAGATGGACCACTTCCTTGAAAGCAATCCTGGCTTGCGTTCGCGTTTTAGCAAAACGTTGGATTTTGAGGACTACACGCCTAACGAGCGATCGGAGATCCTCTTGCGGATCGCAGATGTCAAAGGCTACGCGTTCGAGAACAGAGCCAAGAAAGTCGCAGCGGATTTCTTTACTGCCAGCTATACCAGCAAGGCAGCTCAAAGCAATGGTCGATTCGTGCGGAATTTCTGTGAGCGCTGTATTGACTATCACGCACTTCGGCTATCGCAGCTCAAGAAACAGAGGAAGCGCCTTTCATCCGATGACCTAGCAACTATTCTTGCCGTGGATGTCGTCGATGCCGTTAAGGACTACGGAATTGCAACTGCGTTGCCGATTGTGCAAGGTCCTATCGTTCCCGGAAATGGCGTCCAGGGCCATGTCTCTCTAGTAAACTCAAGTCACGAGATCGATCGACCGAGCAAACAAGATCTCGATGAAGCGTGGGCACCACTTCGCCCAGTCCTTATCCAACACATCACGATTGGAGATCTTTCATGAATCGCGACGACACTCTTGCCGCAGCGCTGCTTGATGTCCGCAAAGCCTATCGGTTACTCTACGGGTTCCATCGGCGAGTGTTCGACATGGCGCGCACCATCGACGGCTGTCTTGATGGCTTTACATTCAACGGGAGCGATTCGGGATATTCGTTCCTCGGTGACAAGTGGAAGCCGCAAAAGAAGCGCATCTGTTACTGGGACGTGTTGCCGTTTTATAGTACGTACTTCCTGTGGATCAAGTGTAATGACTTGGCTAACCTAGAAAAGAAGAGTAAGCACGTAAACGCCTGCGACTGCCTCTTTGGCATAGAGATGGTTGTCGATGACCTTGCAGATTCTGCGGAGGAATATGATCCAGAATCGTTCGGGCAACCTGAGTCAGCGAAAACTTCAGTTCGGTGTTTCTTCGGCAGATCTCTAGTAGAGCGCGATCACGTCTCAATCAAGGATGCGTGGGAAGTGGATGTAGAGGAAACGGAGGTTGTTACTCGTTCGGACGACGGAAGCTTCGTTTTGTGGCGGGAGGACATCGACATGGTGACTCTGGCAACAAAGGCAGATGTTATCAGCTCGATAAGGGCTTTCATTGCGAAGGCCGAATCGGCGCTCAAGAGTGCCTGACTAATGTTGAGGGCGCTTCTGTCCCGCAAGAGCCAGTCGCAGATCCACGCGGCGTTTACGAACAATGCATCAGGCGAGGCGACGGAAGATATGCTGACCGCCTCAGTATTTTCTCGATTGGCGTATCTGGACCAGAACGTTCTCGCGGCAATCTTCGGATCCCTTGCGCCAGATGCTTTCAAGGACATGGGCACGTTGCTCGATATCCGATTCTGGCCATCTTTTGCACTCGACGGCGGCCGGGTCGAACCTGACGTGGTGTTGAATTTCGAGTGCCTGACTGTGTGGGTGGAAGCGAAGCGCTGGGACGGAACCAGTCTCCAGTCAAAGGACCAGCTTTTTCGGCAATGGCGGGCAATGGATATTCACTTACCACCCGATCGTAGACGCAATCAGCTCGCGATGGGCGGACACGCGTGGCACGAAAGTCGGGAACATCGAGTCAAGGGGCAGGAAGTCGCTGTGGCCACCTTGGCTACAGAGGAGATCCAGTCGATTGTCGCATGCGCATGGGAGGATCTGGCCAGGGCGATTGACGGAATCGAATCGAATATCCCATCGACAAGCCGATTGCTTCAAGACATCGGCTCGGCCCTTAGGTTTCACGGTGTGTACCCAACGCCAGTTCTTGACATGGCGTCTCTGGAGCCGTCCCAGATCACCATCACTCCGTTTGAGGACTGGAACCCAGGTGATCGTCTCGATGATTGGCCGGCACTCACCACAGATCGTCTCTCCATGTCGGCTTTCCCTCAGCTCCAGTAGCTACATCTACACAGAGGCTAGTCAGGCTGATGAAAGGGAGAAAGTCGTTCAGTTCATCAACACACTGGTGTTGAACGCCGGACCGGCTGCGTCACATACCCCGTGACGCTACCGCATGGTTGAACCAGCGCGGTGCTTACTCCGTGCCCGTCCAGCGTTTCATCCAGTTCAGCACGGTGTCGTGCCAGAGGATGCCCCGATTCTCCGTCGCCGCTCAGTGATAGTCGTCCTCGCGCTGATGGCGCACGGCGAGGATGGTGATGGTGCGCTCGTCCTCGATTTCGTACAGGGCCACGTAGCCGGATGCCCCGAATGTGATCAGCAGTTCGCGCAGAAACGGATTGTCGGCAT
>DAHUZH010000197.1 GCA_027306695.1 Acidobacteriaceae bacterium
CCGCCGTCCCGACCAGCACCAAGGTCTTCACTACAGCCACTTCCGGCCCTGGCCCGCGCGCAAGTGCCTGAATGGCCTTACCCTGGCGGCCGACCGCGCTCAAATCCGGGGGCGAATCCGCGAAGTCGGGTTAACCGGGTGTCTCAGAATGATTGACACGTTCCCGTCCGCGTAAATACATACCGGAACCAGGTGATGATTCTATGTGCCGTACTACCCGGGCATGAAGCCCCCGTCTTCCGAGTCGAAGCGGAAGCTGCGTTCGATCTGTCTGCATCTGGACGAACGCACTCGCCGACTTACGGCGGCGACTGAAGCGATGATCCTGGGCTACGGACGCGCATCCTCATTACCGCCGACGCCGAAGACTGCAAGGGCTACCGGTTGCTGCTGCGGGAATTCCAACTGCAGGAGTTCGTCGATCAGCCCCGGCCCACCTTGGTCTGCCACTTCCGTCGGGGAGCCACAAAGTGGAACAAGGTCAACCACCGGCTCGTATGCTTCATCTCCTGGAACTGTCGCGGGGAACCGCTGCTCGATCACGATATGATCATCCACCTGGCCGCGAGAATCACCACAGCGAAGGCACCGAAAGTCACATGCAAATTGGGTCGACCCAAATACTTCACCCCGAGGAATGTTAGTGCGGCGTAGATAAAGCAAGTCGCTCTACATCCCAACAGGTTTCACGGCGAAGAAACTCTCTCAATCTCTCCAGCGGCGGATCTCGATCGCTATATATGCTTGCGGCTCCTGAGCGCAATGGTTCGGACATGCTTTGCGCTGAGTCTCAAGCCGTCCCAGCCGCCACACTTGCCACCGCTACCCACTCGAGATAGCCAACTTTCGGCCGAGAGACACCAACCGCCAGTTTCGCGAAATAGCACGGTCTCGCCCGGCGTCTGTCGTCTGTCTTGCGGGCACCCGACAACATGCATCAGTATGCACCGATTCACACCGACGCGCGGCGTTTCCACCCAAATGGCGCGTACGACGCCGCTTCACGCAATCCGCCGGAAATCCATGATCCACATTGTTTCCCAAGTCTCACCCATATTCATGGACACAGCATGCTCACAACGCGGCGCGTCATCCCTGCCAGTCCAGATGTACCGGATCCTCGCCATCGTTCCATCGAAATTCCCTTCACCCACAAATACGCCAGTGCCGTCCTCAAACCTTCCGACCAGGGGGTCATGACTCGCTGGGGCGCGACCATCATACCACCAGACAGACCAAGTCTTCGCCTCGGCATCAAATGTAAATAACGACAATGATCGATACGTGCCGTGCGGATCAAAGACGATGTTCTCCCCCATCAGACCGAATCCGCCTAAAATTTTCCGAGCTTCGCTTCGACCCGCAAACTCTTGGCAGGCTCTACACTGCAGAAGCCGGTGCTTGAACTTCTGGTGGCGAACCTTCCACTGTCCGACGAGGAAGTCAAAATCGTTGAAACTGTGCATCATGTGACTCCGGACTCCTGTTGCGGCGAATTCCGAGAGACACTTCCGTCTCTCACTTTCACCAAGACAGATCAATACACCCCCACACAGCCATCACACCATGCGCTCCTTCGCTGGCCCTATGACACAAATTGAACGCGCACACTGCGACAGCCATGACGGATGACTGCAAGATCCCAGCCGGTTCCCAGCTCTTCATGCAGCGCACTTGCGGGCATTTGGCTACCTGTCTAAGCGCTGTCCACCCATCCGTCGCGACGACACCGGACAACGGCGGAGCTAACGGTCGCAATTTCATCGCTTATTGTTCCAGACATAATCTAAACCCGAGAACGCTACTCTGCTGCATTGTCGCTCGCGGCACCTCCCTCCATTTTCACCTTATGCAGCCTCCGCTCTTCCTCGAATTCGTCGAGGCACTCTCCCAACAGCGCGCCAAATCGCTCGAGCGCCTCAAAGGGCTGGTTCACACAGCTCAAGATCAGCCCCGGGTGTTCAGGTCGTCGTTGGTAATACGTATGAACTGGACGGAGATTGAGGCCGCGAGTCGATCCCAGCTCGAGTAGTCGATTGAGTCCCGAGTAGTCTACTCTCGGCAGCCAGACGACCAGATTCGTTCCCCAAAGAAATTCCTGCGCCAAGATGCGATCGCTGCAATGACGTAATAGTGCACTTTGAAACACGATTCGCCGTTGCTCCATTTCGTCGACAAGACGACGAATTAGCCTGTCGCATTCCTGGCTCCGTATCAAAGCCGCAAGAGCTGCCTGCTCCGCGAGCGGACAGCCAAGGTCCGCCAGCCGCTTGGCTGCACAGAGATCATCATGGATGGCCGGCGGACAAACGAGGAATCCCAAGCGTAGAGAAGGTAAGAGCGTCTGCCAAAACGTGCATGCGTAAATCACGGTGCCGGATTTGTCCAGAGAGCGCAGCGTCGGTACTGACGATCTTCGAATCTGGAACTCGCAATTTGAATCATCTTCCAGGATCCACCTTCCGTCCCGAGAAGCGAATTGAAGCAGACTCACGCGGCGAGCGGCACTCAGGTCCGAATCCGTTGGAAACTGACACGCTGGTGAAACGCAGATAAGCTTTGGTTCATGTCGCGTGAGTTGATCAGTCACGATTCCATGCTCGTCGGTGCGCATCCCAATTACTCGAGCGCCGTGCGCGGCCAACGTCTCTCGCAACCGGGGAGACACCGGATCCTCAACCGCGGCTACATCTCCTTCGTCTAGAAGTACGCGAGCCGCAATCGTTATCGCTTGTTGCATTCCGCGGACGATCAAAATATCGTTTGCAGTAGAAGCTATGCCGCGCTGGCGCGCAAGCCAGTCCGCCAAAGCACTGCGCAGCGGCAAGAAGCCTTGCGGGTCGGGATACTCCGCTCCGACAGCGCGCGCGGCGATCACGAGTTTTCGACTCCACATGCGCAACAAGTCCGGATCACTCGAAGCACCGGACCGCACTGCGTGGCAAGCCGGTTTCTGCGAGTGAGCTGCCGCTGAAGATCCCAGATTACGCACCCGAGCCGCATATCGTGACTGCGGAGCCACAGTCACCGACATCCGACCCGGTCGCTCCGTCAAATCAGTATCGACCACACAAGTCCCGCCGCGCTCCCGTGAGATTGTGAGCTGCTCGATGCGAAGAAGCCTATAAGCCATCAACACTGTGTTGCGCGAGACGCCGATCGATTTCGCCAGTCTCCTGGTCGACGGCAGCCGTTGCCCTGCCCGAAACCCGCCAAGGGCGATCGCACGTCTGAGTTCGTTGGCGACTTTCTCGTACAGTTTCACACAAGAATTCTGCTTAACTCGCTCACACAGCATCGTGACATCGAGGTCTGCACATCTAACGCAACGTCCCAGGTCGCTTCTACCCCATGTGCTACTAAACGCAGTATCATCGCGGAGTATCGCATTTCGGGCAGTCCTCCTGCCGCTGCGCGATGACCAGCAGGTACCAGCATTCGCACGCCTTTATCCGCTGTTTCCGTGGATTCTTGTATTCAACGAAGTCGCTCGGGCTAATGATCTACCGCAATCAGCCTACCGCGCACAGAGCTATTCGGCTAGATGGCATACAAGGCGACAACTTAGAGCTTTCGCGTGTACTAATACACCTAGATGATCGCGACAACTTACCCACATCGGTTCTTCAGAGTTTTGTGGAACCCAGCAGAGATGTGCAGATTGTTGTGTTGCCACAACTAGAAACACGTCGTGCTGTCATAGGGGCACCTCGAAAAATAGCCCATTTGACGCTCATTCTGCCGACCACACGTGTTAGAATGAGACATAGAGACTCAACTCGGGTTTTTGGACCTTCAGCACCGGTTTGATCAACTCAGCAAGGGTGGGGATGCCTTGGAGAGGCTGAACGCCATCGTTGACTGGGAGATGTTGCGACCGGATCTTGAGAGCATTGATCGCAAGGAGCGCAAGTCTGCGGCGGGTCGCAAGCCCACCGATCGCGTGCGGATGTTCAAGATGCTGGTACTGCAGAACCTGTACGGGTTGTCGGACGATGCGCTTGAATATCAGGTAACGGACCGACTGACGTTCATGCGTTTTCTCGGCATTGACCTCGGTGGCGCAGTGCCGGATGCGAAGACCGTGTGGCTGTTCCGCGAGCAATTGCGCGAGGCAAAGGTCTTTGAGCGGCTTTTCGAGCGGTTTCACCGAGCTTTGGCTGTGCAGGGGATCAAGCTCAACAGCGGTCAGATCGTGGATGCGAGTTTTGTCGAAGCGCTGCGGCAGCGCAATACGCGCGAGGAGAACGAG
>DAHUZH010000198.1 GCA_027306695.1 Acidobacteriaceae bacterium
GGAGGTGCTGAACCACAATACGGAGAGCGTGCCGCGGCTCTATCGCGTGGTGCGTTCCGGCGCGCGCTACGAACGCACGCTACGCCTGCTGGAGTATGCCAAGGAGATCAGCCCGAAGCTGGTCACAAAGTCCGGCGTCATGGTCGGTCTGGGTGAGGAGATGTACGAACTGCTCGAAGTCTTCCGCGATCTGGCGCGGGTGGGGACCGACATCCTGACCATCGGACAGTATTTGCGGCCATCAAAGGATCATCTGCCGATGACGCGCATTTATTCGCTGCAGGAGTTTGCCTGGATGAAGGAAGAGGCGCTGCGGATGGGCTTTCGGCATGTGGAGTCCGGCCCGCTGGTGCGTTCGTCCTACCATGCGCACGAGCAGGCCGCATCGACTGGATTGCAGGTGCTGGCGTAAGGGGCGGGACTGGTCATGTATCAACCTGCCCTAACGAGATATGTGTCGTTCTGAGCGGAGCGAAGAATCTTGCGTTTCTCGGCTAACCGCGAGGTCCTTCGGTCGCGTCGCCGCGGCGACCGACCTCAGGATGACAAACTGTTCTCTGCATATGCATAAAGTAAAACAGCGGGCCTTTTTCAGGGCACAAATTTTCGCATGGGTTGACGGCGGTCGATGTGGATCAGCCAGCCCAGCATGACGAACAGCACAAACAGTACGGACGCAACCTGGAATGCGTCCCACCACCAGACCGTGGAATCCACGTCCAGCAATCCGCTGAAGTCGAGCACAATGAAACCGATGGCAACCACCAGCGCAGCCACGATCGGGACCACACGGCCATGGATCTGAAGATGGCCGCGGCATGCCGGACAGCGAAAAAATCCGCGCCATCCCGCGCGGAAGAAGGCTTGGGAGGGACTCAATGGAATTGTGCAAACTGGACAGGTATGCATAGGGTCTATCGCGAGATAGTCGATCTATTCTTCTATTTTTGTGAGACTCACTTGCCTTTTAGATGCATCATTGTGAGAAATGAACCGGCCAACTGTGAACAGATTACACGCCGGTTGGTTACAATATCGTTTTGCGAACGAGGGAAACTGGGACCATGTCAGGATCAACGATGGCCGCAATTCCGGCCCTGAAAGAAACATATCATCTACTCAAGACCCGCATGGATAAGGCGGTCGAGGACTTTCGCGACAACCTGTCCGCAATTCGTACGGGTCGGGCCTCGGTCCACATGCTGGATCAGGTGAAGGTTGCTGCCTACGGGACAGAGATGCCGCTGAATCAGGTGGGGCAGATCAGCGCGCCCGAGCCGCAACTGCTGCTCGTCCAGCCGTATGACACCAGTCTGATCGTCGAAATTGAAAAGGCGCTGCGCGCCTCCCAGCATGGATTTAACCCGCAGAATGACGGCAAGCTGGTCCGCGTTCCCGTTCCTCCGATGACCGAGGAGCGACGTAAGGAAGTGGTGAAGCATCTGAGCAAGGTGCTCGAAGAGCATCGCACCGGCGTGCGCAACGTCCGCCGCGACGGCAATGAACTCATCAAGAAGGCCACGAAAGACAAGAAAATCTCCGAAGACGAAGAAAAACGTTCGCTCGAGGAAATTCAAAAGCTGACGGATGACGAGATCAAGCGCATGGAAGAGTTGTGCAAAGCCAAGGAAAAAGAAGTCATGCAGGTCTGACGCTTTCTCCAATCGCGAAAGGCCATCCGATCCAGTGTCCGTTTTCAGACACTGGATTTCTATTTTCGGACACTTTCATCGCAGGACGGCCCTCGCGTTTTGTTAAAGAATCAGCGGGATAGTCGAAGTTCGACTTGGTATGGAACGTGCTACATGAAGGTGCGTCATCTTTTGCAATTTTGGAGGGAACAGCCGATGCAGACGCTTTTTTACGATTTTCGCTATGCCATTCGCAAACTGCGGCAGTCGCCCGGCTTTGCATTGACGGCCATCGTCACGCTGGCGCTCGGCATCGGCGCGAATGTGGTGGTCTTCAGCGTGCTGAATTCGCTGCTGCTGCGGCCCATGAATTTCCCCGATGCGAAGCAGGTCTATACCGTCCAGCCAGAGGACCAGGGAGATCTCGTTCTGTCCTACCCGGACTACCGGGATTTGCGCGACCGGAACACGACTTTTTCGGCGCTGGCGATGGACCGGCTGGCGCGGGTCGGCCTGGAAACCTCCAGCGGCGCGCAGCCGGTCTGGGGCTACGAAGTCAGCGGGAATTATTTCGGCATGCTGGGCGTGCGACCGCATCTGGGCCGCTTGATTCAGCCTGCGGATGACACGAGTCCGGGCGCGAGCGCCTACGTCGTTTTGAGCTACAACTGCTGGCACGACCGTTTCGGCGGCGATCAGAGCATTGTCGGCAGGGCCATCCATTTGAACAAGTCGCCCTACGTTGTGCTGGGCGTGGCGCCGAAGGGTTTTTACGGGACGGAGCGCCTTGTTGCCTCCGAGTTCTGGGTCCCCGCGATGAATGAGAAGCAGATCGAAGGCTATGACTGGCTCACCAGCCGGAGAAATCATGGCATATGGGTGATTGGACGCCTGAAACCGGGCGTTACGCCCCAGCAGGCACAGGACAATCTCAACGCCATCGCGAAGCAATTGGCGAAAGAATATCCGGCGACCGATAGCAAACTCGCCTACCGCCTGACGCGGCCAGGTCTTCTCGGGGACGTGCTGGGCGGCCCAATGCGCGCGTTTCTGTTTGCGGTGATGCTATTGGCGGGGATGGTCCTGCTGGCGGCCTGCGCTAACCTGGGCGGTCTGTTTGCCGCGCGGACGGCGGACCGCAGCCGCGAACTGGCCATCCGGGTGGCCGTCGGTGCTGGACGATTGCGCATCTTCTGTCAATTGCTGACGGAATCGGTGGTGCTCTCGATTCTGGGTGGGGCCGGCGGTTGCGTGCTGGCCACTGCATTGCTGGGTGCGCTGAACCGGTGGCAGCCGCCGATGGCTTTTCCAGTGCAGATGTCGATCGACCCCGATGCGCGCGTGTACGTCTTCGCCTTTCTGGTTTCCCTGCTGACAGGAGTCATTTTCGGTTCGATCCCGGTGCGCCAGATATGGCGGACCGACCCCAATCAAGCGATCAAGAGTGGGAGCAATACGTTCCCCGGCAGGCAGGGGTGGGCGCTGCGCGACGTTCTGCTGGCCAGCCAGATCGCCATCTGCTGCCTGCTGGTGACAGCATCGCTGGTGGCGGTGCGCGGGCTGGAGCGCACCCTGCATGCCAATCTTGGCTTCCAACCGCAAGGCGTCACCATGGCCAATTTCGATCTGCACCTGGCCAATTATTCCGACGCGGATGCCGCCCGCTTCCAACAGCGTTTGCTCGATGCCGTCTCCCATTTGCCGGGAGTGACGTCCGCAGCTTACGCGAACACGACGCCCTTGAGCCTCGACCAGTCGGTCACTGGAATTCGTTCCGTAGACTCAGCGGCGCCTACGTCGAAAAACAAAGAGTTCGGCGCAAATTTTTTTGAGGTCTCTTCCGGTTATTTCAAAACAGCCGGGACCAGGCTGCTGGCAGGCCGCACTTTTACCGCGCAGGACGGTGCGAAATCTCCCAACGTGGCGATTGTGAACCAGACCTTTGCCCGCAAGCTGTTTGGTACGGACCACGCCGTCGGCAAATACTTCAAGGGCTATGGGGACGGCAAGCCAGTTCAGATTGTCGGCGTGGTGGAAGACGGCAAATACTCGACGATGACGGAAGACCCGACCGCGGCGGTATTTTTTCCCATCCTGCAAAATCCAGATACGGAGACGGTGCTGCTGGTGCGCTCGCGGCGCGACCCACGCGACATGGCCGCCGCGGTGCAGGATGCGATTCGACGGCTCGATCCGAACCTGCCGATTTTCAGCCTGGGTAGCTGGCAGGACTCTCTCGCCATCGTGATGCTGCCCACGAATGCGGCCACGATTGCGCTGGGCGTCTTCGGAGCGCTGGCGATCTTGCTGTCGGTCACGGGCATCTTCGGCCTTGCGTCCTACACGGTCAGCCGCCAAATGCGGGAGCTGGGCATTCGCGTGGCGCTCGGCGCTTCGCATCGCCAGGTACTCGGCGCGGCGCTGCGGCGTCCGATCATCCTTCTCAGCGCAGGTTCGCTGGCCGGTCTGATTGCCGGAATTGCCGCCAGCCGCCTGCTCGCAAGCATTGTGTATCAGGCGACGCCGAACGACCCGCTGGTGCTGGCCGGTGTTGTGCTGACCATGATGCTGGTCGGCGTGCTGGCGACGTGGATCCCCGCG
>DAHUZH010000199.1 GCA_027306695.1 Acidobacteriaceae bacterium
GTCCGTCAAATCGCCCGGGTACATGCCCCTACCCTATCGACCGAAAGCCTCTCCGCATATTCCTTCCCAGGTTCCTTTCGTTAGTTTCTGGACAGATTCTGAGAAATGGGATGCGGCTTATGAGACACCATCAATGCAACTCCGGCGCGGCTTCCGCCTCAGTGTCGCGGCCCTTCAGCCGGTCATAGAGGTAAAGATCGCTCACCGTGCCCAGCGCCAGGTTGTAATAATCGCAAACACCGACGGCTTCGCTGAGTTCCTCAGTAAAAGCATGCAATGAGCGAAGATGGTCCGCCGTTGCCGCCACTTCCAAACGGCTGGTCTTCAAAAATTTCTGATAGCCGCGGTCCACCAGCGCGGCAATCTCTCCGCCAACCAGGCAGCCGGGGCGGACCACATAAGTGATGCCACCATTGGTCGCACGGCCCAGCACCGCTCCGCAGCCGTGTTTACGAATTTGCACTTGATCTGCGACCCCAGGCATCGGTTGAACATCAAATGCATGGCCGCGAAGATAGGCCAATGCCGTATCAAAGGTCTTGGGTGGGAGTTTTTCTCTTGGATGCATAAGGCTCTTGGCAGCACTCCGGCAAGGAAATCTTTAGGATGGCGGAACGCGCATGGTTTGCGGCTGTCCGCCAAGCAACGCTACACTTCAAGTATACCGTGGCTTCGAGTTGAGCGATTGGATGCAATCATGTTGACGTTTCGTGAATCCGTGGAAGCGACCGGCGCAGCAACAGCAGCCGCGACGGACAGCCGCATGCTGCTCGGTAGCGGAATTCTGGAGCGCATCGGCAATACGCCCCTGGTCCGAATGGAGCGATTGACGGCGCATATATCCGGGGTGCATATCCTCGGCAAAGCGGAGTGGGCCAACCCCGGCGGCTCCGTAAAGGACCGAGCCGCGAAGGCGATTGTCCTCGACGCCATGGAACGCGGCCTGTTGGGCGGAGCGAAAAATATGAGCCTGCTCGACGCCACCAGCGGCAATACCGGCATTGCCTACGCGATACTGGGCGCCGCCCTGCAATTTCCCGTCACGCTGACTATGCCGACCAATGTCTCGCCGGAGCGCAAGCGCATTCTGTCCGCCTACGGGGCCAACGTGCTGTGGACCGATCCAGCCGATGGCACCGATGGCGCGATCCGCAAAGCGCGCGAACTGGCCGCGAGCGAGCCGGAGAAGTATTGGTATGCCGACCAATACTCGAACGACAACAACTGGCGCGCGCATTATGAAACCACGGCGAATGAAATCTGGCAGCAGACCGAGGGACGCATCACGCATTTTCTCGCGGGACTGGGAACCAGCGGGACCTTTGTGGGAACGACGCGGCGACTGAAAGAATTGAACCCGCGCATCCAGTGCATCTCGCTCGAACCCGACTCCCCGTTCAACGGACTGGAAGGCTTGAAGCACATGGAGACCGCCATCGTGCCGCGCATTTACGATGCGACGCTGGCGGACAGAAAAATCGAAATGGGGACCGAAGCGGCCTATGCCATGGCGCGCCGTTTGCCGCGCGAGGAGGGTCTGCTGGTCGGCGTTTCCGCCGCTGCCGCCGTCGCCGGTGCATTGCAGATTGCAGAGGAGTGCGCGGCCAACGGCGACGAAGCAGTCATTGTGACGGTGCTGTGCGACGCAGCGGACAAATACTTGAGCGAACGGTTTTGGGAGGAATAAGTTGACCACGGTTTCCACTACGCTGCGGATGGAACAGGCGCAGTTCGACGCAATCCGCGAACACGGCGAGGCCACCTATCCCAACGAATGTTGCGGGGTTTTGCTGGGCCGTGCCGAAGCGGGCGGGAATACCGTCGTCGATGCGGTGCGCGCTGGAAATATCCGCACCGACTCCGCGCATAACCGCTATCAGATCGCTCCCCAGGAGTTGATTCGCATCCAACGCGCGGCGCGGGAAAAGGGCCTTGATATTGTCGGCTTTTATCATTCGCACCCCGACCATCCCGCGAAGTGGTCGAAGACGGATCTGACCGAGGCGCACTGGTTCGGATGTTCCTACGTGATTACCAGCGTGGTAGCAGATGGTGCGGGCGTTGGAGAAACGGCGCGATGTCGGGCCGCTGAAACCAACTCCTTCCTGTTGACCGGTACGGGCGAAGAGGACAAACGCCTGGAGAATCAGCCGATCGAAGTCGCAGCCGCAGTCGGCGTCCGTTAAACGCAGCCGCTGCCAGGCCAGCCAATTTAAGAATTCCGAGGATTGTCATCATGCAGATTCATATTCCCACTCCGCTCCGTCCATACGCCAACAAACAAGCGGTGGTCGAGGTTTCCGCGCCGACCGTCGCACAGGCGCTGGCAGCGCTCACCTCGCAATTTCCTGAGCTGCGCAAGCATCTCTATACCGAGGAGGGCAAGCTGCGCGCCTTCGTAAACGTCTACCTAAACGACGAGGACATTCGCTATCTCGACCACAAGGAGAATGCGCCGGTAAAAGATTCGGATTCGCTTTCAATTATCCCGTCGATCGCTGGCGGCACGCCGGTTGGAGTCGCGCCGATGGCAAAAGCTGCTACCTTGACGCCGGAAGAGATGGGCCGCTACTCGCGCCACTTGATCCTGCCTGAGGTCGGCGAGGAGGGCCAGCTCAAATTGAAGGCTGCGCGCGTGCTCTGCATTGGCGCTGGCGGACTGGGCGCGCCGCTGACCATGTATCTGGCGGCGGCTGGCGTGGGCACGCTCGGCATTGTGGACTTCGACGTAGTGGAGGCGAGCAATCTGCATCGCCAGGTGATCCATGGGACCAGCGATGTGGGCCGTGCCAAGCTGGACTCGGCGGAGGACTCGCTCAAGGCCATCAATCCCAACGTAAAGATTGTGAAGTTTGAAACACGGCTGACCAGTGAAAATGCGCTGAAAATTTTCAAGGACTTCGATATCGTTGCCGACGGCACGGACAATTTTCCCACCCGCTACCTGGTCAATGATGCGTGCGTGCTCTCTGGCATTCCGAACGTCTACGCTTCGATCTTCCGCTTTGAAGGGCAGGCGAGCGTATTCGCGACGAAAGATGGCCCCTGCTATCGCTGCCTATATCCTGAACCGCCGCCGCCGGGTTTGGTTCCCTCCTGCGCGGAAGGAGGCGTGCTTGGCATTCTGCCGGGACTGCTTGGCATTATTCAGGCGACGGAGGTCATCAAGCTGGTCCTGGGCCAGGGCGAGCCGCTGGTGGGGCGGTTGCTATTGGCCGACACGCTGGCCATGCGCTTCCGCGAGTTGAAGCTGCGGAAAAATGCCGATTGCCCGGTGTGCGGCACGCATCCGACGGTAACGAAATTGATCGACTACGAACAGTTCTGCGGCATTCCGCCGAAGTCGGCGGAGCCTGCTGCTGTGGTCAATGGCGTTCCGCAGATGCAGCCGGTAGAGCTGAAACGCCGCATGGATGCGGGCGAAGATCTCTTCGTTCTCGATGTGCGCGAGCCGTATGAGTTCGCCATCGCGCAGATCGGCGGCCATCTGATTCCACTGAACGACCTGCCGCAGCGCGTCCGCGAACTGGATGCGGGCCGCGAGATCGTGGTGCATTGCAAAGCAGGCGGACGCAGCCAGAAAGCGGCGGAGTTCCTGACGCAGAACGGATTCAAGCACATTCACAACTTGGCCGGAGGCATTACCGCGTGGTCGGAAAAGGTGGACCCGAAGGTGACGAAGTACTGACTTGTCAGCCAAGTTGGGAGCTTATTTTCTAACGAGCATGCAAAAGTTAGGTGCTGGCTTTGCCAAGAATTCAAGAAGGTCTGATCGCCTCTTTTTTATTGCCGCCGCCTGTGTGTCCAATTTATCGAGCGCGAGTTGCTGATTTAAGTGGAATTGATGTATCAAGAACTCGTCAGCGGACTGGATCAAAATCCGATGTGGAGATAAGGCCTGCTCAGGAAAATGTTTGAGATTCTCAGTGATGATTGCATTTGAATGAGAGCAAATCGCCGTCGCCACAACGTGACGATCATTGGGATCGGGGAGACCTTTAATACCGTCGATGAGACCATCAGGGATATTTACACATGCTTCAGGAAACGCTTGTTCCATAGCTGCTAGAGCCTGTTATGAACTTTGAACAAGGCGCGGATCCCAAGACGACTGAAAAGGCGCATATTTCATGGCAAATTGCTCGTGCTTGGCCAGCACGGGAGATGCGTCCTCGGACTGAGGCCACTTTTGACAGTTTTTGTGGTGA
>DAHUZH010000019.1 GCA_027306695.1 Acidobacteriaceae bacterium
CACATTTGCCAGAGACTCCGCAAGCAGCCGCGCGTTGGCGTGGTCTTCGGACAGCCGCTCCGTCATGCTTTCGAGCGCAATCAGCCCGGCAGCCGCCAGCACGCCCACCTGCCGCATTCCACCGCCCAGCGCCTTGCGAAATACGCGGGCCCGTTCGATGTGCTTCTTCGTACCAACCAGCAAAGAACCGACCGGCGCGCCGAGCCCTTTGGACAGGCAGAACTTGACCGTGTCGAATCCCCGCGTCAGTTCCGCGACGCCAATCCCCAGGCTGACCGCGGCGTTAAAGACGCGCGCGCCGTCGAGATGCACGGGCAGACCCGCGTCTTTCGCGCCTGCCCAGATTTCTTCCAACACCACGAGCGGCGTCACCGTGCCCCCCGCCATGTTGTGCGTGTTTTCGAGCGAGATCAATCCGGTCTGAGCGCGGTAATAAATGCTCGGTGCAATTGCGGCCTGAATCTGTTTCCACGTCAGTACTCCGCGCTCCCCGGCCACGGTGCGCGGCATGCAACCGGAAAATGCCGACAGCATGGCCATCTCCCAGTCCACAATATGCGAGCGGGTTTCGCAAATCACTTCCTGCCCATGCTGCGTGTGCAGGCGGATGGCAATCTGGTTGCCCATGGTCCCCGTCGGCACAAAGATTGCAGCTTCGCGCCCGAACATCTCCGCCGCCCGCTGCTCTAACCGTGTCACCGTTGGGTCTTCCCCATACACATCGTCGCCGACCTCGGCTGCGGCCATGGCCGCGCGCATCGCGGCGGTGGGCTGGGTAACGGTATCGCTGCGCAGGTCGATCACGCCTGTTGCCTTCTGCGGATTTATGGCTTCGGTAACAGCCGTTTGCGTGTTCACGCGAAAACTCCTTGATTTTTTAAATCTTGCAATTTGGGGCCTGCGCTTGCCTGCCGAATGAAATCTTCTTGTGCCGGGAGAACACTCAGGAATCGCGCGAAGACCTCGTTGGCAAACAGCCGTCCGGGCTGCGTCAAACGAACAGAGTCGCCGTCGCGTGTGAGCAATCCTTCCTGTTCACATACACCCAGCACTGGCTGGAAGGCGCGCATGGCAGTGTGGCCGATGTTTTGTTCCATGGCCAACAGCGAAACGCCCGCCGATAAACGCAGACCCAGAAACCAGGCCTCTTCAATGGCCTCGGCGGCGGACACTGACGTCACGGTTTCCCGCGCGCTGTGGTCCAGATACTTCGTCAAATCATCCGTCGTGCCCACACGAACTGCATTTCCATCGCAAGTGTGCAAAAACGAGTGAGCATCCAGCCCGAAACCGACATAAGGTTGGCGCGTCCAGTATTTGAGATTGTGGCGCGACTCGTGGCCAGTCCGTGCAAAGTTTGAAATTTCGTATTGCGCGATGCTTGCCTGGGAAAACCGCTCGCACGCTTCACCGTACATGTCTGCGATGGTCGCTTCGCGCGGCACCAATCCAACGCCATAGCGCGCTCCACCTGCCAGCATCTCGCGGCCCAGTCGGGAATCTTCATCCACGTCCAGCATGTAGACGCTCAAATGCGAAACACCGGTGGCGATGGCAGCTTCGAGCGATGTCCGCCAGCTCGCCATGGTTTGGTGCGGCAGCCCCGCGATCAGGTCCACGTTGATCTCGTCGATCCCGGCACCGCGCAAGCGAGCAATTTCCGCGAGAACAACAGCCCCCGTGTGCAGCCGGCCCACCGCTGCCGCTTCTCGATCGACAAACGACTGCACGCCAAGACTGACGCGATTGATTCCAAGGCGCGGCAGAGCTTGCAATAAGGAATCGCTCAACTGGCCCGGTGCGCATTCGAGCGTCATTTCTGTCTGTGGAGCGAAAGAAAAAACTTCTTGCAGCGCTTCCAGTATCCGCTGCATCTGTTCTACAGAAAGCAAACTGGGAGTGCCACCACCAAAATAAACACTGTCTACGTTTTCCGGCAGCGCGGCCAGCCAACCCGCCGCTCGACGGCTGCTGGAGCGAATTTCGGCGGTCAGGCGATTCACGTACTCGGCCAGGCGCTCATTGCCATAGACGCCAGACGCAAAGTTGCAGTAGCTGCACTTGGCGCGACAGAACGGAATGGAGACATAGATTCCCAGCGTTGTGGGTGCGGAGATTGGCATAGAAATGTCCGCTATAGCGGAAGTATCAAGGAAACTTCGTACAATAGCAGTGTCGCATGGCAGACGCAAAACAGAGCACGCAGCAGCACGAGGACGACGTCGTTGGAAAGGCGTATGACGGCCGCCTCATGCGGCGTCTGCTTACTTATCTGCGCCCGTATCGTTTGCAGGTGGCCATCTCTCTGGTCGCCATCCTTTTCAAAGCGCTGTCGGACGTCCTTGGCCCATACCTGACCAAAGTCGCCATCGACCTCTACATGTCGCAGCCGTCCGCCGCCACCCATCGTTCGCTGCTGGCGCGTCACCTGAGCCGCGACGCCATCACCGGCATCAGCGAGATAGCCGCCATCTATCTCTTGTCTCTCGTGTTTAGCTATTTTCTGGAATTCGTCCAGACTTACCTGATGCAATGGACCGGGCAAAAGGTGATGTACGACCTGCGCAGCCAGATTTTCCGGCACATTCAACGCATGAATGTCGCGTTTTTCGACCGCAACCCGACGGGCCGCCTGGTCACGCGCGTCACCAGCGATGTGGATGCGTTGAATGAAATGTTCACCTCCGGCGTGGTCTCGATTTTTGAAGATGTGCTGGTGCTGGCGGGCATCGTCTTCGTGATGTTGCGCATGAACTGGTGGCTGGCGCTGCTGGCCTTTTCCGTCATTCCGTTCATTCTTCTGGCCACACAGGTCTTCCGCAAATATGTGCGTGAGTCCTATCGCCGCATTCGCACAGCGATTGCCCGCATCAATTCTCACTTGCAGGAACACGTCAGCGGAATGAGCGTGGTGCAGCTTTTCAACCGTGAAGAGCGCGCCTTTCAGGACTTTGAAAAGGTCAACCGCCAGCACCTGAAGGCATTCAAAGACGCCATTATGGCGTATGCGCTGTACTACCCGGCGGTGGAAATTCTCAGCTCCATCGCCATTGCGATCATCATTTGGATCGGCGGTCGCGGCGTGCTGCGGGAGACGGTCACGCTCGGCGTGCTGGTCGCGTTCATCCAGTATTCGCAGCGTTTCTTCCGACCCATTCAGGACCTCAGCGACAAGTACAACATCCTGCAAGCCGCCATGGCCGCGAGCGAGCGCGTGTTCAAACTGCTCGATACGCAGCCGGAGGTCGTGTCGCCAGCCGTCCCGCGCACCGGGGATGGCTCCGGCCGCATTGAATTTCGCAATGTATGGTTCAGCTATCAAAAGCTGGACGCGGCCACTATCGAGGGCCTGCGCGCCAGCACATCTCCAGAAAATGAAGAGATCGAATGGGTGCTGCGCGATGTCAACTTCGAGATCGAGCCGGGCGAGACGGCGGCCATCGTCGGCCACACCGGTGCGGGCAAGACCACGCTCAGCAGCCTGATGCTGCGCTTTTACGATGTGCAGCGCGGGGCCATTCTGGTGGAAGGACTCGATGTGCGCGAGTGGGACGTGCAGGCATTGCGCCGCCGCTTCGCCGTGGTGCTGCAGGACCCGGTCCTGTTCACCGGGACGGTCGCCAGCAATATACGGTTGGGAACTGAATCGATCACAGATGACGCCATCGAGCGCGCCACCAACCAGGTCAACGTTGGCGACTATGTCCGCTCGCTGCCCGGCGGCTTTCAAGAACCGGTGCGTGAGCGTGGAAGCACGCTGTCCACCGGCCAGAAGCAGCTCATCAATTTTGCTCGGGCGCTGGCGCACGATCCACGCATCCTGATTCTGGATGAAGCTACGTCCAGCGTCGATACGGAAACCGAGCAGCGGGTACGTTCCGCGCTGACGCGACTGGTGTCGGGCCGCACCTCGGTGGTGGTCGCGCATCGCCTTTCGACGATTCAGAGCGCCAATCATATTTTGGTGATGCACAAAGGCCAGTTGCGCGAGATCGGCACGCATCAGGAACTGCTGGCGCAGCACGGGTTGTATTGGAAGCTCTACCGGCTGCAATACAAAGACCAGGAAATTCCTGGGGCCGGTGTTCCCAGCAGCGATGCGCTGGCCGTTCCCGGCGACTGAGGCCGACTCGGAAGATGCCCACTCCAACCATCTTCATCTCCGCAGGCGAAGCAAGCGGCGAACGCTACGGCGCCATGCTGATCGAAGCTGTGCGCCAGCGCTTGCCCAATGCGCAGTTCTTCGGGTTGGGCGGCGCAGCAATGGAAGCAGCGGGATGCGAGCGGATTGTGCGCGCAGAAGAGATTGCCGTCATGGGCATCACCGAAGTGCTGCGCCACATGCCGCGCATTTACGGAGCATATCGCCGGCTGGTACATAGCATTCGCGCGCGCAGGCCCGATGTCGCCGTGCTGATCGATTTTCCCGACGTGAATTTTCGTCTGGCGCGCGAATTGAAAAAACTCGGCGTACCCGTGATTTACTTCGTCAGTCCACAGCTCTGGGCCTGGAAGAAACACCGCATCCGGTGGGTGCGGGAGCGGGTGACGAAGATGCTGGTCATCTTTCCATTTGAAGAGAATTATTATCGAGAGCGCCGCGTGGATGCGGAATTTGTCGGGCATCCTCTTGCCAATCTGCCGCTGCCAACGACCACTCGCGAAGCCTTCGCGCAGCGCTACGCACTCGACAATGCAAAGCCGTGGATTGGCCTATTGCCCGGCAGCCGCCGGAAAGAAGTGCGTCTGAATTTGCCCGTCATGGCGGCCGCTGCCCGCCAGCTAGGCGCGGAATACGAATATGTATTGCCTGTCGCAGCAACGCTCGAAACAGATTGGGTGCGCGCCGCCGTTGCGCAGTGCGGACCCAACGTTCCGATTCATGTCGTAGAAGACGCGCGTGCGGTCCTCTTCCATTCGCGCGCCAGTATCGTGGCCAGTGGTACAGCCACGGTGGAGGCCGCATGCATCGGCAATCCGTTCGTCGCGGTCTATCGTCTTTCTTCTCTGAGTTACGCTGTGGCCAGCCGACTGGTACAGTTGCCGCACGTCGCCATGGTGAATCTGATTGCTGGAAAACGCATCGTGCCGGAGCTGATCCAGAACAACTTTACGCCGGAACATACTATTTGCGCGTTGCGGCCACTGCTGGAAGGCGGAGATGCCCGCGGGCAAATGCAGTGCGACCTGGCCGACGTGAGAAAGGCCCTCTACACGAAAAACGAATTTCCTGACAACGATTCCCGGCAGGCACAAACTACCATCGACCGCGTGGCCAATTGGGTTTTACGATTTTTGAACAATCCTGACGCGCGCGCGATCTCCGAGAAAACTACGAGATGAGCAGGCCAGTCATTGCGCTGATGCCTCGGTTGCATCGCTTGCAGATGGTTCCGCTATGGCTAACTCTGCTGGCCATCCCGTTCGCAGCAGCGCAGCAAATATCGCCAACTCAGCCAATCCAAATCAGTGGCTACGGCATCGATATTGTTCTCGATCCCGTGCATCATGCGATGACCGTACAGACAACTGTAGCTTTTACTGCACTCAGGGATGCAGCGACTGTCTCGTTTCAACTGAACCCCGCGCTGCGCGTCACCGCCGTTACGGACACCAAAGGCCAGCCGCTGAACGCCGAGCGGGCTTCTTCGGATACGCTGGGTGCTACAGGAGAGGCCAACGAGATTCGCGTCACGCCATCCGTCCCCATGAAAAAGGATGAATCCAACACATGGACCTTTACCTACAGTGGTGTGTTCGATACCTCACGCAACTCCGGTCCAGCCGGGCCTGCGTCCGCCATTCCCCTTGCTTCCATCGGTGATCCAGTGAGTTATCTGCTCTACCCAGCGCATTGGTTCCCCACAGTAGGCACTCTGACCAGCCGCTTTACAGCGGCCATGCGCATCCATGTTCCGGCTGACGAGCATGTGTTTGGCAGTGGCTTTACGGGTACGCCACACCTCGATCCAAATGGCAGGATGGTGTTCGATTTCAAATGGCCGCAACCGGGCTTTCCTGGGACCCTCATCGCCGGAAAATTCAGCGGGCCTTACGCAGCAGATCCTAATTCCAATGTGCGTGTTTATCTCATCGAAAAAAACAAAACAGGCGCGAAGACAAATCCACTTCAGTCCGATGCGCAGAATTACGCAGCAACCGCTGCCCGGGAATACAGTTACTTCTACTCTCAATTTGGCCCGGCGCAGTCTGGGCAATTGAACATTGTGGAATTGCCGGACAATACCGTTCCCGCATACTGGGCACCGGAGATTGCAGCCATCGCAGGCGCACAGATGCAGGGCGAAACGGCGTTTCGCCTGTTGGCCAACACCATCGCCCATCAGTGGTGGGGAAACGATGTCAGCCCGGCAACACGAGACGATTCCTGGATCACAAACGGCATGTGCCGCTATGCGGAGTTGCAATATCTTGGACAAATTTCCGGTGCATCCGCATCAGCGGACGCCGTCCTGAATGTGTCGGCCAGTGCGCTGGAGTATGACACCATTCCGCTGGCGGACGCTGCGCATTCCCCGATATTTTCTCCGGAGTTCCAGGCCATGACCTACGACAAGGGCGCAATGGTCTTCCGCATGTTGCAATGGCAAATTGGCGATGCTGCTTTCCAGCAGACGCTGCACGACATCCTCGCGCAAACGGAAAAATCGATTTCTTCCGCCGAGGTGGAGAAGATCGCCGAAGCTGCATCGCACAAAAATCTACAGCCCTTTTTTACGCAATGGCTACAGAGCACCGGCGCGCCTACGCTACAGGATAAATGGACCCTCTATCGGCTGGGCAACAACCAGGGCTTCCGCACGGTTGGCGAGATCGATCAGGACCTCGATTTGTTTCGCATGCCGGTGGAAGTCCGCGTAGAGACCGAAGGCAAGACTGTCACGCAGCGCATCGAAGTGGTTGGAGCGCAGTCGCAATTTGCGATCGACACCTTTGGCATGCCGCGAAAAATTTCGCTCGACCCGGACCATTGGCTATTGAGGAACAGCCCGAACATGCAGGTGCGCGTGCATATTCTGCGGGGTCAACAACTGGCGGTCCAGGGCGACGACGCAAAAGCCATTCAGGAATATCATCAGGCGCTGGCGATCGACAACATCAGTTCGCTCGCCAGCTATCGGTTGGGCGACGTTTACTTCCAGCAAAAGAATTATCAGGCTGCTGCCAACGCTTATCGCGACGCACTGCGTGGCGATGGCGTTCCCAAGTGGACAGAGGTCTGGAGCGATCTCCAATTGGGAAAAATCTTCGATGCTTCCGGGCAGCGCGAACGGGCCGTGAACCAGTATCGCGAGGCATTGCAGACCCAGGACAACACCGGTGGCGCGCTCGAATTGGCGAAAGCCTATCTGCAAAATCCTTATCGGACTTCGCACCCATAGGGCAGCTACTTTTTGTCTTCCAGCGCAGCCAGCACTTCGTCGACGGTTGGCGTGACCTGTAGCATATATTCGCGCACGCGCTTGCGTTCTTCCTGCTGTAGCGACGGCAGCACGACCAGCAGGCGGCGCAGCGTAGTGCCGATGTCGTCGGCGTAATTCATCATGCGTATGGCTTCTCCAGAAAGGGGCATCGGTTCTCCTTAAAACAATTGTTCGATCTATTCCATTTTGCGGCGTGAGCGGCATACTCGTAAAGGCGCGGTGATAATCATGGTCTTATGCTGAGGTGTCGTTGACTGGCTCACTGGCCGGTTCCACCCACCCATCGCGGTCCGTCACCTCCGTCAGGGCAGCGAGTTTCTCGATGGTCCACGACTGGATCGCATGCGGCGAATAGCGCCAGGCCCAGTTCCCCAGCGACTGCGCGGGGGTGTTCATGCGGGCCGCGCCATCCAATTGCAGCACGTCCTGCATGGGAAACAGGCACAGCCGCGCGACAGACGAAGCTGCGCTGCGCATCATTGCCCATACAATGCCATCGTCTCCCGGATGCAGATATGCGGCAATGGCCTGCCGCTCTAAATCGTTCGTCTTGTGCCACCAGCCCAGGGTCGTGTCGTTGTCGTGCGTCCCGGTGTAGATCCCCATATTCTCCTCACAACGGTGGGGCAGATGGATGTGCGCGCCGCGGTCGCTGAAACCGAACTGCATCACGCGTATACCAGGCAGCCCAAAATCTTTGCGCATCTGCTCTACCTCCGGCGTAATCAGTCCCAGGTCTTCTGCGATCAACGGCAGACCGCCGAGAGATTTTTTGAGATGCGAGAATAACTGCCTGCCCAGCGCCTTTTTCCACACGCCACGCACCGCTGTCTCATCTTCCGCCGGAATCGACCAGCAGGCCTCAAACCCGCGAAAATGGTCTAGCCGCAACAGATCGCAAAGCGCAAGCGCGCGTCGAATGCGCGTCTCCCACCAGTTGAAATTCTGGCTGGCGAGTACGTCCCATCGATACAGCGGATTGCCCCAACGCTGGCCGGTGGGGCTGAAATAGTCTGGCGGCACACCCGCAACATGGAGCGGCTGCTTATTTTCGTCCAGCTCGAAGATTTCCGGATGCATCCATACATCGCAACTGTCGTAGTTGACGAAAATCGCCGCGTCGCCGATAAAGCGCACCTTGCGCTCCGCGCAGTAGTCGCGCAACGCCTGCCATTGCTCTTGAAAGAAAAACTGGATGACTTTCTGAACCATGCGTTCGCTCGCATGCCCGGCACGAAACCGCTCCATCGCTTCCGGCGTGCGCAGGAGATATTCCGACGGCCACGCCGACCAACTGGAGCCGGCGAACATGGCGCGCAACACGCTGAAACTTGCATACGCTTCCAGCCAATGCGCATTGTCGCGGCAGAAATCGTCGAAACGCGCACGGACTTCCTGCTGGGCCTGCTCGAAGAACCGGATCGCAGCCTGCTCCAGCAACGGCCGCTTCCATTCTACGGCCCTCTCGAAGTCAACCGGGCCGTCCGCGCCAGGCGAATCCTGCATGCAACCGCCATCGAGCCACCCCTGAGCGACCAGCGTTTCAATACTGATAAACAAAGGATTGCCCGCGAAGGCGGAGAGCGCCGAGTACGGAGAGTTGCCGTAACCCGTCGGGCTGAGCGGAAGGACTTGCCAGTATTGTTGCTTGGCGGCGGCGAGAAAATCGGCGAAGGCATAAGCAGCCGGGCCGAGGTCTCCGATGCCGCCACGCGAAGGCAGCGAAGACACATGCAGCAGTACGCCAGAGGCGCGTTCGGTAAGCATTCCTTCTCCAGGGTTGCTATAGCGGTTCCCTGATTGCTATGCACCAAAGTATTGTCATCCCGAGCGTGGTCGCTGCTGCGACTTGCATCCTGCGGATGCTCGCTCGAAATGACAGATATCTTTGTGCTGGTACATCAATCTTGAATCCGCTTTAATTGAAACTGGGCAACGGTCTTACCGGGAACATGCCTGCACCGTTAGATGCATGGAAAGAAGTTCTCATACGTATGCATGCTGCCGTGTTTTCAGTCAGCAGCATGCATTGCTTTACTAGATGCCCGCCTGCCCAGCGGCAGGGTTTTTTTTGCTGTAGCGGATCAGTCCGCGCTGTTGGTAATGCTTTTCCAGCGAGGAAACGAAGACGGCAAATGCAGTGTCGCGGCGCTGCTGGATCAACTGGTCGCGGACTGAGTCCAGGTTCTGTTGGATCTGCGCTTCCGTAGGCGTCTGTTTGTCGAGAATTTTGATTACAACCCCTGTCCGCTGTGTCAGGATAGGACCGCCGATCTGCCCCGGCTGTAAAGTAAATGCAACCGCGCCTTCCGAACTCATCGCACCCAGATCAGGGACCTGACCGGTGCTGTCGACCAGATCGCTGGTCTTCAAGGTCGCGCCTACTTCCTTGGCCGCCTTCTCCAGACTGTTTTCTTCCTTGGCTTTGATCGCCAACTGCTGGGTACGGCTGCGCAGCATGCCGGCCAACTGCTGGTCACGGAAATCCTCCAGCACATGCGATTTGTAAGCGTCAAAGGTCGGAGCATGTGCGGGCACAACGTCCAGCACCGTAAATACCGCGTAGCCTTCTCCGGTCGATGCCGTCTGCGGAGGAGCGCCGGGCTTCATCGTAAATGCGCGAGTCAATAGTTGCGCGCCATCTGCCAGACTGGGAACCACGCCGCCCTGCTGTAGATTGTCCGCACTTGTCACCTGGAGATGGTTCTGCCCGGCCATCTTTTGCAAGCCGTCCTTCTGCGCTTCCGCCTGTAGTTTGGCTGCATAATTCTGCGCCGCCTGTGCCTGCGCCTGCTGCGTCAGGTTGGCCAGGATCAGATTGTGCACCTCATCCAACGGTTTTACATGCGCAGGCTGCTTTTCTTCCACCTGCAGAATGTGAAAACCGAACTGCGTGTGGATGATGCCGGAAAGTTGTCCGGGTTGCAGGGAAAAAGCTGCCTGATCGAAGGCTGGAACCGTTGCCCCGTGCTGGATGAAACCCAATTCACCGCCCTGTTCCTTACTGCCGGGGTCGTCGGAGTATTTCTTGGCGAGTTCAGCAAAGTTCGCTCCACCCTGCAACTGCTTCAGAATGCCCTCAGCCTTGGCCTGGGCCGCAGCAATCGTTTTGGCGTCCGCCTTGGGTGAAACGGCGATCAGGATATGCCTCACCCGCACTTCTTCCGGAACCTGGAATTGCTGCTGATGCTCGTTGTAATAGCGTTGTATGTCAGCGCCGGAAATCTGCGGCGCACCGCCCGGGACCTGATTCAGCGCGAACGCAACATATTGCACCTTGCGCGTTTCTGGAATGGCATGCGTATAGCGCGCGGCATTCTGCTGGAAGAACGCCTTCAGTTCGGCGTCGGATGGATTGATCTGCTTGCGTAAGTCCGCAGCCGACAACACCGCATATTCAAATTTAACTTTCGTCGCCTGCTTAATGTAAGCGTCGCGCACATCCTGGCTCGATACGTTCAGGCCGCCGGTAATTAACGCTTCCAGCCGGTTGATGAGTATCTCTTCCTTTAACTGTCGCTCAAAATCCGCCCGCGACATATTGAAGTTGTTCTGCACAAAATCGTCGTAGCGATCTTCACCGATGAACTTGCCGTCTGGAAACAGAACGGGAGCAAAGGGGCCGTGCATCAGCTCATTCCTTACATCGCTGTCGGTCACGGTCAGGCCAAGATGGCCCGCTTCCTGAATCAATACCGCCCGCTGCACCAACGCCTGTCCGGCGCGCTGCATCAGGAACGGCAGCACAAAGTCTGGATAGTGCTGCTGTTGCTGCATCCGCTGCGCGACCTGTTGCACCTGAGTTGCTGACACGTCCGTGGAAGAGCCTATAAAGCGGCCAAACATGCTGTCATTGCGAACGACGGCGAAATTATCGCCACCAACCGCCGCGTCCTGAAAGATACCAGGCACCAGCGTGATGACCATGAGGATGGCAACGATAGAAATAAGACCGATAAAGATGGCCTTGGTGATGCGGCTGTCCTGCTGAAGAAAACGAATCATGTGCGGGTTACGACCTTATATCCGGTGTGGGACCGGGCGAGAATTTTGGCTGTGGCCACTCCGCGATGGTGGAGAGGCATAGCTCTAATAAGTATAAATGGCCTGCGGTCCAATTCGCAGAAATGTACCCAAGACTCAATACGGATAGCCTCCGGGAGGCCCACCCGGAGCCGGCTGCGAGTAGGCAGCAGGATAGCCTGGGTAATATCGCCGACGGCGGCAGTTATAGCACTCCCGGGAAAGGTTGGCCGCCAGTGTACGGACTTCATCGGTAGTCGGTTCGCGCACCGTCAAAGGTGCATTCAAGCGAAACGTCAGGACGGATTCCGCTGGCACAAGCAAGTGTGGGCCAGCGGAAAGCGCCGAAAGCCCCGCACCCCCCAGTCCCCCGAGCGCAGCACCCAGCAAAGCCGTTGGACCTCCGCCGACGATGGCCCCGGTAATTGCGCCAAACGCGGCCCCGCCGCCGACGGCCTGCGCGGTCTCTCCGCCCTTGCCGAGGCCTTCATGTCCCCAGACGTTACTGGTGAGAACATAGCTCAAATTCCCGATATTCACATTGGTCAACTGCAACGCCAGCACGGGACGGCCCTTTAGATGCCCCGGCGGCCGCGCATCGATCACGACGCCTTCCACAAACGCCCCGCGCGGAACGGCAATCACACCTCTAGCCACAGCGACGTCCCGCATTACGATGCCGCGAAATCCTGTACCAGGCTTCGTATGATGACTGTCGACCGTCTGCATCATCATGATGTTGAGCGGAGTTCCCACGGGTACGGTGAGCAAAGGAAACCCGGGACGTGCCTGATAGCTGCGGGGAGGAGGGTCGTTTCGGGCCTGTACCGGAGGGCCGACGGGTTGTTGCACCGGTTCGCCTGCGCCATAGACTGGAGTTGTCCGCTGAGGCGGCGCACCAGCAGAAGCCCCTGCCGGAAAGCCCGGAGCGACCGCAGCTACGGTCCCGATGGTCAGTTGATCATCGAGCTTTTTGACGCCAGAAACGGAATGCACCAGCGTCTCCGCTTGTTGTTTCAATGCGAGGCTTGGAACTGTACCGCTCAAAGTGGCGGTCCCATCATGCACCCAGACGCCAAGATCGAGCGGCCGCAGCGTATTGGAGACCATTAGCTTGCTGTTGATCTCGCTGGCTATCTGGTCGTCAGACTTCTGCTCCGTATGCGCCGCGATGGTCTTCTGCGCGACAATCTCCGCGCTGAGCAAAAATACTGTCGGAAGCGCCACGCAGACCAATAGCACACGGAACATCGGCCACGCGGAACGGCGCAGCTTCGGCCCCAATACCCATCGACTTGGTTTCATGCCGAACATCTCACCTTATGAAGACGCACTTGGCGGCAAAAAGTTGCTCTGACTCGCCATCTTAGCTCTTCCCGCATTGTAGTTATGGTCGTTTGCCTTCAAAGACTCCCAGCTTTGGAATGCATGGAGCAATCGCGTAGTTCAACTGGATAGCAAAGATCCATGCGATGCTCCAGCGGGTGCTGATGACGCATAGCAACGCGCCAAACGCATACAACGACTGGGCAATCACAACTCTGCGGCAAATCGCCCTACGAATTTCGACGGGCGTGTCCTCACGGACCAGCCCTTTGCGGCCCGCATATTTCCAACTCGCATACAGCACGACGCCTAGCAGCAGGATATTCAGCCAGTAGACGAGCAATGCCGTGCGATAGGCGATAAACCCTGCCAGCAACTGCGTGGAAAATGGCGTGAGCGTCACGCCAAACAGAAATGCAATGTGGATCCAGGCCAGGTTCCGGTCGCCGCGTGCAATGTAATTTAATTGCGTCTGCTGGCCATTCCAGAAAATACCCAGCGTAAGGAAGCTCATCAAATACATCAGGATGCGTGGGGCCAGCATGACCAGCACATGCCAAAGATCGCGCTCCGAGTGCACTGCTTCCATCGCAGGCACGCGCAGATCCAGCACCAATAACGTCATGGCAAAGGCGAACACGCCATCGCTGAGCGCGGCCAGCCTCTCCAGGCTCCGGTTGGCAATCCGGTTGTACAGGGTCTCCATTGCGGATGAGTGTATCAGCGCAGAGTAGGCGAGCCGGAACGAAAAACTCCACCGCCAGGAGGGATATCCTGCCAGTGGAGTGCTGCGTTGTTAACTGCCATTTATTTACCATTGCCCGGATCGAATTGGAACAGATCCATCAAATCCCCGATCGCCGGACCGTTGGTTGGGACATACGGATTGACCCCGTTTTGCCGAGGATTGGGCAGGTTGTCACGGCTTCGCTTGGTCAAAGGGTCCAAACCCCAGTTTGCTTCAATGAACTTGAGGATGGAAACATGATCGTTGTACTGGTGAGAGATGTGGCCAGGTTTGGTAAAGCGGGAGACGACGATCATCGGAATGCGCGTGCCATCGCCAAAGTAGTCCAATGCCTGAATGTAGCCGGAGTCGTAGAATCCACCGCCCTCATCCACTGTAATGAAGATGGCAGTGCTCTTCCAGAGTTCTGGATTCGCCTGTACGCCGTCCACAATCTTCTGCACGAACCCTTCAAATAAATCCAGCTTGGACGAAGACGGATGGCCATCGACGTAACCGCTCGGTTTTACGAACGAGACGGCGGGAAGAGTACCGTTCTTCAAGTCCTGGTACAGATCCACCGTGTCTTGAAGATGCGCGCTCACCACCGCTGGATTGGTCATGATGGAAGTGGAGTATTGAAAGAAATTGCAGATGTTGCAGTACAGGTCTGCTGCGGTAGCATAGTTCGAGTCCGGATTGTTTTTGTAGGTATTCCATTGATCGCCGTAGTATTTCCAGGAAATGTTCTTCTCCAGCAGCGCATCGCCGATATTGCGCACAGTGGAAGGAGGAACGGTGAAAACAGTGTTGCCTGCGCTGGTGTCGGTTGAGGCAATCACGCCATTGCCGTAGTAGCCCGGGTTGTAGTTGTTCAGCAGATAATAGTGGCCTGGATCGCACTTGGGATTCACTTCATAGGGCAGTGAGCTCAGGTAATCCAGCACGGAACCGACGCCTGGTGCATCCGAGTCGGAGCAATTGGAGTAGCTTCCGCCGCCGTAGGATTTCGATCCGTACGAACCGCCGCCGTACCCATCTTGTATCCACCAATCGTTCGTTCCCGGCTGGGCATTGGGGTTTTCGATTTCATTCACAACGCCAGCGTTCGGCGTTCCGGCTGCAACCATCTGGTTCTCTGGCGGCCGCTGAGGCTGGCCGTGTCCATCGCTGTACCAGATCATGTCTCCCGTACCCAGCATGATGTGGTTCGGGCCCGTTCCGCCCATTACGCCCTGGTGATAGTTGTCACTCATCGCGTAGTTGTTGGCCAAGTAGGTAAGGTACGGAGCATCCCCCTGCTGCACGTTGTAAAAGCCCATCGACGCGGGACCTTCGCCAGTCGTCTCTTCCGTGAAGGGCTTGGGCTGCGCCTTGCCGTTAACATTCGAGCCGACGTTGATCTCCACCCATGGGAACAGGTCGGACTTGCATCCACTGGGGTTCCACTGTGTTGCGTAGTCCACGTTGCAGTCGGTCTGCTGCCGCATCTCGTAGAAGCGGTGCACCGGGCTGGCCGAATAGGCATCGTAGGGAACGCCAGGTGTCAGTTGAAACGGCCCCGGAGGCAGGTCATTATAGTTCAGAACGCGAGTATCTGGCGTGCCGCCCTTCAAGCCAGTACCACCGGTCGTCAGATATTTGTAATAAGAATCAGGCAGGCCATTTTCGAGAGCTTTTGCTTCGGCAATGGTCGAGATATAAGGCTTCGTAGGTCCACCGGCCAACGGCACCGGCAGCAATGGGTACACTGACTTGTACATTGGGCTTTGTTCGTATCCGTCGCGATTTGAATCTACAGCCGCGTATTGACTTGCTATGGAGTAATTCGACCCCGGAGTGCCGTCTGCGTTGATGATGCCTTTCGACAGCAGATTGTCCACACTCTCGCCGCGTTTCGGCTTGTAGGTGGCGAAAACATGGTCGAAGCTGCGGTTTTCACCGATGATCACGATGACGTGTTTGATCGGCGTGCGGGTGAGAGGCTGATTTTTGTTGTCTTGCGCGTACGCGGCTATCGAGCAACTCGCGAACACTTGCAGGCCAGCAAGAAATGCTGCACTGCATTTAAGGTTCCAACTGTGGGAATGGAACTTCGGCTGTGACATTGGAGAGGTCCTCCGGGAGAGACGTTCGCCGTTTGCGCCCTCGAATTTGAGTTCGGTAGCGGCGAGTCCGACTTTAGCCGTGGAAGACCGTTTTTTTTTGAAGCCAGCAATAATTCACGATGAATCTTCTGTTACGCGCAACAACAAAAGCAGGCTGGGCGTGTCGGGCCAAATTCCCTCGCTGCCGACGAATGAATGACTCCCCACGCTAGATGCAGCTACCGCCAGAACGGACAGAAGCCAGGACATGAAGACCTGACTTCTGCAAGTACTGCTCCATCCAACCAACAATTATTGCGTAGTTGCGACCACGGACTGCACGGTCAACGTAACCGTCGCGGTGTGGCTAAGCGATCCCGCAGAAGCGGTAACGGTGACAGTCGACGACCCGGCTGGAGTTCCAGGAGTCGAAATCGTGTACTTCGGCGTACTGCTTCCACTTCCTCCACAACCCATCATTCCGAAGAAAACAGCGATTCCAAGAATGCTGAACGCCGTCTGTAGAATTTTGCGCTTGCGCGTCCAGCCGAAACCGAAGAGAGGCAAGCCCAAGAAGAACGCCCCTCCGAAGCGAAGCGCCATCTCCGAAGATGTCGCCCCGGAGGCGGACGATGTAGAACCCAGCGCCGCATGTGCGGTTGTGCCGCGCAGTGCCGGACTCAACGTCGGCCCGGTTGTGGTGATGATCAGTGCAGTCGCAGCCGATCCGCTGCCGGGTGTCACCTGGGCCGGACTAAAGTCGCAGGCCGCTCCGCTTGGCAATCCGCTGCAGGAAAATGCAATTGCCAGCGGAACGGAGCCAACTGCGGTAACGGTAACTGCTATCTGCGCGCTGCCGCCTTGCAGCGTAGTCGCCGTGCTGCTGCCGACGGCCAGCTTGAAGTCGTTGATGGTGACCGCTGTGACCGCCGACTGAGATTTCGTGAATATAGAATTGCCTCCGAAGGCTGCATAAATGTTATGTACGCCTCCGGCGAGCGAGATGGTGGAGAAGGTCGCTTGATTAGCGCCCAGCATGCCCGTCCCAAGTGCCGTGGCTCCGTCGTAGAAGGTGACGGTCCCCGTGACTGCCGGGGTTGCAGAGTCGCCTGCCACAGCGGCTGTCATTGTGACGGCCTGACCGGCATAAATCGGCGTCGAGGAGGACGTAACGGCCAACGTTGTCTGCGTGGCGCTCTGACTGCCGACAGTCAGCGTGACCGCGCTGCTGGCAGAGGAGGAAACATTGGCGTCGCCAGCGTAAACGGCGTAGATGTAGTGCGCGCCTGCGGCGGCGAAGGCCGTATTCAACTGCGCCGTATACAACCCCGGCGTACTCTGCCCCGCGATCATGCCCGTGCCCAGAGGCGTTTTACCGTCATAAAAAGTGATCGTTCCCGAGATGGGTGCAGCTCCACCATTGTCCAGCGCAACCGAAGAAGTCAGTGTCACCGGCGAATTGGCCAGAGGTTGCAAATAGTTGGATTCAATCGTGACAAACGAAGGCGCCTGCGTGACCGTTACAGGCAGCGCAGCTGTGGAAGAAGAAGCCAGATAGCTGGCGTTGCCGCTAAAAGAAGCCGTCAGGCTATGCGTGCCCACAGTAAGGTATGGCACAGTGTAGTTGACTTGTCCTCCGGTAAATGTTCCATAGACGCCGCTGCTGCCGCCACCACCAAGAGTCGTCGAAGGCGGAAGTTGGCCACCCGTGACTGGTACAGCGGCAAGTGTAGCTCCACCATCGTCGAAGGTGACTGTCCCACTATTAGGGCTTAGCAGGGACGTCGCCCCGGAAACAAACGCCGCTAAAGGTTTGGCGGTCCCGTAAGAAATCGTTGGTGCGGTTCCCGATCCTATCGTCGTGAGGCTAGCCTCAGGATTTACCTGGACGGTAACGCTGGTCGACATCTGCGCGGCATAATTGCTGTCTCCCGCGTAGTGCGCGGTGATGACCTGCGCTCCGCCGGGAAGCGTGGGCGTCTGGAGAGTTGTGGCCCCGCTGGCCAAGGTCGCCACGCCAATGGCCGTGTTTACTGGGATGCTGTTGGCGTTGCTGTTCGCCACGTAGGCCACATCTCCTGTGGCCGCTGCTGCACCAGAGGCTGAAGGAGTCACCACAGAAGCAAGCGTTAGCAAGGTTCCGTGAGTCACCGTGAGCGGGCCTGCGCCGCCATTCACGGTCAAGCTCAGGGTGCTCTTGCCGGTCCCTGTCGGGACCCATGCATTCGCCAGTTGGTTGACATCGACCGATCCCCAGCCGGTGGCCAGATCATATCCAATTCCCGCATCGTAGCCGATCATGTTGCCGTCCACGGCGGGAACTTTATTGTTCCCCAAAATAATGTCGTGAAAGATGGTGTTGTAATTGGCGGAATTGGCCAGGGAATAAATGATTGGGTTTGGATTGCCCCAACTGCTATTTGTCTTCTGGTCGATTAGCGCCATGATTCCGGCAAACGATGGGCTGGACGCGGACGTACCTCCGACGGTAAAGAAGTAGCCTTTCGAGCAGTCTCCCCCGAGCGAACGCAGGCAGATAATGTATCCGTCATGCCCGGCAGCGGTCAGCGAAATGTCTGGAATATCGCGAGCGCCATCCTGCGGAACACCATTGCCCGTCTGCCAGGAAGGTTTTGCATAGTAAATGCTGGAGCCGCCCGACCCTGCAAAAATGCTGCTTCCCACCGCGCTCTCATTCCAGACCATTTCTGGAATGTAGCTGAACGCGGAAGAACCGTGGATGTTGTTCGTTGTCGCCCAGTACTGCCCTGGATTGGCGGCGTCGTTGAACTCCGTGCCACCTACGGCAACGTTATAAGGGGAAGATGCCAGGCCGCTGACAGCAAAACCCAAAGCCGCCGCCGTTTCGGTATCAGGATCGTCACAACCCGCCCCGCCACTGTCTCCGGCGGAAACAAACGCGGAAATGCCTTCGGCGGCAGCCTGCTCCCAGAGCACTTCGGCATAAGAGGTATACGCCTGTCCTTCATTCAGTTCGCAGGAACCGTAGCTGGTGCTCATCACCTGCGCCAGGTCGTTATCGATGATGTAGGCTGCCGAAAGGATTACGCCGTCGGAGGTGGCCGTGCTCTCCGAGACAACCAGGTCGATGGTCGCTCCCGGCGCAACAGCTCCCGACCAGGTCACGTCGAGAGTCTGTTCGATTTCATCCCCAGCTACCATGCCGGGGTCGGGGCCGTTGTTGATGGTATGCAGATTGATGGCTGGCACGCCGAAGAGATGCGTGAAGTCCTGAATATCGACAGGATCGACATCGCTGCGCCCTACAATCGCAATCGTTTGGCCGGCCCCATTGATGCTGGCCGTGTAGACCGGATTGATATCGTAGATGGTCGCATAATCGCCGGGCGACAACGCATTCAAACCATTGCCCAGATCGGTCAGCTTGTGCGGCTGCTTGTCGATATAGATGTTCGGCTTGGTAAAGAAATCGTTCAGACTGAGCACACCGCGCACCACCGGTGTGAGCGCCTGTGGAATGGAAGTGGTTGTCGAATTTGCCAGATGCGTTTCACCTTGTATGTTGAAGCGATGCATCTGGGTGTGAAAGGCCTGCTCGACCTGGCCCGAGGTTCCAGAAAAGACAATCCATTGGCGGCTGTTGGAGACCTGGTCGATATGAAATCCCTGAGATTGCAGCCAGCTCGTCAGTTTGTTCATGTCGTTCTGACTGACCCCGAACTGGTCCCCGAACTGCTGCGGGGTGAGCCATTTGTGATATGTCGCCGACCCGGATTCCTGTTGCTGCTCCATTAGGCTCTGCAAATCCTGTTGCTGTTGTTGGCTGGGCTGGAGCACCAGCACCATGCGATTGAACGGCGTGCTGGACGCAATACGTCCAAGATCGGTCGCGTTCTTGATCTGCTGCGGACGGTCATTCAGTTTTACGAGTGGAGAGGAACTGACACTTTGTGTGATGCGATCCGCGACCATTTGCGCATTCGTGTAAGACGCAGAACCCAGGTACATTGTGAATGCAGCTATGCCGACGAAGATAGAGAGGAATCTGGGAAATTTCATTGAAACAGGTCTCCTGAAAACGGGCCGTGCATTTCGCCACATCCGGCAACTCTTTGTTTACCTTTTGCGGAGTAGTCGGAGTTTATCCGACAGACAACCACATACGTCAATAACTTTTTCTAGGAATTGAGCTTTTATTTGGCCGCTGCCAAGCGGGCCGACGCCAATCGCAGATCGGCATGCAGTTCATATAAAGACCGGTAACCTGGAGGGTCAGAGCACGTACCGGCCCGCGTCGATCGCCCATTGGGCAACCTGACGCCGGAGCGAAATAGTGTCCGCTGGCTCAAACTTCGACAGCCGCCGCAGGATCGCCAACTGTGTCCGCAGCATGTCCCCTTCCGCGATGGTCGCAATGGCCTTGCGCGCCGACTGCGCGATCGCTTCCAATGCATCGACGCTGTAAATCCTCGCGATGGCTACCGCGTGCTCCGTGGCGGCATGACTTTGGTCCAGAATTTTTTGCGCGCGCACGATGCAGGACTCCATCGCATACACTTCTAGGATCATGTCGGCGAGCGACGCCATCACCTCTTGCTGATCGGCCAGTGTCTGCGAGTACTTTTGCGCCGCCGCGCCAGCGGTAAACAGCACAAGTTTTTTCGCATTCGCCAGCATTAGAAACTCGTACGCCAGCTCGCCTTCCCCCTGCTCCTGGTGGACCGGCCCTGCCAGCACTTCGTCCATCAGCCGCTGGATGGCGGCCATCAACGGCAGCTTGCCGCTCACCGCGTGCTTCATCAGCCAGCCCGTGATGATGAGCCGATTGATTTCGTTCGTACCTTCAAAGATGCGATTGATGCGCGAGTCCCGATACGCGCGCTCTGCTGGATACTCTTCCACATACCCGTAGCCGCCATAAATCTGGACGACCTCATCGACGACTCGATCCAGCATCTCAGAGCCCCAGACCTTCAGGATGGAACACTCCACGGCATACCCTTCAATGCGCTTTTGGATCTCTCGCGCAGCATCCGGCGCTTGCTTGTCCACATCGGCCAGTGCCTGATCGATCATGCCGACCGTGCGATACGCCATGCTTTCGCCAACAAAAATGCCCACCGCGCAGGCCGCGATCTTTTCCTGGATCAACCCGAACTCGGCAATCGACTTGCCGAAAGCCTTCCGCTCCTTCGCGTAGTGGATGCCGTTCGCCAAGGTCGAACGTGCCCCACCCACGCAGGCTGCACCCAGCTTGAAACGGCCAATGTTCAGGATATTGAAGGCGATGTGATGGCCCTTCCCCACCTCGCCAAGGACATTGCCCGTGGGTACTTTACAGTCGGAAAGAACCAACGGACAGGTGGAGGAGCCGCGTATGCCGAGCTTGTGTTCCTCCGCGCCAATCGTCAGCCCGGGCGTCTCGCGTTCCACCAGAAATGCAGTAAACTTTTCGCCGTCCACCTTGGCAAATATTGTGAACAGGTCGGCAAAGCCTGCATTGGTGATCCACATCTTTTCGCCGTTCAACACGTAGTGCGACTGGTCGGCGGACAGCACCGCCCGCGTGCGGATGTTCATGGCATCGGAACCGGAGGTGGCTTCCGACAATGCGTACGCGCCAATCCACTCACCAGTAGCCAGCCTGGGAAGATACTTTTGCTTCTGCTCCGCAGTACCGTACCAGACGATGGGAAGGGTCCCGATGCCGACATGGGCGCTGAACGCGACGGAAAAACTGGCGCACTGCGCGATGCGGTCCGCAATGATGGCGGAAGTGACCTTGTCCATTTCCAGGCCGCCGAACTCCTCCGGGACATCGACGCCCATCAGGCCTAGTTCCCCGGCCTTGCGCAGCAGGGCTTTCGTCACGTCAAACTGCTTGGCCTCAATCTGCTCTACCACAGGTAACACTTCCCGCCGAGCAAACTCCTCCGCTGTTTGCGCAATCTGGCGATGTTCTTCGCTGAAGTCCTCGGGAGTGAACATGCCAGCGGGTTTGCAATCCGTAATCAGAAAACTCCCCCCGGCAGGCGTATTTGTAACTGTCATTGTGCTATTTCTCCGTTTTCTATCCACAGCGCTTCTTCTACGGCCTCATGCAAGATTTTCAAAGATCCCCGCCGCGCCCATCCCGCCGCCAACGCACATGGTCACCAGGCCATAACGAACACGACGGCGCTGCATCTCGTTTAGAAGAGTTGCGGTCAGCTTCGCTCCGGTGCATCCCAGCGGATGTCCCAGGGCGATGGCCCCGCCGTTTACATTGATAATTTCTGGATTCAATTTCGCCTGTTGGATCACAGCCAGAGACTGCGCGGCAAATGCCTCGTTCAACTCGATCAGGCCAATATCCTGGAGCATTAGGCCAGCCAGTTTCAGTGCCTTGGGGATCGTCAATACTGGCCCAATTCCCATTTCTTCCGGTGCGCAGCCTGCCGTGGCAAATGCGACGAACCGCGCCAGTGGACGAATCCCAAGCGTCTGTGCCCGTTCCGCAGACATCACTACCGCGACCGCCGCACCATCCGACATTTGGGAAGATGTTCCCGCCGTCACTGTTCCACGAGCATGGAAAGCAGGCTTCAGTTTCGCCAACGCTGCCAAAGAGGTATCGGTGCGCGGGCCTTCATCCATAGAAAACTCTGCCTCGCACTTATGTTTTCCATCCGTCGATATATTTGTAACTGTTACAGGCACAATTTCTTCTGCAAACCTGCCCGCTTCGATGGCCGCCAGCGCTTTCTGGTGACTCGCGAGAGCAAATTCCTCGGCCTGCTGGCGAGTGATGTAATATTTTTCGGCGACACACTCCGCGGTCAAGCCCATGGAGAGATAGCTGCCCGGCGCATGCTCCACCAGCCACGGATTCGGGGCAAATTTG
Source organism: Acidobacteriaceae bacterium (assembly GCA_027306695.1). Classification (GTDB taxonomy): domain Bacteria; phylum Acidobacteriota; class Terriglobia; order Terriglobales; family Acidobacteriaceae; genus JAKAAZ01. Next base: position 22,474 of record DAHUZH010000019.1, read on the forward strand.
TTGCCTCCCATCGGGACCATGCTCATGCTCTCCGTGCCTCCGGCAAGAATGACTTCCGCACCACCGCCGCGAATACGCTCAGCAGCCAAGGCGATCGATTGCAGACCGGAAGAACAGAAACGATTGATTGTGAATGCGGAACAACTGACGGGAAGCCCTGCACGCAGCAACGCGATGCGGGCCACGTTCATTCCCTGTTCCGCTTCCGGCATGGCGCAGCCAAGAATGACATCCTCAATTTCCTGTGTATTGAGTTGCGGCAGACGCGCCAGCACTCCTTGGATGGCAATGGCAGCCAGATCGTCGGGCCGCATATTGCGCAACGCCCCTTTAGGAGCTTTCCCTACTGCTGTACGGACCGCTGCGGCAATGACTGCTTCTCTCAATTTATTTTCTCCGCTGCATCGATTGTTTCCGTTCAATTGCGCAATGGTTTGCCGGTCTTGAGCGTAAAGGCAATGCGTTCCTGCGTTTTTTTCTCTCCGCAGAGGGAGAGAAATGCCTCGCGTTCCAAATCGAGAAACGTCTGCTCAGTGAGCTTCGTGCCGCGCAGCACATTGCCACCACATAAAACATGTGCAACATGATTGGCCACTTTGACATCGTGGTCGCTAATGTACCCGCCCTGCCGCATGAGGTACACGCCAAGCTTGAGCGTCGCGAGAATGTTGTCTCCTGGAGCAAGAATGTCTGTCCGCCGTACAGCGGGCGCATAACCAGCATCGGCCAGAGTCCGTGCGCGCGTCTTTGCATCGAGCAAAAGACGGTCTCGATTCATCGTAGTGCCATCACCGGAATTGAGAAAACCAAGGCCGCATGCTTCTGTAACCGAAGTAGTTACCTTTGCCATGGCAATCATCTCAAAGGCGCTCTTGATCGCATCGCCAAGTTCTACTGTCTCACCTCGGCCGCCGGTTCCCTTGGGCCCAGCGCCATTGATCGCCCGTAGCACCATCTCCTTACAACCTCCGCCGCCCGGCACGAGACCTACGCCCGTCTCCACTAACCCCATGTACAGTTCGGCATGGGCTTGACGCCGGGCAGCATGCAAACACACTTCCGTTCCACCCCCAAGACACATACCAAATGGCGCAACAATGACTGGCCGGGGGCAGAATTTGATGGCCGCAGTCATTCCCTGAAAGGCGCGAATCTCCTGGTCGATGTCGTCCCACTCCTCGTCCTGCATGGCCAGCAGAAGCTGCATGATGTTGGCGCCGACGGAAAAGTTCGCCGCATCTCCGCTAATGACAAATGCCTCGAAATCTGCAACTGCCGCACTCCCTGGATGCAAGGTCTGCGTGATGAACTGGACGATATCGCCGCCGATAGCGTTCATCTTGGTGTGAAATTCAATCGCGGCAATGCCATCCCCAAGGTCTACCAACGAAGCGCCCGGATTTTTTTTCACCACTCCGTGAGATTTCTTAAATAGTTCGACGGTTGCCGTTCCGGCTGGAATTGTGACGGGTTTGTAGCTGCCTTGTATGGGGTCGAAGAATAATTTCCCAGAGGCGACCGTCGGATCATCCCGATACCAACTGCGATGCCCAGCCGCCAACAGTTTTTCTACATTCACAGAGATTGGTCGTCCTTCCGCGCGCATCTTCGCAACGGTTTCCGGCACACCGGCTGCGTCCCACATGGCGAACGGCCCTAGTTCCCAGTTGAATCCGGCCTGCATCGCCCGATCGATGGCAACGATATCATCGGCAATTTCAGGAATGCGATTCGCCGCGTATGTCCATAGCTCCGTCAGCATCGGCCAGTAGAAAGCGGCTGCTTTACTTTTTCGTGGATCATCGTTCAGCAGCGTTCGTATGCGTTCACCAACACCCTCGATATTCTTCGCAATCTCCAGTTCGGGAAATTTCGCTCTGGCCGCCGGATGATATTCGAGTGTTTTCCAATCGAGTACGAGACGCAGTTCTTTGCCATCAGCGTCGCGGTCCTTTTTGTAGAAGCCCTGTTTCGTTTTGTCGCCCAACCATTTGCGTTCCAGCATCGCCGTGAGAAAGTCAGGAAGCCGCACATCGGTCCGCTCATCCCCAATCTTCGCCGCCTGTTGAGAAAAATTCTTCGCCACATGACCCAGGACATCCACGCCAACCAGATCGGCCAGACGAAACGTGCCCGTCTTCGGCCAGCCGATGGCCGTGCCCGTCAATGCATCCACTTCTTCGATGGTCAGGTTTTGTGCCTGCATCAGACGGCAGGTATTCAGCATGACAAATGTGCCGATGCGATTGGCAATGAAATTCGGTGTGTCCTTGGCCCGTACGACGGTCTTGCCGAGATGCTTGTCGCAGAACTCCGCGATGCGTTCCACAAGTGCTGGATCGGTTTGCTGTGTGGCGATCAACTCCACCAGCCGCATGTAGCGCGGCGGATTGAAGAAGTGCGCGCCAAACCAGCGCCGCTGAAACTCCGCAGGCATCTGTGCGGCAATCTCCGCAACTGGCAGTCCGCTGGTATTGGTGGTTACGATGGCTTGGTCGGATAAGTGGGGCGCAATTTCCCGCAGCAACGATTGTTTGATTGCAAGATTTTCTGCCACAGCTTCGACGATCCAGTCGCATTGCCCAAGCTGTGAAAGATCATCTTCAAAATTGCCGACAGAGATCAGCCGCGTCAGCGAAAAATCGAAGAGCGCAGCGGGCTTCGCGGTCTTCAATGCTTCCAGCGCTTGCATAGCGAATCGATTGCGCTGGGCTGGATCGTTGGCGGGTGCGTCGGGAGGAACAATGTCCAGTAGCAACACTGGCAGTCCGGCGTTGGCAAGATGCGCTGCAATGCGCGAGCCCATAGTACCCGCCCCCAACACTGCGGCACGCAGAAGCGGACGGTTGAACGGACGATGCAAAGACGCACGCTCGGACTTCGCCAAGACTGGCGCATCAATGCTTGCATCGCGAGCCGTAATGTTCATGCATTCTCCTGTATCCGCTTCTTTTGGGACCGCTTCAAAGCGCAACATGAATGACAGTAAATGATTCAACCAGAAAGCGGGCTATGGCCCATCGCAGATTAAAATTGCAGAGCGAGGTCTCTCCATGCTGCGCCACTTCCGAAACCATACAGTTCTCTTCCTTGCCGCATTTTTCGTACTTTTACCTTCATGTCTTTTCGCCACGGTTCAAACAACGTCTCTCAACGATGGCATATTCCACATTGAAATCACATCTGCTGGCGCCTACACGGTCCGCGCCAGGAAAACAGGATGGAGCTTCTCTGGAAACCTGGGTGTGCCACTTACGCGCATTCAAACGGTGCAACATACCGATGCCCTGGGCACATACCGGCAGCTTCAATTCACGTACCGCGCCGCAGGGCTTCGAGAGGGCAGCTTCCGCATCTACGTTCACGAACCCATCTTAGTCCTGACCATGCGCACGCTGGAACCAGCCACGAACTCTGTAACAGGAGCGCCAGTTTTTCCAGACTTCTCCTCTGGGCCGCAGAACCTGTTTCATCTTGGCTTTCAACCGGTCCCGTTCGGGCTGTATCGTTTCCATTATCTGGGGCCGCAGGGTCCGTGGGTATTGTTCGATGACAAAGCCAATACGCTGATCGTCTCGCCAGCGAACCATTTCTTCACGATCAACCTTCAGCAGCATGGATCGGGATTTTCCAGTGGCGTCTCAGACAAAGTGCAAACGTTGCCGGTTGGATTTACACAAGCGACATTGATGGTCGTCGGCTCCGGCATCAATAATACCTATGACCAATGGGGCAACGCCATGCAAAGGTTGGCTGGCCGCACCGCGCCCTCGAATGAAGCCGATGTGCTACTGCAAAAATTGAGCTACTGGACGGACAATGGCGCTTCCTATTACTACCGCTTCGATCCGAAGCTGGGTTACACAGGAACGCTTGCCGCCGTACGCAACAAATTTGCGCAGCTCGGGCCGCCGCTCGGCAGCATGCAGATGGACAGTTGGTTTTATCCTAAGGGACCGAATGCCGACTGGCGGCAGTTTCACTGGGAACACGGAGCAGGCGGGGCTTACCGGTATGAAGCAGACAAGAATTTGTTCCCGAACGGGATGGGGGCTTTTTCCCGCGAAGTTAACCTGCCCCTCATCATGCATGGCCGGTGGATCGACGAGTCCAGCCCGTACCGCAAAATGTATACGATGTCCGGCGGCGTAAGCATCGATCCCCGTTACTGGCAGAAGACGGCCGCATGGCTGCACGCGGCCCATGTGGTGACGTATGAGCAGGACTGGCTCGCCAGCAATGCGCAGGCCGCGATCAATCTGACGGACCCACAGAAATATCATGACCGGATGGCCCAGGCCATGCAGCACTATGGCTTGACGATGCAGTACTGCATGCCTGCTCCCGCCGATTACATGCAAGGCGCGCGCTATAACAATCTGACGACGATCCGCACCAGCGGCGATCGCTTCGAGCGTAAAAAATGGGACGAGTTCTTATACGATTCTCGTCTCGCCAGCGCTTTGGGCATCTGGCCATGGACTGACGTGTTTCGCAGCAAGGAACTGCCGAACCTGATTTTGTCTACGCTTTCCGCAGGGCCGGTCGGCGTCGGCGACTCTCTGGATGAACTGGATACGAAGGCACTGTTGCAATCGGTGCGCATGGACGGCGTGATCGTGAAGCCGGACATTCCCATCCGCCCACTGGACCGCATTTATATCGCCGACGCGCAAAATGAGGTTGTTCCGATGATCGCAAGCACCTGGAGCGAACATGGAACGCAACAGGACAAGCTGCGCACGACCTATGTCTTCGCGTATGCGCGGCATGGAGAAATCAGCGCCACGATCCAAGCGGCGGACTTTGGGAATTCCGGGCCAGTGTACGTGTACGATTGGCGCGCAGGTCACGGTCAACTTCTGGCAAAGAACGGCGCATACGTGCTTCCAATGACGGACGGATGGGGCTATGCAGTCTTCGCGCCAGTTGGAGCTTCCGGCATGGCCGTCCTTGGAGACACAGAGAAAATCGCGACCGCCGGTCGCCAGCGCATTCGGGAAATTTCCGACGATGGACGCCTGCGCCTCACCATGCTCTTCGCGCCAGGGGAGTCCGCGCAAACGATTTTCATCTATGCACCACAAAGACCTCGCGCAGTCGCAAGCTCCGGTCAGTTGCAGAGCCAGTTTTACGATGCCGCGACGAAGCTGTTGCATCTGACATTACTACCGAACAGCAAGAATAAAGCCATGGTCGAAATCAGCATGCCAGTACGCAATGTATCCAATGCCATCCGAAAATAGCCTGTCATGAAAATTTTCCTGGGAGCACTGGGTCTTGCCGGGCTTCTATAATGAACACCCAGGGCGCTGGATCAGCGTCAGCCTGTCATTGCGCGTTAACGTTCGAGCAACCCTATCGAGGAACCGAGCAACATGACATCAAGAATGCTTCGTTTTGTTTTCATTCCGCTCCTTCTGGCAGGCTGTTGCCTCTTGCCCGCCAGCGCCCAGGAATTTGCCAAAATCGAGAAAAACTTCTCGCAACATGTCACGGTGAAAAAGCTGCCGAATGGCTTGACTCTGATTGTGTGCGACCGGCCCGAAACGCCAGTCTTCAGTTTCTTCACCATTGTAAATGCAGGCAGCGTGCAAGACCCAAAAGGTGAAACGGGCCTGGCACACATGTTCGAGCACCTTGCGTTCAAGGGGACCAAGGACATTGGCACCACGGATTATCCCGCCGAAAAAATTGCTCTGGCCAAGGTGGAGCAGGCGTATGCGGCGTACGACGCCGAATATCGCAAGCGTGTCGGTCGCGACCCGGCAAAGCTAAAGCAATTGAAGGCGCAATTCGACGCCGCGACTGCGGCAGCGGAAAAATACGTCATTCCCAACCAGTTCACCCAGATCGCGGAACTGAATGGCGCGGTGGGCGTGAACGCGGAGACCGCCAACGACGCGACGGAATATTTCTGGAGCATGCCCGCCAACCGGCTCCAGCTCTGGGCCTATATGGAGAGCGATCGCATTGCCAACCCGGTGCCGCGCGAGTTTTATAAAGAACGCAATGTCGTGATGGAAGAGCGCCGTCTGCGCGTCGATTCCAACCCCATCGGATACATGATCGAACAGTTTCTGGCGACGGCCTATGTCGCGCACCCTTATCGAAACCCCGGCGTAGGTTGGATGTCCGATGTGAGCCAGATATCTGCGACGGAGGCCGACGCATTCCACAAGAAATACTATGTGCCGTCAAACATTGTCGTGACGGTCGTCGGAGATGTGACGGCGACCCAGGCGATGCCGATGCTGGAAAAATATTTCGGCAGCATTCCGACAGGCCCGCAGCCAGCGCCGCTTGCGACCATCGAGCCGCCGCAACAGGCGGAAAAATCCGTCACGCTCGAAGAGCCGACGCAGCCCTTCTACATCGAGGGCTACCATCGCCCCTCTTATCTGGACAAGGACGATGCCGTCTACGATGCAATCAGCGACATCATGTCGAATGGCCGCACCTCCCTGCTGTACCGCAGCCTGGTGCGCGACCAGAAAATTGCCGCGGAAGCCGCGGGCTTCAGCGGATTTCCCGGCGAAAAATATCCCAATCTCTTTGCCTTTTATGCGGTGCCCACTCCCGGACACACGCCCCAGCAGATGCGTGCCGCCATCCATGCGGAGATCGACAAATTGAAGACGCAGGACGTCACCGACGCCGAGTTGGCCATGTTCAAGACGCGAGCGCGCGCGGACATTCTGCGCAGCCTCGATAACAATCAAGGACTGGCGGAAGAACTGGGAACGTATCAATTGCGTTATGGAGATTGGCGCATGCTGTTTCAGCAGCTCGACAAAATCGACGCGGTCACGAAAGCCGATATTCGTCGCGTGGCAAACCAGGTATTTACCGCGAAGAACCGCACCTATGCCATGATCGAGTTCGCGCCGTCGAAGCCCGCAAAACCGGCGTCCAATGCGCCTGCGCAGCCAGCTCAACCTCACAATGGAGGCCGCTAATGCGCCGCCAACTCCTTACGATTGCTGGAATAGCAGTTTTGGCTACAACGACTTTCGCCTCCGCGCAGACTTCCACCTCGACCGCCGCTGCGCCCGGCTCACCCGCGCCGTGGAAGTCGTGGAAACACGTTCCCATTCCTGCGCTTCCCACCTTCCATCCGCAACAGCCGACGCGCATCGTGCTGCAGAATGGCATGACGATTTTCTTGCAGGAAGACCACGAACTGCCGTTCATCAACGGCTTCATTATTATTCGGGGCGGTTCCCGCGATGAACCTGCGGCGAAGACTGGCCTGGTCGACATTTACAGTCAGGCATGGCGCACCAGCGGCACGGCGAAAATGACCGGCGACCAGATGGATGACATTCTGGAAGCGAAGGCCGCCAAGATCGAAACCGATGGCGACGACGCATCGACAACGTTGACCTGGAGTAGTTTCCAACAGGACTTCGACCAGGTTTTTGGCATGGCGACCGACCTGCTCCTGCACCCACAGTTTCGCGCCGACAAGCTGGCGCTTGCGCAGCGCCAGGAAGATACCGGCATCATCCGCCGCAACGATGATCCAGACCAAATCGCTGTGCGCGAGGCGGAAATTTTGGCCTATGGAAAAAACAATCCATACGCGCGCGTGCCGGAGTTTGCCACGGTGCAGGCGGTCACACTGGCCGACCTGGCGGCCTGGCATGCGCACACGGTCACGCCGAACAACATGATCGTTGGAATCAGCGGCGACTTCAAAACTGCGGAGATGGAAGCGAAACTGCGCGCCGCGTTCAGTTCTCTGCCGCGCGGAGAAAAGTTTGTGTCCGCTCCGGTGGAGTTTCCAGGCCCCACACCCGGCGTGTATTTGGCACAGAAGAGCGACGTGAACCAAAGCAATGTATGGATCGTCGGCATCGGCACAGAGCGCAACAATCCCGACTATTATGCGCTCAGCGTGATGAACACCATCTTCAGCGGCGGCTTCGGTTCGCGTCTGTTTCAGGCCGTCCGTACCCGGCTGGGGCTGGCCTACTCCGTGGGCGGTGCGTACGGAGCCAGCTACGATCATCCCGGATTGTTTTATGTCGCCGCTGGGACTAAGAGCGAGAGCACCGTGGCCGCAACCCAGGCCATGATGCAGCAAGTCCGCGATCTAAAAACCGACCCTCCGACCGAAACGGAATTGCGCAACGCCAAAGACCAGCTACTCAATTCGTGGATTTTCCACTTCGACACACCGGGAAAAATTCTTCGTCAGCAGGCAACGCTGGCCTTCTACAACTATCCGGCGGATTACATCGAAAAATACCGCGCAGGAATTGAAAAAGTTACGGCCGCAGATATCTCCCGCGTCGCCAACAAGTACGTCCACCCGTCCAAGCTGGCAATTCTGGTGGTGGGGAATTCTCAGCAATTCGGCACACCGCTCACTACTTTGGGGCCGGTGAAAACTCTGGACATCACCATTCCCATGCCCGCCGGAATGCAGCAGCAGATGGGACCGCAGTAGCAGGCAGTTGCATCGCTGAAAACGACGCCTTACTGCTTTTCAAACTTCAATGCGGCCGAGTTGATGCAGTAGCGAAGGCCGGTGGGTTTCGGGCCATCGGGAAAAACATGGCCCAGATGAGCGCCGCAGCGTGCGCAGGTCACTTCAATGCGACGCATGCCATGGCTCACATCCTCAAGTGCCTCGACAGCCGTTGGCGTGGCGGGCAGCCAGAAGCTCGGCCAGCCTGACCCCGATTCAAATTTCGTGTCCGAGCGAAACAACTCGGTATCGCAACCAATGCAGCGATATGTGCCATCCGCATGGTTTTTATAGAGCGCGCCGGAAAATGCCGGCTCCGTTCCCTTCTGGCGTGTCACATAATACTGTTCCGGCGTCAGATGTTCGCGCCATTCCGCATCATTTTTTTCTACCTTGTCGATTTTTTCCACGCTCTCGCTCATAAATTCCTCGCATTTCAGTCTATGCCGGCCTCTGTGTTCGCTCAATAGGAGGAACCAAACACGCTCAAGATGGGAAGACACCAAAGTTCGGCTTGACTTTATTGCGGGGGGGGGTCTATTATTGGAATCCCAATTGGGAAGATTGTTTATATTCTGCTCTGGCTTCGCATCCATCGAAAGGAGGGACTGTTAGGATGAAAGCGCATCTCATGCTGATTGCAGTCCTTGGCCTAGGATTCACTTACGTTCCAGCCGGCGCACAAATTTGTGGCGGAGAAAGTGGCGGGCCAGTAGGTTCTTGCCAGATTGATGGTTGCTTTGGTCAGTATGATGCCGGTATTCCACCAGGATCGATGTACCGGTGGGCATACATTGTGGAACTCTGTTGCAATACCCCGGTGCAAGTATGGACAACGGAGTATGGGGGTTGTTCCAATGCGGAGCTTCAATCGAATGAGGCGCAGGCCACGCTCGCGTTCCTTGTCAGCCATGGAATTGACGTGATGGTGAAAGACTGCCACGGCCATTTTGTGCATTACGTGCCGCCTGGACAGTTGTCTGCACGGGGTTGAATCTCTACCGATTAACAAGAAATATTCCAATTTCTGAGGTCAAGCAGTCGCCGTGATGACCTACCGTTCATTCTTGCCGCTGTTCCTATTTGCGGGGCTGCATACGTTCGGCCAACAATCGAACAACCCCACGCCTCCGAGCAAGTCACAGGTCAAGGCGCCTGCACAATCAACTGCCAACACTTCCGCGGAAGACGAACAGGAAGATGCCCCAACAGTGCGAACCATCGATTTGAGCGACGGTAAGCCTCTTACAGGTCTGCCGAATTCGCCAATCGTGGGCTACCCCGCACTTTGCTCCAGCGATGGCACTACTTTTCTGGAGTTTTACAACACTTCAGCACAGTCGTCCGGGGTGGTCGCTGGGCAACTCTTCAGCATCTCCGAATCGGGAGAAATCAAGAAGATTCATCGTAATCTTCCAGTTCAGAACAAAGCAACGATCTATGTCCTCTCGACCTATCCCGGAGAAGATGCAATCGCCACGCTCTTCAGCGTCATTCCTCAAACAAGCCAGAAGGACGGCGAGCGAGACAACTCGCCTCAATATTACATATCGCTCTCAAAGCGCAATGGAGAGTTTTCCAAGCAGTTACCGCTCAGCCTGCGGTTTGAGCCTCTCAAGGTTGCCGTGCTTGAGTCGGGCCGCTTTCTGATGCTAGGAATCGAACCGTTGAACCACCAGCCGATGCTTGCGCTATTGGATACGGACGGCACGTACTTGCGCAGTCTCGATTTGGACCCAAGACCGATTGCCGGGTCGGAGTCTTTACAGGCGCTCTACAAAAATCCTGTAAAGCGCTCAGGTTCTTTGGATGCGAGCGCAGCCCCGGCACGAGACGCTGTGTTTACGCCCTATGGAAACAAAGTGCTTTTCTTTCAGCCGGGATCCGATCTTCCCGTGCGGATACTGGGCGAAGACGGCGAGGAGAATGCGGTCCATGTATCGCTTCCTAAGAATTATCTTCTCGAATATGTCTTGCCCTCGTCGACAAGCGACACATGGGTCATACGCTCGCAACGCCTGGGCGATTTCATGATGCTAAGGAGCAAGGGAATCGCCACCAATCCCAAGCAGCAGCTTTTTGAAGTAGACCCTCTGACGGGAAACGTATTGCACGCGCTGCAAATTTCCGGCACGCAGCCGGGAGAAATAAGTTGCGCTGCGGACAAGAAACTCTCTGCCCCTCGCTACTTGTCCCGCGGAGACGTAAAGGATACGGATAAATCCGCAGGGTGGTATCTGGCATCGCAGGATCGATAGCCATGATGGGAGAAATCCGACTGTGCGCGATCAATAGCGGGCCTCAAAAGCATGGAAACGAGATTCCAACTCCCACTGTTGCTGTGCCCGCTGGCTGCGATCGAGAAACGCTGTACAGCTTGCAGAGGGTTTTTGCGCGCCCAACTTCTCGTGCGCGCATGCTGGCGCAACGCGCGTGAATTGCTCCGGCGTGGACGATTCCGCTTCCGGCCAGAGACTCTTGCCAGGGAGAAAAGAGTGCTCCAAACTCTCGCGCGCCATCTGCTTCAAATCCGCATAGGTCAAGTGGTAGGTGGCTGCGGCGCGTACATATTCATGGGTCAGCGTAATGCGCGAAACTCCGGCATCGTCGGTCGACAATGCAACTGGAACACCGTAGCGGCGGTAAATCGGAAATGGATGCTCCTCGCCGCGTATGCCGAGGATCAAATCGTTGCTGGTCAGGTTGATCTCAACCAGTACATGTTTTTGCGCCAACTCGTGCAGCAACTGGTGGGGATGGTCTTCATACATCACATCTACGCCATGACCGATGCGCTGTGCGTGGCCCAGTTCGACAGCTTCACGGATGTGAAAGCGCAACCCATCCGGCGGCACAAGTCCCGGGGCCAGTTCGCCGGCATGCAAACTTAAATGCACCTTGGGATAGTCGTGGTGCAGCAGATCGAACATCTGCATCTGCAGGTGATAGTCCCGCATGGAAATCCGCCCATCCTCCGGCATCACGATGTTGACACCCACCACGTCCGGGACTGAGGAAGCCACTTCAAATCCGAGCACCATCTGGGCAAAAACGCGCTCGGGAGGAAATCCTCGCAACACTTGAAACAAAAATTTTGTCTCGACTTTGCAGGCTGGCATTGCATCCGGCTGCGCACAATGTTCCGCTGCAAGCCGCTGCTTCTCCGCGCTCTCAATCGCTTGGCGCGCTTCCTCGACGCCTTCCCGCAAGCCGTGCGACAGGAGCGCCTGGCGAAACTGTTCGAGGTTCGGGTTCCAGCCCAGCTTCGCGCCCAGGTCGCTGCCATGGCCGAAATCCGGCGTCATCATCAACTCAAGATATTGCGTATTGTCTTTGGCCGTGCTACGCGCCACTTCATCCAGCCACTCCCCGGTATGGGCGTCGCTCACCAAGCCAAATTTGCTAAAGGAATTGAAGAAGTGGTCATGTGCGGAGTCGCCTTCCCTGGCCACAAAGGCGCGCATGGAAAAAGCATCGATGAGATCGTCATAAAGTTGGGAATTTCGATAGTCTTGCTCGACCGGCACATCGCCCGCGCTACAGACCGGATGGGCCGGAATGCCGCGTGACAACCCGACTGGCTTCACCAATGTGTAGCTGGCTGGATTCACGCAGAGATGGTCACTCACCGCTTCCGCAATAAAGTTTTCGGCAAAGATGGAGCCGGTCAGGTGGTTGTGCAGATCGGCGCCCTTCGGCATTAGCTCCAGAAATGCGTGCAACTCCAGCGGACCCGCCTGCACGGCGGCAAGCATTGCGCGTGCTGTGCGCTGTTCGTGTGTGTCCAGTTTTGGTTCGGGTTGTGCAGAAGCGACGACACTCAGAAAAACAACGATGGTTGCAGCAGTTTTGGCGAATTGAAAAAATCTAGACATACACGGCGCAATCTCCGTGTGAGGACTGTATCATGAAGCGCATATTTGAATCCTGGTGGTTTGGCAGTCCACGCATGGATTGATATACTCACGAAGAAGCAGCAATCGGAAATCTTCTTTTTCTCCACTCGTGTGTAGAGTTCCCCTCCCGGAAAATCTCCACGGCCAGGTAGCTCAGTGGTAGAGCGCAGCCCTGAAAAGGCTGGCGTCGGGGGTTCAATTCCCTCCCTGGCCACCACTTACATTGCAATCAATCAATTATTTTCAAGCAATGCAGGGCCATACTCGCGGCGTTGTACCCGCACATACCATGCACTCCGCCGCCGGGCGGCGTGGAGGAAGAGCACAGATAAATATTTGGCGCGGAAGTCTTATATTGCCGCCAGGTTGGGCGAAATAAAAATTGCCGAAAATCCACCGCTCCTCCGCCGATGTCGCCGCCCACCAGATTCGCATCCATCGCTTCCAGATTCGCTGGCGAAAACACGCGCCGCGCCAGCACGCAATCGCGAAATCCCGGCGCAAAGCGTTCGATCTGGTCCTCCAGCCGGTCAAGCATGTCCACGTCCGATCCGTTCGGCACATGGCAATAGGCCCACGCAATGTGCTTGCCTGCGGGTGCGCGCGTGGGATCGAACAGCGTCGGCTGCGCGACCAGCACAAACGGTCGCTCGGAAATCTTTCCCTCCGACATCGCCGCTTCTGAGGCCGCAATCTCCTCCATGCTGCCACCCACATGCACGGTCGCGGCGCGCAGGCACTCGGCTGCCTTCCATGGAATCGCATTGCTCAGCGCGTAGTCGACCTTGAAAATTCCAGGTCCATAGCGATACGTTTGCAATCGCTGCCGGTAGCTTTTCGACAACCGCTCTCCCGACAAACGAAGCAGTTGGCCCGGCGTGATGTCGCACATTATCAGATCGCATTGCGGGAGTTCTCGAAGATTTTCGATGCGTTTCGAGATGGTAATTTTTCCACCCAGTTGCGCGAGATGCGCCGATAAGGCATTCGTGATGGACTGCGCGCCGCCTCGCGGAATGGGCCAACCTACAGCATGAGCGGCCGCCGCCAGCACCAGGCCGAAGGACGCGCTGAGCGGCTCGTCGAGACTTAAAAAAGAATGCGCCGCCAGGCCGGCAAACAGTGCGCGCGTGCGATCATTGCGAAATCGCCGTCGCGCAACGAAGTTTGCGGAAGGGACTGCATCGACCGCAAACGTTGCCAGCAGAAATGGGTGGCGCGGCAGCGCAATCATGGGACGTAAAATGTCGTGCGCCAGCTTCGACCAGTTTGCCGCGAAAGGCCCGATCAAATCGCGCCATGCGCGGCCATCTTCGCCGAGCGCCGCTTCCGCATCGTCGAGATTGCGTTCCAGCATGACCGCTGTTCCGTCATCCAGCGGATGCGCCAGCGGCGCGGGCGAATGGACCCATTCCAGGCCATAATCCTGCAACGGCAGCGCGGAAAAAAATGGCGACCCCGCAGCCATGGGATGTACTGCGGAACCGAAATCATGATGAAAGCAGGGCAGCGTCAACTCCATGGTGCGCGCCGCTCCGCCTGGCTGCTGTTCGGCCTCAAAGACTTCCACTTCCAGCCCGGCCTGCGCCAACACAATGGCCGCCGCCAGGCCATTTGGCCCGGCGCCAATCACACACGCTTTTTTGCGCCGAAGATTTTGCGAGGAACCTGGCATCAGGATCAATCCTGCGGTTCCGAAAGCGACGGCTCCGCGATCATGCCGATTCTGCCGTCGGGAACGCGCATCAGCGTGGGCGCGTATGTGCCCAGCAATTGGCGCTGCCACCAGATTCCCTGCGTGCGCTTTTCCTTCATGCTGCTGAACCAGTACTGCCACAACACTGCGCGCACTTCGCGCGGAGGCGCATCGGGAAATGGATTGCCCGCAAATAGCGACAGCACGTCAGGATCGTTTCTCAACAACTGCACTTCCGTTCGAGGAACGATCGGGTATTGCGACCAGGAACCGAGCGAGGCAAACCACAGGTTCCAGTCGAAGCGCGGTTGATAGGGCGCGTAGATGCCGGGCGGTTTGGTCACGTCCTGCGGCTTATAGCGGAAGGGATACGCCACCCACGTCTGTCCGTCGTTCGAGCCTTGAAATTCAATCTCGTAACGATTGCGCGTCATCACCGCGAACAAGCCATACTGGTTCGCGATACGAAATGGTTCCAGCGCCACCAGCGGCGCGTTCGGTAAAGGAATGCCTCGCCAGAACATCCGCAACATCGGCACCATAGTTGCATAAAAAATCCAACTCAGCATAATTGCGGTCAAAGCCAGCCGTACGGCATGGAGATGCCGAACCATCCCGGAGGTCTGGTCATGTTCCGCAAAATTCTCCGCAGGCGCAGGCGTCTCCATAAATGAGTCGTTCTCGGCGGGTGGCACAGCTTCTTGACTTGCAGAAAGACCCGCTCGCCAGCGCGCAGGAACAAAGCGCACGAGAAAACGGTCGTCCAGCAGCAGAAAACCCAGTACCAGCACGATATAGTTCAAAAACGCATAATTGGCCGTCAAGATCACGACCGTCTGCCACGCGGTCACGATGAAGAAACATGCGATCCGCCAGCGACGCGGCAGAAATATCATCCACACCACGATCAGTTCCAACCCGAATGTGGCGATAACGGTCGCCGCGTGAAACCAGTGCGGCAAATGCTGCATGTACCAGCCGATCCATGTGGGTAAGGGGCCGTTTTGATAGTACTGGTCCATAGCGGTCAGGTGTCGCCATTGTTCGTCTCCGCTGGCCAGCTTCACGACGCCCGACTCGAAGTAAATGCGGAACCACTCCCACAACAACAGAAAAAGACTGGCTCGCGCGGGTAGCTTACCGTTGCCCCAGCCGGGGAAAAATCCGCCGGGTACAAAAAACAAGGAGATGAAGCCCGCCTCCAGCAGCATGCCGTCCGACTGGTAGCTGGAAAAGTCTCCCGCCGCGCAGACAAACGAAAGAAAACAGACGAAGCAAACCAGCAGCGTGGCGCGCGGCCACACGTTTGCGACAACCAGCAGCGACGCCGCGATGCCCACCCAGCAGAGGCCCATCAGCATGTGTGTGCCGCTCGAAATCCACAGCAGGCTCGGCGCGAACCAGAAACGCAGTGGGCCCAGTCCGTGCGCCACAGCGGTCAAGTACTGACTTGCCGGGAGAATTCCCTGCGGGCCGATCAAACCGCGAATTTGAAAAATCAGAGAATAGAACGCGGAAAAATAGATGAGGCCGAGTGCGCGCAGAAACAGCCAGCGCGAAACCTGATGATCGGGAACGCCTTGTTCCGAATCAAACCAACGATGGATCGTGCGTGCGGGAGCCCAATTCATGAACGTAGCGAATTATAGCCGGTGCACCCACGATGTTTGAAATTCCTGTGGGGCATGCACGGACAACCGACTCTGCGCAGACTCGAATTTCCCGGCTCGCATCTATATATAAAAGAGTTAGGCAGAGTATGCACGATTCGCACAGTCCGTTCGCCGCCACAACCATTATTTTTTGAAACAGCATTTATAAAAGAACGAAACCAACGATGTTCGAGGAGAACACTATGAAATTGCAAGGTAAGGTCGCCATCGTTACCGGTGCGGCCACAGGCATTGGCAAAGCGATCGCCAGCGGAATGGCCAAAGAAGGCGCCTCCGTCGTGATCGACTACGTGGGCGACCCTAAACTGGCCAATGGAGTCGTTCAAGAGATTCAAACCGCTGGCGGCAAGGCACTGGCGATTGTGGCGGACATCTCGAACCCGGAGCAGGTGAACAACCTGGTGCAGCAGTCCGTGAAAACGCTGGGTCGTCTCGATATTTTCGTCAACAACGCTGGCCTGGAATATAAGCATCCCTTTGTAGAATACCCGCTTGATCTGTGGCAGAAAGTGATTGCCGTCGATCTTACCGGGCCTTTCCTGTGCGCGCAGGCTGGCGCCAAAGCGATGATCCAGCAAGGAAGCGGTGGTCGCATCATCAACATCTCTTCCATCCATGAAGACCTTCCGATGATTACCAATGCGCCCTATTGCGCCGCCAAGGGCGGTCTTCGCATGTTGATGCGGACAATTGCAGTGGAACTCGCGCCGCACAAAATTACCGTCAACAACATTGCGCCTGGCGCGATTTACACCCCCATCGACGCGGATGTCGAAGTGAACAAGAAAATCGAAGCGACCTTGATGGCGGAAATTCCGCTGGGCCGGTGGGGGAAACCGGAAGAAGTGGCCGACCTTGCCATCTTCCTCGCGTCCGACTCAGCCGGTTATTGCACTGGCAGCACTTTTTTCATCGACGGCGGCATGCTGCGCCAGTCCGGCAGCCTGTAACGTTTTCCCATCACGCTTTTCCGCGCTCGATAAAAGGATTTTTCATGTCTGAGTCTCAACCTTATGACGCGATCATCATCGGCACTGGCGCCGGTGGCGGCACGCTTGCCTTTCATCTTGCCAACGCGAGCAAGCGCAAACTATACGCGACGACATAAGTAATTGCGCATAGTGGGGAATTGTGCTTTCATGGTGGACATGAAAGCACTGCGCATT